>CAZZEI010000006.1:0-46904 GCA_964653165.1 uncultured Flavobacteriaceae bacterium | reverse complement strand
TAAAACAGTTAAGCAACTCGCGCACACCGAAATTATTTACTGCAGAGCCAAAAAATACCGGACAAATATTTCCGTTTAAATAATCTTCACTTTTAAATTCAGGATAAACTGTTTCTACAACTTCAATATCATTAAGAAGTGTGTCTGTAAAATCTTCGCTCAGGTATTTGCGTAAATTTTCTTTATTAAACTCAGTAATTTCTACCGATTCAGAAATAGTTTGTTTTTGATCGCCTGTGAAAAGGTTTAATGATTTTTCATATACATTATAAACACCCTTAAAACTTTTTCCAATGCCAATTGGCCAACTAAGCGGACGCACTTTTATTTTAAGTTCTTTCTCCAACTCATCCATTAAATCAAATGCATCGCGTCCTTCACGATCCATTTTATTAATGAAAACAATGACCGGTGTTTTTCGCATGCGACAAACTTCTAACAGCTTGCGGGTTTGTGGCTCAACACCTTTTACACAATCGATAACCATGATTACGCTGTCTACGGCAGTTAAAGTTCTGTAAGTATCTTCTGCAAAGTCTTCGTGACCGGGAGTATCTAAAATGTTTATTTGCTTGCCTTTAAATTCAAATGCCATAACGGAGGTGGAAACCGAGATACCTCTTTGTTTTTCTATTTCTAAAAAGTCGGAAGCGGTACCTTTTTTAATTTTATTTGATTTTACGGCACCGGCAATTTGTATGGCACCACCAAACAACAGAAGTTTTTCTGTCAAAGTAGTTTTACCCGCATCGGGGTGAGCGATAATGGCAAAGGTACGGCGACGTTTTATTTCTTCTTCGGTTGTCATAATTAACAGGTTGCAAAAATAGCTTAAATGCTTTGATTTTGCTCTTACTTTCATGAAAACGGTATATTTTTGTTAAGTTTATTTAGACTAATGAAGAATTTATGAAAAAAGTCATAATGATGCTGGTTTTGATGTGTACGCTTGGTTTAAAACTAAGGGCACAGGATAAAGAATGTGTTAAGCAAGGAAATATTTTAGTTGATGGATATTATGGTTTCATAAACCCGTATAATTATATTTTGAATTTGCAGATAGCTACTGACCATATTTTTGGGAATACCCTTACAGATTTTTCTACTAGTAATGTTGGCCCAATTGGAATTAAGGGCGAGTATTTAGTAAGTAATTTGATTGGGTTTGGTGTTGATATGAATTATACAAACACCATTATTAGATTTGATGAATATGATGGATATAATAAAATCCAGACACATACATGGAATGCGCTGACAACACGGGCTTTTTTAGGAATTAATTTTCATTATATACGGCAAGAGAAAGTTGAAATGTATTCAAGCATTGAGTTGGGTTATTTTAACAGAATAATTACCAGGTCGCCTGTAAATCCTTATCGTTCAAACCCACAATATAATATAACTCCAATTGGAGTGAGAATAGAAACCGGGTTTAGGTTCTTTATTGTTCCTAATTTTGGTATTCACCTGAATGTTGGTACTGGTATAAACAGTGGACCGGTTTTTGGAGTTGGATTAAGCGGTAAATTCTAACCTACCTTTTTATCTCAAAATTTGCGAAGTCTTTCACTTCACTTTCTTCTGCTATAACTTCGCTTACTTTTGCCAAGGGAGAACCAACATAGCACCAAGCAATTAGTTTATTAATATTTTCTTCGTTTCCTTCAACTTCCATAAATACGCTGCCATCGTGAAGGTTTTTTACATAACCGGTTAATTCTAGTTTTAATGCTTGTAAATGCGTACAAAAACGATAAGATACCCCGTGAACCTTTCCCTTTACGGTAATGTTGTAGTGACGCAAAACTATTTATTTAGTTTTTCTAAGTCGCGGTGTTCTGTTTTAAAAAGTTCTTCGTGAGGAAGAGATTTAAAATAGTCGAAAGTAATTTTTAAACCCTCGGCACGATTTACTTTGGGTTCCCAACCTAATAAAGCTTTTGCTTTGGTAATATCCGGCTGACGTTGTTTGGGGTCGTCTTTAGGAAGCGGAAGTGAAATTAATTTTTGTTTTGCTCCTGTAAGTTTTAAAATTTCTTCGCCAAATTCTTTTATTGTTATTTCACTTGGATTACCAATGTTAACCGGTAAATGATAATCGCTTAAAAGCAATCTATAAATACCATCCACTAAATCAGAAACGTAACAAAATGAGCGTGTCTGGCTTCCATCGCCAAACATGGTTAAATCTTCCCCGCGCAAAGCTTGTCCGATAAATGCAGGTAACACACGTCCGTCGTTAAGACGCATGCGAGGTCCATAAGTATTAAATATTCTTACAATGCGTGTTTCTACCTGATGTGTGTTATTATAAGCCATTGTTAATGCTTCCATAAAACGTTTTGCTTCATCGTAGCAACCACGTGGACCAACAGGATTTACATTACCCCAATATTCTTCGGTCTGTGGATGCTGTGTTGGATCTCCGTACACTTCGCTGGTTGAAGCAACCAATACGCGTGCTTTTTTTACGCGTGCAAGTCCTAGTACGTTATGTGTACCTAAGGAAGAAACTTTTAAAGTTTGTATTGGAATTTTTAAATAATCAATCGGGCTTGCGGGAGAAGCAAAGTGCATGATATAATCAATTTCGCCCGGAACATGAATGTGTTTTGTAACATCGTGATGATGAAATTCAAAATCTGGAAGTTTCATCAGGTGTTCTATGTTGCGCATATCCCCTGTAATAAGATTATCTATTGCAATAACATGATAACCTTCTTTTATAAAACGGTCGCATAAGTGTGAACCTAAAAACCCTGCGGCACCTGTTATTAAAACTCTTTTTTGCATTTTGTTTTTTTTAATAGAACGCTGATGACGCTGATTGTTATGATTTAGTATGATTTTTTATTTTACTTCAACAACAGCGCATTAAATTTTTTATCCGCGTTAACCATATAAATCCGCGTTATCTGCGTTCCATTGTATTTATTTCACCACTTCTCTTCCAATACTGCAATAGTAATAACCTAATTTTTTCATTTGATCGAGTCCGTATAAATTTCTTCCGTCAAAAATTACTTTATTTTTTAATTCTGCAGAGATTTTGTCAAAATCCGGGGTTCTGAACAAAGCCCATTCAGTTGCAATGATTAAGGCATCTGCATTTTTCAAAGCTTCGTATGGATCGTTTGCAAATTTTATTTTATCACCATAAATCTTTTTTACGTTCTCCATTGCTTCAGGGTCATGTGCAGTAACTGTTGCACCAGCGGCAAGTAATTCGTCTATAACATAAAGTGCCGGAGCTTCACGAATATCATCTGTATCGGGTTTAAAAGCTAATCCCCAAACCGCAAAATGCTTTCCTTTTAAATGGGCATTGAAATAAGACTTTATTTTTGGGATGATAATTGTTTTCTGACGTTCGTTTACGCTCATTACGGAAGTAAGTAAACTGAAATCGTATTTTACTTCAGCAGCAGATTTTGCTAATGCCTGTACGTCTTTCGGGAAGCAACTTCCACCGTAACCAATTCCCGGAAAAAGAAAACGTTTTCCAATTCTGTCATCGCTGCCAATACCAATACGCACCATATCAACATCGGCTCCTAATTTTTCGCAGAGGTTGGCAATTTCGTTCATGAAAGTAATTTTAGTGGCCAGAAAAGCATTAGCTGCATATTTTGTAAGCTCTGCCGATTTCTCATCCATAAAAATTATAGGATTTCCCTGACGTACGTAAGGCCTGTAAAGTTCTTCCATTGTCTTCCGTGCCTTTTCAGAAGTTGCACCAATAACAACTCTATCGGGTTTTAAAAAATCATCAACAGCAAATCCTTCACGTAAAAATTCAGGATTAGAAACAATATCAAATTCAACTTTAGCATGTTTTGCAACAGCAGCGCGAACTTTGTCGGCTGTGCCAACAGGGACAGTACTTTTATCTACAATGACTTTATAATCTTTAATGATTTTTCCTAAATCGCTGGCAACGCCCAATACATAACTTAAATCTGCACTGCCATCTTCGCCGGGAGGAGTGGGTAAAGCAAGGAAAATAATTTTCGCTTTCTCAATAGCTTTTTCTAAATCGGTTGTAAAACTTAATCTGCCGGCTTTAATGTTGCGATGAAATAAAGTATCCAGGTGTGGTTCGTAAATGGGTACCACCCCTTCTTTCATTTTTTTTACTTTCTCTTCGTTTATATCAACGCAAATTACTGTGTTACCTGTTTCTGCTAAACAAGTCCCGGTAACTAATCCAACGTAACCTGTTCCTACAACTGCAATATTCATAGTATTTTAATATTAATTAATTGACAAATTCTTTTACTGAATCAGAAATATATTTTAAAGTTTCATTATCTAGTTCGGTGTGTATGGGCAATGATAATACACAGGCACAAAGTTTTTCTGTAACAGGGAAAGCCCCTTCCTTATACAAATCACTTTTAAATGCCTTTTGCATATGCAACGGAATAGGATAATAAATCATGCTTGGAATTTCTTTGCTGGCTAAAAATTCACGTAGTTTATCCCTATCAACACCTGTTAGTGTCATTGTATATTGATGAAAAACATGTGTTGAGTTTTTAGAACGAACAGGTGTTTTTATCTTCGTGTTATTTGCAAAAGCCTTGTCGTAATAATCTGCGGCATAATTTCTTGCTGCTGCATACTCATCTAAATGGCTTAATTTAATTTTTAAAACAGCGGCTTGTATTGAATCTAAGCGAGAATTAACTCCTAAAATATCATGCACGTATTTTACACTTTCGCCGTGGTGAGCAATCATCCTGCATTTTTTAGCAAGCTCATCGTCATTGGTGTAAATTGCACCGCCATCGCCATAACATCCTAAATTTTTTGATGGAAAAAAAGAAGTACAACCAAATGTGCCAACTGTTCCGGCTTTAGTTTTTTTTCCGTTGCTAAAAATATAGTCGGCACCTAAAGCCTGAGCCACATCTTCTATCACAAACAAATTATTTTTTTTGGCAAGCTCCATAATAGCTTCCATATCGGCGCACTGGCCATATAAATGTACCGGAACTATAGCTTTCGTTTTTGGGTTTATAGCTTTTTCGATTGCTTTTACATCTATGCAAAAAGTATCCGGATAAACATCTACTAAAACCGGTGTTAAACCCAATAAACCTATTGCTTCTGCTGTTGCTACGTACGTATAACTTGCTGTTATGACTTCATCGCCCGGTTTTAATCCTAAGGCCATCATGGCAATTTGCAAAGCATCGGTTCCGTTTGCACAGGGAATTACATTTTTAACGGACAGGTATTTTTCTAAATCAGCTTGAAATTCTTTTACAGCGGGCCCATTTATAAATGTTGCGTTATCAATTACTTCCTGAATAGCTTTATCTACTTCAGTTTTAATTTTTTGGTACTGACCCTTGAGGTCTACCATCTGGATTTTTTTTGCGGTCATTGTTCCCATAAAATCGAATTGCGAATATACGAAATATGCTACGAAATACGAATAACAGCCTTACGAATGGTACGAATTGTTTAGCCTTCTAAATTTAGTGTTTCAAATCCTAATCTGAGACCCTTTTTAGATTCGTATATTCGCATTGTATTCATTCGTAATTCGTAGCATTTGTTATCTTTGCAACCATGTTTTCTTTAGACCCCAAGAAATATTTATCACTGGCAGATATCGAAAAAGTTATTGCATCCGATGCTAAGCTTGAACTTTCTTCACAGTCGGTAAAAAACATTAAAAATTGCCGTAATTTTTTAGATAAAATGCTATCTTCTCAAAAAGGAGCTATTTATGGTATTAATACAGGTTTCGGTTCTTTGTGTAACGTTGTTATTGCTAAAGATGACCTTCAAAAATTGCAGGAAAATTTGGTTAAATCGCATGCTTGCGGTATGGGTGATGAAGTGCCTAAGGAAATTGTGAAAATAATGCTGTTACTTAAAATTCAGAATTTTATTTACGGCAAATCGGGTGTTAGTTTAGATAGCGTTGAACGTTTGTTGTTTTTTTATAATAATAATATTATCCCCGTAATTTATCAGCAGGGTTCATTGGGAGCATCGGGCGATTTGGCTCCTTTGGCACATTTAACTTTGCCGCTAATTGGCTTGGGAGATGTACATTTTGAGGGTAAAAAAATAGCAACAAGTGAACTTTATAAAAAACTTAATTTAAAGTCAATTGCTTTACAAACTAAGGAAGGTTTAGCTTTTTTAAACGGAACACAGTTTATGAGCGCCTATGCAGTCTGGTGTTTGATAAAGAGTAATCAGCTTAATAAACTGGCCGATTTTACTGGGGCTATTGCTCTAGATGCTTTTCTCGGCAGACCCGATCCTTTTAGTGATGCTATACAAAATGTAAGGCCGCATAAAGGACAAATTGAGACGGCCAAGGCAATAGAAAAATATTTAAAAGGAAGTAAACTTATTGTACAGAAAAAGGAATGGGTTCAGGATCCCTATTC
Organism: uncultured Flavobacteriaceae bacterium; assembly: GCA_964653165.1. GTDB lineage: Bacteria > Bacteroidota > Bacteroidia > B-17B0 > Aurantibacillaceae > PALSA-968. The sequence goes on along the minus strand of CAZZEI010000006.1, from coordinate 40,485 downwards.
GTTTCGTTGCATTCCGCAGGTGCATGGTGCTACAAAAGATGTAGTCCGTCATGTAAAGCAAATTATAGAGACAGAAATAAATTCAGTTACAGATAACCCGACCATTTTTCCGGAAAGTGATGAAATTATTTCGGGCGGAAATTTTCATGGACAACCGCTTGCGCTTGGATTGGATTATTTAGCAATGGGAATTGCAGAACTGGGAAGTATTTCAGAACGACGCACGTATCAGTTAATTTCCGGAGCGCGCAAATTACCTTCGTTTTTAGTTGCCAAACCGGGAATAAATTCCGGCTTGATGATTCCGCAATACGTTGCTGCCTCTATTGTTTCTCAGAGTAAACAATTATGCACACCTGCTTCGGTTGACAGCATTGTTTCTTCTAACGGACAGGAAGATCACGTAAGTATGGGCGCTAATGCAGCAACAAAATGTTTACTTGTTGTAGAAAATACTTTTAAAGTGCTTGCCATAGAGTTTATGACAGCTACGCAGGCACTTGAGTTTAGAAAGCCTGTAAAATCATCTCCGGTAATTGAACGAGCAATTGCTCAATACAGAAAAAAGGTTTCATTTGCAGAAAATGACAGATTTATGCAACCTGAAATTGATAAGACACTTAAATTTGTTGAATCATTGATTATAGCATAGGATGAAAGTATATTTAGATAACGCGGCAACAACAAAGCTTGACGAAGAAGTTTTACAGGCTATGCTTCCATATATGAAAGAAGATTTCGGTAATCCGTCTTCTATCCATTCATTCGGCCGAAAAACACGTTCTGCAATAGAAATAGCGCGTAAAACAATAGCAAAAATTTTAAATGTTACTCCTGCTGAAATATTTTTTACATCGGGTGGAACAGAGGCTGATAATATGGCTATTGTAAAGGCGATTGAAACGTTAGGAATAAAGCATGCCATTACTTCTAAAATAGAGCATCATGCAGTGGAGCATACTTTAACAGAATTAGAAAAGGAAGGAAAAATAAAATTAAGTTTGGTTAACCTTGATAAAAAGGGTAATGTTGACTTAGTTCATTTAGAAGAATTGTTAAAAGCAAATCCAAAATCATTTGTTTCGTTAATGCATGCAAATAATGAAGTGGGAACTTTATTGCCAATAAATAAAGTAGGTCATTTGTGCGAAAAATACGAGGCAATTTTTCATAGTGACACTGTACAAACCATGGGGCATTTTGCAATGGATTTGCGTACCATAAAAGTACACATGGTTACTTGTGCAGGACATAAATTTCATGGTCCGAAAGGAGTTGGGTTCTTATACGTAAATCATGCGATAAAATTAAAGCCGCTTATTCACGGTGGAGCACAAGAGCGTAATATGCGCGGCGGAACGGAAAATCTTTACGGCATTGTTGGATTAGCAAAGGCATTTGAAATCTGTAATACAGAAATGACTCAACATCAAAATCATATCCGTGGTTTAAAAAATTATATGATTGAACAATTGAAAAAGGATATTCAGGGTGTTGAGTTTAACGGTGAGATTAATGAAAATAGTTTGTATACAGTGTTAAACGTATTGTTGCCAGCCAGTGAAGATGCGGAGATGTTGTTATTCAATTTAGATATACAGGGCATTTGTGCTTCGGGTGGAAGCGCTTGTTCTTCGGGCAGTAATCAAGGCTCGCATGTGCTACGTGGCTTGGGTGTTGACATGGCAAGACCTTCAGTTCGGTTTTCATTTAGTAAATATACCACCAAGGAAGAAATTGATTACACTTTACAAAAATTGAAGGAGATATTGAAATTAAAGGCAGGGCAGTAAAACAGTAAGAGAAGCAAGAGTAAAGAGGCAAGAATCGAGAAAAATAAAAGAATGAAATTAATTTTATTAAGAGCAGCAACAAATATAAGCGAATTCGGAGCAAGCGAAATATTTATCCTGGGCATTATTGTACTTGTTTTCTCTCTTGGTATTTACACACTTATAAAATTCAGAAAAAATAAAAATTTATAAAAATGTTTAAGACTGTCCTTTTGTTGTTTGATTTTTTGGGTGGGGGAGAGCTCTTTATTATTTTTTTAGCTATTTTACTTTTATTTGGCGGTAAAGGTATGCCAACTGTGATGAGAAATCTGGGAAAAGGAATTCGTCAGTTTAAAGATGCAACTCAAGGTATTCAGCAAGATATCAAGGATAGCACCAGTGAAATGAAGCGTGAGATGGAAAAACATGCCAATGTAATCGAGGAAGAAAAGCCAAAAGACGTATTGTAATTTTAGTGATTAGTTCCATGAAATGCAATTCCATTTTTTCAATTATAAATTTAAAATTTTCTTTTTTACTTATTGGAATTGCCTTTTTTTCATGTACTAATACTTCTTCAGAAAAAAAGCAGGAAAGAAATTCACTTATGACTTTTGCAGATGACATCTCTCCAATTATTTTTAAGAATTGTACTCCTTGTCACCGTAACGGTGAAGCCGGACCGTTTACACTTTTGAATTACACCGATGCAAAACGTAACGCAAACAAAATAAAATTTGTCACTGGTACGCGTTACATGCCGCCCTGGCCTGCTGATGGGAGTTATTCGCATTTTAGTAATGAAAGAGTTTTAAGTGTTGAGCAAATAGACTTAATAAAAAATTGGGTGGATGGCGGTTGCTTACCGGGAGATACTTCAAAAGTTAAAGTTCCTGAGTTTTACACAGGTTCTTTTTTTGGAAAACCGGATCTAGTAATAAAAATGAAGGATGCTGTTCCAATAAAAGGAAACGGGACAGACCATTTCTATATGGTAAAAATGCCATATGAATTGGCGCACGATACGTTTGTCAGCATTATTGAATTTGTTCCTCAACAACGTAAGTTAGCGCATCATGTAAACGGGCATTTAATTTCTTATGAAGAGGGAAAAAAGAAAAACGTATTTGAAGGAAAATCTTTTTGGTTGGATGTTCCTGGAGTGGCGGAGGATGTTTATAAATTGATGAGCCTGCCAAATGATGACGGAACATATCCTGTTCTTACTCCCAATACAGTTTATTATTTGCCGGGGTATACTCCGCAAAAATATTCAAAAGATATTGGCGGATATATTTTAAAGAAAAAAGGTGCTTTCTTTTTAAAGAATTTGCATTATGGTCCGAGTAAAGCTGATTGTGTTGATTCTTCAAGAATTAATTTATTTTTCGGTCCGAAGCCTGTGCGACCGATTCAAGAAACGCAGCTTGGTACATTTGGTATTGCGCCAATAGAACCAAAATTTGATATTCCTGCTAACACTGTAAAAACTTTTTCAAGTAAATGGACTACTCCCGTTGATATGTCAATTCTATCTGTGAATCCGCACATGCATTTAATAGGAAAGACTTTTTGGGCTTATGCTTTAACACCTCAGGGAGATACTATAAAGTTGGTTAGAATAAATAAGTGGGACTTTAAATGGCAGTATTATTATAAATATAAGCATCCTGTTAAAATTCCTGCGGGCTCTACTATTTATGCATTTGGTATATATGATAACACAATAAAAAATCCTTTTAATCCTTTTAATCCGCCACGGGATATAAAAGAACGTAACGATTTATACAGCATGGGCACCACCGAAGAGATGTTCCAGTTTATTTTTACTTATTTGCCTTATAAAGCAGGGGATGAGGAGATAGATTTGGAGAAGTAAAGTAAAGCCCAAATGCATTAGGCTTTATCCAATGTTTCTTTTACGAGTTTACTGGTAACTTTTGGATCGGCCTTTCCTTTACTGAGTTTCATTACTTCACCCATAAATAAACCTATTAAAGTTACTTTTCCGTTTTTGTATTCAATAACTTTTTCGGGATATTTTGCTATTACCTGGTTTACTAAATCTTGCAAGGCATCTGTGTTACTTTCTTGTAAAAGGTTTAAGTCTTGGGCAATTTGCAAAGGAGATTTAGAAGGATCGTTTACCAATTCAGGAAATATTTTTTGAGATGCTGAAGTATGACTGATTTTTCCATCGTCAATAATAGAAATCAATTCAATAATCTGTTGTGGCTTAATCGGGAATTGCGCAATATGAATTGCATTTTCATTCAAATAACTTTTAATATTTACGGTCAGCCAATTTGCTGCAGCTTTATAGTTTTTTGTGTGTTTAACAAGTTCATTAAAGTATAATGCAATTTCTTTCGTATCAGTCAACACAGCCGCATCGTATTCTGACAGACTGAATTCTTTTACATAACGTTTGTGCAGTGCGTTTGGTAATTCGGGTAGCGTTTTTCTAACTTCGTTAATGTATTTTTCGGTAATAAAAACCGGTTGCAAATCTGGTTCAGGGAAATAACGGTAATCATTTGCTTCCTCTTTGCTACGCATTCCAAAAGTGGTTCCCTTTACTGCATCAAAGCTCCTGGTTTCGCCAGCAATTTTTTTCCCTGCTTCCAGTAAATCAATCTGACGTATAAATTCAAAATCAATGGCTCGTTGCACATTGCGTATCGAGTTCATGTTTTTTACTTCTACTTTTTTTCCGAATTCTTTGGCGCCTTTTATTCTTACGGAAACGTTAGCATCGCAACGCATAGAACCTTCTTCCATGTTTCCATCGCAAATATCAAGATAGCGCACTAATTTTCTTACTTCTGTTAAATATGCATAAGCTTCTTCTCCATTGGCAATTTCAGGTTCAGAAACAATTTCACATAATGGGACACCCGCACGATTCAAATCAACTAAAGTATCTGTAGCGTCCTGGTCGTGCATGCTCTTGCCTGCATCTTCTTCCATGTGTATGCGTGTGATGTTGATGTTTTTTTCACTGCCGTCTTTTAGTTTTATAGTAATGTGTCCGCCATTACAAAACGGAGTTTTATCTTGCGTTATCTGATATCCCTTAGGTAAATCGGCATAAAAATAATTTTTCCGCGCAAATTGATTTTCATAGCGAATATTTCCTTCTACTGCCAAGCCCAGTTTAACAGCAAATTCAATAGCACGCTTGTTTACTTTCGGTAAAGTACCGGGGTGACCTAATGTAATTACACTTACATGTGTATTTGGTAAGCCACCATATTCGGCAGAATCGTTAGCATACATTTTACTTTTGGTAAGTAATTGTATGTGTACTTCCAATCCTATAACAAATTCGTATTTATCGTAGACGCTCATAAAGTTAAATCCTGAGTTACTAATAGTTTAAAACTTCTACCTCTCTAATTTAGAAGAATACAAAATGCCATCTACCTCTGCTTTTATTATGTAGTTTCCCTGCGCGTAACTGCTTAAATTAATTTGCAAAGTTGTTTCATCGTTTTTTATAAAAGGAATATTATCTACAAGCTTGCCGTTTACATCATACAAAATAATTTTTATACCGTTATTGTTTTTTATTGCGTTAGCTAATTTTAAATTAAACAAGCCCGCGCTTGGATTGGGGTAAACCTGCATGTTATTTGTTTGTTTACCCGCAGGGCCGCCAATAGGTGTAAGTGTGTTTTGTATTTTACCTAATGTTTTACCATGCCCAGCTGTATTCACTGTAAAAGGGCCATACGTTGCGGAAACATTAAAACCATCTACTATATATACGTTACCCAATGTATCGGGTGCTACGCATGTACTCACATTTTGTAAATACCAAAAACAATTTAAAGAAGCATCCATTTTTATTATGCTACGACCCGCACTTACATTATTTAAATTACCAAACCCGGTTGTTCCGTAGCTGTTTGTTGTTAAATAAATACCGCCCCATTTATCATTATATAAACCTGAACCACTTCCTAGACTGTCGTTAGCGGTATTGCGGGCATTAAGCACATTTAAACTTGTATCTAAAGAAACTAAAAATGTTTTGTCTTTGCTACTGCTTGTGTTTAAAGTATATGTGCCAGCTACAATGGAAGACGAAGTAGTTTGTGATAATAAAATAACTTTATTATTCGTAACCACCACAGAAAGTGCACTTGTTTGGCCACCTACTCCGCCAATATCATTAGCAGCTAAAATAGTTCCAGCCGTATCTGTTTTTATGACAGCTACGTCTAAGCTTCCAATTGATGTGAAAGTGTTGCTTCAAAACGTACAAGTACCTCCAAACTGTGATGAAGCATACAATCTATTATTAAAATGTTTCATTTGCATAATACTATAACCACTTGTGGTGTTCGCTGTTTGTATGCTCCATATACCAACTCCATTTGTATTAACTTTGAATAAGTATTGTCCGTTACTGGAAAAATTTAATCCGCAAAAACTGGTGCTTGCTGCGTAATTTAACATGGATATATATATATTATCATTTGTATCAATGGTAATTGCATTGATAATATCAACTGTTGTTCCAGTACCAGAATTATAAGCGCCAGCTTTTGTTTTGACCCAAAGGCACTGACCTGCGCTGTTATATTTAGCTAAATACAAATTAAATCCGGTTGCACTAGATGTTATACCATTACCAAAAGTTTCTCCACATCCGCAAAAACTACCAAACACTATAATATTGCCCTGACTATCGAAACCCGCAATTTGGGCATTAGTGGTATTACCTTGAACATTACAACCGCAACCCTGAGTAGTTACGTTTATTTTCTGTTTCCATTGGCACAAACCCGCTGTATCAAACTGAGTTATAAAGCCATCAGTTCCACCGTTAATAACATATCCGTTACCCAAATCAATAGAAGAATTAAAATAGCCCCCACCGTATACGTTACCGTCAAGCCCCACTTTAACACCCATGTAAGATTTATTGTTTGTGGGCTGCATAAGTTTTACCCATTCCCAATTTTGACTCTTAGTTATAAAAGCATTTAAAACAAAGAGCGTTAAAAAAATATTTTTCATTTTATTGTTTTATAATTTGTGTGTAAGACATGCTGTTATCACTGTAAGTTATTTTTATCATATATGTGCCGGGTGCCAGCGCGCTTATATTTACTTGTTGTTCTTTTTCACCCTGCAAATTAAATTCTGCCACGTTTGCACCATACATATTACTTAGTGTTATAAAATTAATGTTTTTTTCGCTCTTTACCAAAACTTTGTCGTTAGCAGGGTTGGGAAATACTTGCAGCAAAAAGCTTTCGGGGCTTAGATAAACCGTTTTCGTGTTATTTTCTATACTTGTTGTTTCCTGCATACCACCTCCTACGGGCTGTTTACTATTTCCTGTGTTTGCTTTGCGCTGCCAGTTAGAGTTGCTCCAGGCAGCATCGTTACAGTCTACATCAACAGGCGCAATGTAAAAAGCAGCTTCTGCACCGGGCTCAACATACGATTCTGTACTACCTTGTGGCAGTATTTCTATTTCGTTCATGGCAATAAAATCGTGCCTGTAAACAGTTCCACTGCCTGAATAATTAACTCCAAAATTTGTGAGTGTAAGAATATTTGGCGCGCTTACAATGGGGTCGTTATTTGTTGCCATATACTGGGCAGGGTTAGGTTGAGTGTCATAATTAGCCGCTATATTTAAAACAAAGGTTTGACCGCTAAGAAGAGCGGCACTAGTTCGGTAAGAATTTTTTTTATCATACCCAATTGCACTTATGAATAATAGATTTACTTCAGTGGTAGAGTTTGGATTAGGATAGATGGGCGCAATTGAAGTCAAAGTAAAATTTCCGCCTTCATCAGTCGATGTCCATGAACCGTATGACCAGCCTGTTGTATCAGCATGAGTACCATAAACCCCCGCGTCTTTTATTGGTTGTCCGTTTTGGTCATTAACAGTACCTGTAACAACAGTGCCGGTATAATTCATTATGTTTTGATAATTGCTTGGGTAGCCTGTAGGAGTTCCGATAACGTTATTACTGTTAAAATTTTTCAAAGCAATTCCAGCTTGTTTAATTCTTCCGCTTGTGTCAACTAAACCATAATATCTTAGTGAAGGTTCATTGGGCGGAAACCAATAAGATTCTTTATAATCCCACCAAATAGTACCCATGCCACCTGCTTTAATGGTTTGGTTAAGGGCATTAAGCATAAAATCTTCCTGCATAGTTTCATTCCCATCACTTACAAAAGTTGTAGGATTACCACAGATTAAACTTGGTTTAGTTCTAAAACCTGTTTCTCCCAACATCCAAGGCAGGTTGGTGGTCTTTTGTATCCAAGTAATAGCTGCATTAAATTTTTCCATATAATTTTGGACATCACACTGGTTTAAGTTTGTATCTAATAAATAGCAGTTACAACTAACATCATAATGTGTAAGTAAATTTGGGTTAGCGTAAATATGAAAGGCGTAAAAATCTGCCTTATACACATCTGAGCTCCATTGAAAAGCATCAACACCGAGCCCTCTTTCATTAAGCCCAACAGTAATAAGATGGTTAGGGTCATTGATTTTTAAAGTATCATACCAGCTATGTGTCATTGTACAAATCTCCTGCTTGGTAAGATTATCGTCGTCCAGACCAAAATACTGTGGCTCGTTAAACTCATCGTAAGCCATAATTGCACTTTTGTTTTTAAGCGAGTCTGCCATTGTTCTTAGATATGCGTAAACATAATTTTGAATTGTTGGATTATCCTTACATGTTAATCCTCCAGAAGTGGGTAGTAAAATAAGATTAATACTATCTTGCGCGGCTATATCAGCTATTTTTTGGTATAAAGGCACAAGAAAAGTTAAGTCGGTAGTATGGGTAAAGTGTTCCCCGTTAGGGTCTTTAACAACAACAGTAAAATCAGATGCGCCGCAACTATCTATAGAGGCTCTACCCATAGTGAGCCTAATTGTATTACAACCAAGACTATCTCGTATAAACTTAAAATCATTTTTAATTGAAGTAAGACAAGATGCTGAATCAGTGCAAGGAAAAACAAAGTTATAATAATAACCGGCGGCAGGTCTTAATTCAATATCACTTAGGCCGGTGGTACTTGGCACAAATAAATCTATACTGTAATTTACACCTTTTACAAAAAAAGGTTTCCCTTGTTGGTCAATTAAGTGGCGGTCATTAATAGTAATAAAACCTGTTCCCTGTTGATAAAGCAGAATAGCTTTTACACTGAAAAGAAATATAAAAAATATCTTTTTCATCTTTTATTTTGTTTTCAGTTTGGTAATTTCGTTTTTCAATTCTGTATTTTGCTTTTTTACTTTTTCAATTTCTTTTTGTTGCGCTTCTAATTTTTTAGTAATGTCAACTATATACATAGTATTTTCTTCTATTTTTTGTAAGAGAATAGCATCTGTTTCTCCAAGGTTGTTTCCTTTCTCTTTAATTTCTTTTGCACTTGGCACACCCGGAAGATGATGATTTTTTTTGTAATAATTTTCCACTTCGTACGGATTCATTAATTTATAATCGCTATCAAAAACAAAATCGCTCCAGTTGAGATTAGTTACATAAAATGATTTTGCAACTGCTTTTCCGTTTACCATAAGCAATGCATCGGTATGCGAACCTGCGGTTTGAGTCAGATAACCAATTTGCGTGCGACCATCGCCATACACTAAAAAAGTTTCATTAGTAACGTCAACACTTTCATTAAATATTGCAAGTGCTTTAGTGTTTGCGCGGTTAGTTGCAATGTAAGTGTTGTAACCAAAATCGGCAGCATCAACTGTTTTTATGGTAATTCCTCCTATGTCGGTAGCGTTTATTGTTAGTTTAGAATCGGGTGTTATCGTTCCAATTCCTACTTTGCCTGTTGTGTTTGTACCTGCGCTTGTTCCAACAAAAAAGGTTGGTAAGTTACTATTGAAACCAACGACTAAACTTTGCGCTGTGCTATTTACCAAAGCATTACCTGTTGTTGTTCCAAAACCACTTCCAATTACAATAGAGTTATTAGCTGCTTGTGCGGTCTTTACATTAAATCCTAAAGCTATACTTCCGGTTCCATTAGTTTCTGTTCCGGCTTGTCCTATTGCAATGCTGTTTGCTCCATACGCTTTTGTTGGGTTGTTGATGTTAGTTCCAATTGCAAAAGCATTGGTTGCTGCTGCATAGCTGAAGCCTATTGCCAAACGTTGTTTATCACTGTATATGTTATCAAAAGTTACGGGCAGTGTGGTAAGAGGATTTGTTTTGGTAACACCGGCAGCCGGAATTATTACCGTACTATCTCCAAATCGTATTAAACTGTCAAGGCTCAGTATTCTGCTTGTTAAAATAACCGGTGCGCTTAAATTATTAGTTGATGTTAATTGATTGGCTGTAACTGTTCCGCTTGCTGTTACACTACTTAAAGTGGTTGCTCCTGTTACTGTTAATGTTCCTGCACTTAATGCCCCACTTGTAGTCAAACTTGATAAAGTTGTTGCTCCAGCTGAGAAAGTGCCGGAAACTCTTGCGTTCCCGGTCACATCCAATGGTCTATCTGGATTAGTATTTCCTATTCCAACGTTTCCTGTTGTATAAAAAATATTTGTGCCACTACTCAGCCATGCGTTTTGTGTTTGGTTGCCTTGTATTTCTAAATTATCAATACGTAAAGTTCCTGTTCCGCTTGCGCCACTTGCCATCAGTTTTATATAAACATCTGCGGCAGCACTTATACCCGTTAAACTAATAACGCTTTCTCCAAAAGAAGTAGGCACTGTTATTGTTGTACCCAGATTAGTATAATTTGTTCCGTCTGTACTTACTGCAATTGTAATAGTTGTTGCGCCTGTTGTACTTCTTTGGCTTTGTAAATAAAGCAACAAACCCTGATATTGATTCATTGCAGTCCCGTTTAAATGCAAAATAAAATTTTTCGTATTGGTTCCGCTACTGTTTGCCATCGCTATTGCATTTCCGGCGGTTGTGTTCTGCGTAAAAGCAGAAGCACCTGTGGCAACACCTGAATAGGTTTGAAAACTCTCGGTGCTTGTCAAAGAACCCGTAATTCCTCCCGCACTTGCATCGGGAGAAATAGGATAACTGCTTGCGCTATTGAAATTGTAGTTTACTAATGTTGTTTGTGCAAAAACATTTATGTAAACACAAATTGCAAACGAAGTGAGAAGAAGTTTTTTCATAACATAAATTTTAAATATTTTGAATTAATCGAATAGCAATCTTACGACAATTAATTTAATAAACAAGGGCAGAATCGAATTTTTTAATAAAGATGAATAGCAAGCAATTTTTGTAATTTAGATGAAAGTATAAATTTCAATTTAAAACTTGTCTTGTAATTCGTTCCACAAAAGATCTTTTAGTTGAGTAAGATTTTTTTGAGTAGCTGAAGAGAAAAACATAAACTCTATTTTATTTTTCCCCGTTAAACGCTTTTTTAAATCTTTTGTGATGTCTCTTTCTAATTCTTCGTCTAACAAATCGCTTTTAGAAATACCCAATATTCTTTTTTTATCAAGCATATCAGGGTTGTATTGCTTAAGCTCGTTCAATAAAATTTTATATTCTTCTACAATATCTTTTGTATCAGCAGGAACAAGAAAAAGTAATAATGAATTTCGTTCTATGTGTCGAAGAAATCGCAAGCCAAGACCTTTACCTTCATGCGCCCCTTCAATAATTCCGGGAATATCGGCAATGATAAACGATTTGTATTCTCTGTATTTTACTATTCCTAAATTTGGTACAAGTGTAGTAAAAGGATAATTAGCAATCTCGGGTTTAGCAGCTGTTACAACTGATAATAAAGTTGATTTACCTGCATTTGGAAAACCAACCAATCCGACATCAGCTAATACTTTTAATTCAAGTACTTTCCACTCTTCTTTTCCTTTCTCACCGGGTTGTGCAAAGCGTGGGGTTTGTCGGGTTGGACTTTTAAAATTTGCATTACCCAATCCGCCGCGTCCACCTTTTGTTAAAACAATTTCTTGTCCGTCTTCTGTAATTTCACATTCTAATTCTCCGGTTTCAACATCACGTGCAATAGTTCCCAATGGAACTTCTAATATCACATCTTCTCCTTCTTTGCCTGAGCTATTTGAACTACTTCCTCTTTCACCTTCTTCGGCTATAATATGTTTGCGGTACTTTAAATGGAGTAATGTCCAGAATTGTTTGTTGCCGCGTAAAATTATATGTCCGCCACGACCACCATTGCCGCCATCCGGACCACCTGTGGCAGTAAATTTATCGCGGTGAAAATGTACGCATCCGGCACCGCCATGACCGCTACGGCAACAAATTTTTACGTAATCAATAAAGTTTTTTTCCATGGGGACTTATGCTCCTAATCTTTTACAAAAAAGATTATCTCTTCTTTTTCTTTGCAACTTTTTTAGCAGATTTTTTCTTTGTCGGTTTCTTCGAAGATTTTTTCACTGCTTTTTTCTTTGTAGTTTTTTTAGCAGTATGTTTTTTTGCCGGCTTCTTTTTTGGAGCGATTTTACCTACCCCTTTGGGGTTTTTAGAAACTTTTTTTGCTGCTTTTTTTACTATTTTTTTCTTGGCAGGTTTTGCAGATTTCTTTTTCTTAGTCGGAGTTGCCTTTTTCTTTTTTGCCGGCGAAGACTTTTTTACAGTCTTTACGCTAGGTTTTTTCTCAACCTGTTTTTTTACTGTTTTCGGTTTTGATTCGCTTTTATGACTTTTAATTTCTGAATGTTCCGTCAAATGCATTGCCGGTTCGTCTTCAACACTTATGTCTGCAACTGTTACAGTGCCATCGTGAAAAGGTTCGTCTTTACGTGTTTTGTTATCTATTGTTGCACATAGCAAATCAAAAATGTCTTCTATAGTTCCCATTCCGTAAACTGAATGAAATTTGCTTTGAAAAGAGTAGTATTGTTTTAGAGGAGCTGTTTTGTTGTTGTATTCATAAATACGGCGACGAATTATTTCTTCGTTTTGATCGTCAGAGCGACCTGATTCAGCACCTCTTTGTAATAATCGTTTAATTAGCTCTAAATCGTTTACCTCTAAAGCAATCATCATGCGTATAGAGCTTTTTTTGCTTTCTAATAATTCGTCAAGTGCTTTTGCTTGCGCCTGTGTTCTTGGAAAACCATCGAATATAAAACCTTTAGCTTCCTTATTTGCGTCCAACTTTGCACCTATCATAGCGATAACAATTTCATCGCTTACAAGAATACCGCTATCCATAATAGATTTTGCCTGTATGCCTAATGTAGTGCCATTTGAAATTTCATCGCGCAGCAAATCGCCGGTTGAAAGATGAATTAAACTGTACTTTTCGCACAGTTTTTTTGCCTGAGTTCCTTTTCCTGCGCCGGGAGGGCCAAATAAAACAATGTTAAGCATGGTTTAAAATTTAGACTTTAAAAATACAATTTTTTATGAACTATGGGTGTAAAATATAAATATCTTTCAGGTTCCGTCCAAGACCATCATAATCCAGTCCATAGCCAACTACAAAATCGTTGGGTATTTCAATGCCGATATAGTCAATATGAATGTCTTTTTTATAAGCTGTAGGTTTAAAAAGAAGAGTGACAGTTTTTATTTCTTTGGCTTTTTTATCTTTTAATATTTCGTGTAATTTCTCGAGTGTATTCCCGGTGTCAATGATGTCTTCAACAATAATTACGGTACGGTTTTCAATACTTTCAGTTAGTCCGATTAACTCTGCAACGGTACCTGTGCTCTTAGTTCCATGATATGAAGCAAGCTTTACAAATGAGATTTCGCAGGGAAATTTGAGGAGTTTTACCAAATCTGCCGCAAAAATGAAAGAGCCGTTAAGAACTACAACAAATAGAGGAAAGGATTTTTTAACATCGGCACTCAGGTTCTCGGCCAGGCGCAGTAAATTTTGATGAATTACCTCCGCCGTGATGTAAGGTTTGAATTGTTTATCGTGCAGTGTTACTAAATCCATAGAAGAGCAGCCAAAAGGGGCAAACAAAAGTAACAAATACTTCGGAGAAGGGGCACGAAGCTTATTGACTAAAGGCAGTATTAAGAATTTTGTTTGACGGTTGCATCCATTTTTCGAGTTTATATGAAAAAAAGGATGAAGCCGTACCAAGGAGAGCGCCCATAAGCACATCAGTTGGGTAATGCACACCCAATTGCATGCGTGAGTATCCGGCGCCACATGCCCATATATAGGCGGGAACGATGATATACCATTTTTTACAACTTAAACTTAGGGAGGTAGCTGTTGCAAATGCCAAAGAGGTATGTCCGGAAGGAAAAGAAGGATCGCTTGCATCTAATTTAGCTCGAAAAAGACTTGGATAAATAACAAAAGGTCTTTGACGGTCGGTTTGGTATTTTAAACCTAAGGTTATAACGGTGGTTAAGGCTAATCCAACAGATGCTTTTATTCCTTTTTCGATAAGGGCAGAATCTTTTTTTATGAAACCGGTAAGAAGCATGGCTGCCGGTAAAGCCGCAGAAATTGGAATTACAGATTGAGAAAGACCCTTTGCAGCAATAATTCTAGCAGAAGAGCTATCGTTGTAAATAGATGAAAGAAATTTTACCTCTCCGCTTTGAGAATAGATAGTGTGCGAATTCAGGATGAAACAGACAACTGAAATAACTATGTAAATTTTTTTTTTCATTATTATTTAACGCTGAAATTTCTAAATTTAAAGTACGAATATACGAATCAACACCGAAATATGTTTGTAGAGGAAGGCGTATAAATTTGTACATTTGCTACTTGGTATTTGTAATACCTTGTTCTAATAATAAAATATGATAGGTGGTTATTTATTTACTATTTTACTTGTACTCTTAAACGGGTTCTTTGTAGCTGCTGAGTTTTCTATTGTAAAAGTCCGTGCCTCTCAGGTCGAGCTTAAAGCCAATGGAGGTAGCAAGCGTGCAAAAATGACTTCACATATTTTAGACCATTTAGATAAGTACCTTTCTGCAACTCAATTAGGCATTACGCTTGCAAGTTTGGCCCTTGGGTGGATTGGTGAACCAGTTGTAGCAGAGTCAATCATACGACTATTTAAATATTTAGCATTAAATATAAATCCTGAAACCGCACATACAATTGCTGTTCCGATAGGGTTTACATTTATTACAGTTGCACATATTGTGTTTGGTGAATTGGCCCCAAAAATCATTGCCATAAGAAACCCCTTAAGTACATCGATATCTCTATCAATTCCTTTGCGCGTATTTTATGTTGTGTTTAGCCCGTTTATCTGGTTTATCAATCGGTTTTCGGCACTTATATTAAATCTTTTGGGTATAAAGGCGGCACATACCGATACACATACCGAAGAGGAATTACGTATCATTTTAACAGAAAGCGAAGAATCGGGCGCCATTAAACGTTCTGAAAACGAATTAATACAAAATGTATTTGATTTTGATGAACGTGTTGTAAAGCAAATAATGGTTCCGCAAAATCGTATTTCCGCCATTAATGTGGAGATGGGCCATGAGCAGATTATTAAAAAAATTATTGAAGAAGGGTATTCTCGCTTACCCGTTTACCTGGGTGATATTGATAATATAATAGGCATAATACACAGTAAGGATTTGTTGAAGGCGGTAATAGATAATAAGTTTAAAAGCATCAAGGAAATAATGCGTCCGGCACATTTTGTACCCGGAAATATGAAGGTAAATGATTTATTGCGCGACATGCAGCGTTTACATGCACAAATTGCCATCATTACGAATGAGTCGGGTGAAACTGCAGGACTGGTGAGTATGGAAGATATTATAGAAGAACTTGTAGGAGAAATACGTGATGAGCACGATGAAGAAAAACCTGATATTGAAAAGAAAAGCGATTCGGAGTATATAGTTAAGGCACAAACCAAAATGGTTGATGTAAATGAATCGTTACCTATAGCGTTGGCAGAGAGCCCGCATTACGATACTGTTTCCGGGTATATAAATTATATGTTTGGGCGCATACCGGCAGTTAATGAAACAAAAATTCATAATGGTTACGAGATAACTATTCTGAGTCGCCAAAAGCAAACGGTTGAGTTGGTTAAGTTCAGGGTGCTTGATAAAACTATTAATTAGTTATCAGTTACTAATGGAATGATTTTTAACTAATAAATTTAACTGAATCATTTTCATACTAAACAATCCGTATGTTCGTTAACAATACTACTTTAGTTAAAAATGCGTAAATTATTTTACACGCTAATTTTTATTTCCGTCATGGGTTCGTTGCGAGCACAGGAGAAGGAATTTATTGAAAGAGATTTTATTGAAACGCGTGATATTCACTTTAAAGAGTCGTTGCTGTTTATAAGGGGTGTTGCAGCGGTTCCAAATGTGCTTGCTAATCCCGGATTTAGACACTCATTTAAAGGTATTTATGATGGGAGTTTATCGCTAAATATCAGAATTGCGAGCGGTTTTTCGGTAGGTGTGGGGTTAAAGAATGTGCTTATTAGCACTCAAGAACGTTTACAAAGTGTAAATACGCGCATGCAATTGTATACAGGGTTTATGCGATTGGGCTTTACTCATTTCCATTCAGAAAAAACGTTTTCAGCCTTTGCTATTAATTTCGGATATAATAAATCTTTTTACACGAATGTTGTCCCGCTTCGTTCGGCTATAATTTCAAAAGAATACAGCTCATTGGTTTTTGAGCCTGAGTACAGTATAAATTTTGCTGTAGAAGAGAATTTTTCTATTGGTATACTTATTTCGTATTCGTTTCTGTCAACACCTTTCGAAGCAAAAAATATTGCTCTGCAGGATTATTCAAGTCAATCGTCTTTAGGTAATACAAAAGCAAATGGCATTTTAAATTTTGGTTTTTGCTTTCATGTAGGTATGGGTAAACGCTTTAAGCCCAAATTAGCTAATTAAACAAAAACTATTGTTTATTTAAGCGTTGAATTTCTTGGTTTCTTCTTACTTAATCTTATATAATACTTAATACCCAAAAACTTCTTTCAATGTTAAATACTTCACTTGTCCGTATTTTTCCAAGGCTTTCTGATTAAGCGATTCCTTTTTACCAAGAACCATTAATGTAATTGGTAAATTTTTTACATAAGTCTGCTGAAATTGTTTTACATCTGTAAATGTCATTGGCAATACTTTTTCGAAAATTGTTTTTCGTATATCATAGTTTAATCCGAGTTTGCGCGCACCTTCAAAAGCAAAAAGCAAATTTGTTTTTGTTAAGCGTTCGTTTCTTATTCCTGATAATACAGCATCTTTAGCCGTAGTAAAGGCATTCTCTGACGGTGGCAAATCTTTTACCAGGTCTGTCATACCTTGTAAGGCCTCGCCTAATTTATCAGCCTGACTTCCTATATAGGTTGTATAGAAAAACGATTTTTCTTTTCTAGTTGGTATTTTATAACTACCAGCAACCGAGTAGGCAAGCGCTTTTGATTCGCGTAGCTCTTGAAAAAGTATAGCCGACATGTTTCCACCAAAATATTCGTTATACATGCGTACAGGAGGGATTATTTTATCGCTGAAAGCTTCGCCTTTACCAAGCATCATTATTTCAACCTGCTTCATATCATAATCTATAGCAAAAACCTGATTGCCGGTGGCTTGCTCTGTAGTTATTTTAACGTTTGCCTCAGGTGTTTTTACAATACTACCGTTAAAATGATTTTTTTCCATTTGTTCGGTTACTGCAGCTGAAGTAAGCGGCCCGTAATATAAAATATGGTGCTCTACCTGTGTTAAGGTTTTAATTACGTTTATTAAAGTTTCAGCTTTAAGTTTATTTAATTCACCGCTACTAATAATATTGGTAAATGGATTATTTGGGCCATACATTGCGTAATTAAGCAACCCTTTCGATAAGATTACACGCTTGCTTAGTTTGGCATCTTCGCGTTGTTTCAGTATATCACCTACTAAATTAGTTAAAGCTTCCTGATCCCCTTGCGCATTGGTAAGTGTGTGTTCAAATAATTCCATGGCTTTTGTAAAATTTTCACTTAAACCAGTAAGCATTAACCAGGTTTGATCTTCAGATGAGAAAACATCAAAGGAGCAAGCCAGTTTGTAAAACTCCTCCTGTAATTTAGCGGCAGAATATTTATTGGTTCCTAAATATTTTAAATATTCCATAGCTATTGGGAGTAATCCGTTGCTGGTGCTTCCCATATCAAACGTGAAATAGATTTCAAATGTTGCATTTTCTTTATTGGCTGTGTACAAAACCGGAATACCGTTTTTTAATGCGCTATGGGTAATATCTTTATTAAAATCAGCAAATACAGGAGCTATCTCTGTCGGTTTTTTACTCATTAAATCTTTTAAGAAAGGCGATTGATCTTCTCGGTTAACAGTAACCGGAGTGATTTGTGGCTTAATTACTTTTTGAACATTTTTATCTTCGCCGGTATGCTTAAAAACTATAACATAATTGTTATTTAAGTTTTTCTTTGCGAAATCCATTATCTGCTGTTTTGTTATTTTCGAAAGACGATCTACCAAACCTAAATGATGTTCCCATGTTTCTCCCGATGTAAACGCCGATTGTATCTCGCTTGCACGTGAATCGTTGGATTCTAAATTTTTTGTTGTGTTTAGTTTTAAATTGGCAAGGTTTGCTTGTATTAACCAATCATCAAACTTACCTTGTTTAATATTTTCAATTTGTTCCTGAATAAGCTTTACAACTTCTTCCATGCTCTGACCTTGTTTTGCCTTGGCCGAAAAACCTAAAGTGGAATAATCTTTTAATGTGAAAGCAAAAGCATTTGCACTTAAAACTTTTTGTTCCTGATTGAGATTAATATCCATAATTCCTGCTTTTCCGTTGGTAAGTAAAAGAGAAATTAACGTAATCATATCTGCTTCGGGAGTACTTATGCCGCCAAAGCGATATCCGAATAATACACTTTCTGCATCCGGACCATAAACATGCTTTTCTATTGGAGTTGTTATAGGTGTTTCGGGTAAAAATGTAAATGTCGGAATGGGTTTAGGTTGCATGTAAGAAAATTTTTCTTCAATGAGTTTTATTGTTTTATCAGGATCAATATCTCCGGCTAAAACAATAGCCATATTATTTGGAACATAATTAGCATGAAAATATTTCATTATTTCTTTAAGTGAAGGATTTTTAAGATGCTCTATGGTTCCAATGGTTGTTTGTAATCCGTAATTATGATTTTTAAACATTCCGCTAAAAAATGCTTCAAAGGTTTTGCTTTGGTCGTTATCCAGTCCTCGGTTTTTTTCTTCGTACACTGCTTCAAGTTCTGTATGAAATAAGCGCAATACTAATTTACGAAAACGTTCTGCCTCTAAACTTGCCCAATTTTCTATTTGATTGCTTGGGACATCATTTATATATACAGTTTGCTCGAAGGAAGTAAATGCATTAGTGCCTTTTAGTCCCATTGCACTGCATAGTTTATCATATTCATTGGCAATTGCATATTTTGATGCCTCGCCGCTTAAGCTGTCAATTTTATGATATATATTTTTACGCTGTGCTTCATCGGTTGTTTTACGGTATACTTCATACATGTCTGAAATGGCATTAACCAGTGGCTCTTCTTTTGCGAAATCTTTGGTGCCCAGTTTATCACTTCCTTTAAAAAGCATATGTTCTAAATAATGTGCCAAACCGGTTGCATCCTTCGGGTCATTTTTGCTGCCGGCCTTTGTTGCAATCATCGAATAGAAACGAGGAGAGTCCTTATAAACGCTCATAAAAACAGTCAGACCATTTTTAAGTTTATATTCTTTTAATTTGAATGGGTCATTAGGATATGTTTTAGCCTCTAAAGCTGCAGTTTGCGCAAAAATTTGCGCTTGAGAAATAATTACAAATAAAATCGATAATGCAATTTTCTTAATCATATTTTTGAATTTATAGGTTACGAATATACAAAACTGTTTTCTCTCAGCTACCAACTGTTTTAACAGTCCAAGCCTCGGGCTTTGCTCCAAAAAGTACTTTGGTTTGGTTCCAAACATTGCTGAATAAATCACTTGACCGGTATTTTTCTAAATATTTTTCGTCTTCCCATTTGCTGTAAGTAAAAAAAATATTGGCTTGACTTGTATCATTCAATAATTCAAGATGTGTGCAGCCTTCGAAAGAGGCAATCTGTTTTTTATTTTTTTCAAACAGCGTCATAAACGCCTGTACCTGATCGGGATTGAAGGTCATTTTTACTATTCTTGTTACCATACTAGTAAGTTAAAGCCACAGATTACACAGATAAATACAGAAAATTGTAAATAATATGTGAAACAAAGGTTAAATGTATTAAAATTAATCTGTGTAAATCTGTTGGATGCAATTTATTTTCACCGATTGCTCAACAAAAAAAAGAAAAAAACCCGTGTAATCTGTGGCTTTAACTTTCGAATTGTACCGTAATATTAAAATCTACGTTTGCCTGTGTATTCTTAGGAAAAAGCAACTGACTTGCCTTGGCGCGGTTGATGGCAATTTCTAAATAACCGAAAGTATTAAAAAGAGCAAGCGCGTTTGTTTCAGGTACATCACCATAATCTGAAACTATTTTGTTTATGTGTGAACCGGGTAAATGAATGGTAAATTTTCTTCCTTTGCGCACCAAATCAAAAAAGTGCTGCGTTATATTGGTAATAACGTTTCCGAAACTATCAATGTGCAAACACCTGCCGACAATAGAATCCGGGGTTGCGGTAGGCTGAAAAGCCATTAATTGCATATAATCAGTGCAAGCTGTGACAATTGTTTTCTCTGTTTGTAATTGGGCTGCTGCTTTTACCATTGAGTCTTTTAAGAAAAATAATCCCAGAGGAAATTCCTTTTCTCTCAAAGAAAAAATCTTCGCATCAAAGGTGTTTGGCAACAAAGTAAAAAAGCCGTTATCCGGACAAATTATTTTTTGCTTGTTTACTTCTATGTATAATAGTCGTTTTGCTTCAGTGTGACTTTTCAATCCCACCAAATGAATGGTATTTTCAGGAAAATGAGAATAAGCATTTCCAAAAATATAAGCCGCCTGCATTAAATTGAATTTCTCAATGTCATGGCTAATATCAATTATAGCAACTTTAGGAATGTATTGTAAAACAGAGGCTTTTACTAATGCAACGTAGTTATCTCTTAAACCTAAATCGCTGGTAAGAGTTATAAGCTGCATGCGCTGTTTTTGTTAGTAAAATGTAAAGAATTCTGCAAAAGTAATACATAATTTTAGGGCTTGTTAAGCGCCAACATATTTTGATTAACATATTTGTAAACAAAACTTGTTAGAAAAAACCATACATATAGACGCATTTGAACCCATGGAATTGTACGGGGTTAATGATAGCAGATTAAATATCATTAAAAGACATTTCCCTAAACTTCGCATTGTCGCTCGCGGGCACGAACTAAAGTTATTGGGCGATAATGCTGAAATTACTCACTTCGAGAAAAAATTGAAACTTTTATCTGACCATTTGCATAAATCGGGCAGATTAACAGATGTTTCTTTAGAAAGATTATTAGGGCAGAATGGAAACAATATCATTGAACTGGAAGACAGTAGCGATATTATTTTGTTTGGTGCCAATGGAAATGCAATAAAAGCGCGTACACCCAACCAGCAATTAATGGTTAACGCTATTGCTAAAAAAGATATGCTTTTTGCAGTGGGTCCGGCCGGAAGCGGAAAAACGTATACGGCCGTTGCTTTAGCAGTAAGAGCATTAAAAAACAAAGAAGTAAAACGGATTATATTAACTCGTCCGGCTGTAGAAGCAGGGGAGAACCTAGGTTTTTTACCTGGCGATTTAAAAGAAAAACTTGATCCCTACTTACAGCCTTTGTATGATGCACTGTATGATATGATTCCTTCCGATAAATTGCATGTGTATATGGAAGGAAAAACAATACAGATTGCACCCTTAGCTTTTATGCGCGGACGAACACTTGATAACGCTTTTGTCATTTTGGATGAAGCACAAAATACTACGCAAAGTCAAATGAAAATGTTTTTGACGCGAATGGGCAATAATGCAAAATTTATTATTACCGGTGATGCTACTCAAGTTGATTTACCGCGTAACCAACCATCCGGTTTAATACATGCGCTTAAACTTTTAGAAAAAACTAAAGGAATAGACATTATTAAGTTAACAGCGGAAGATATTATCAGGCATAAACTGGTGAAGGATATAGTGGCTAAATACGATGAGGAAAAGAATTCAATAGAACGCTGATGACGCAGATTAAGCTGATGAACGCGGAAAAATATATTTTATTAAGCAAAAAATAATTTTAAATCATATAAATCAGCGCCATCAGCGTTTCATAAAAAAAATAAACCCATGACAACAACTCAAACAATGAATGCACTAACTCAAACAAATTTTAAATTCCCAAAGCAAACTGCTTTTTACAAGGGTAAAGTGAGGGATGTTTATACAATCGATAATAAACATCTTGTAATGATTGTCTCAGATCGCATCTCTGCATTTGATGTGGTGTTACCAAAAGGAATTCCTTATAAGGGACAAGTATTAAACCAAATTGCAGCCAAGTTTTTAAAAGCTACAGAAGATATAGTTCCAAATTGGGTAATGGCAACACCCGATCCGGTTGTAACCGTTGGTCTTATGTGCGACCCATTTAAAGTGGAGATGGTTATACGCGGTTATTTAGCCGGTCATGCAGCGCGTACATACAAAGAAGGTAAACGTGAATTATGTGGAGTAAAATTACCTGAGGGATTAAAAGAAAACGACAGACTACCAGCGCCAATTATTACTCCAACAACCAAAGCAAGTGTTGGTCATGATGAGGATATTTCGCGCGAAGAAATTTTAAAACAAGGAATTGTAAGTAAAGAACATTATGAGCAATTAGAAAAATATACACTCGCATTATACAAACGCGGGACTGAAATTGCAGCTACACAAGGATTGATTTTGGTTGATACAAAATACGAGTTTGGTTTGGGCAATGATGGTAAAATTTACCTGATTGATGAAATTCATACTCCTGATTCATCACGTTATTTTTACTTAGATGGTTTTGATGAGCGTCAGACAAAGGGCGTTGAGCAAAAGCAGTTAAGTAAAGAGTTTGTGCGCCAATGGCTCATAGAAAACGGGTTTCAGGGGAAAGACGGGCAGAAAATCCCTGAAATGAGCGATGAATGGGTAAATGAAATTTCTAACCGATATATTGAGCTTTTTGAAAAAGTGACAGGGGAGAAGTTCGTCCGTCACCCTGCTGATAGCCTCGAAAACCGTGTAAATACTAACATTAACAGCTATTTACAAACAATAAATTAATGCGTTTTGGTAAAACGGCATGATATTTGTAAATTCGCCAAAATTTGAATCATGGCACAGATACACATAACAGGAATTGAATACGTGGAGTTGAATCAGGATACTGAAGTTACATTCAGTTACAAGCCTGATGTACCTAAACTAAAGATAGTTGGAACTATTTATGAAGCCAGCGAAGAAAGCGAAGACGACGACATAAACAGCGTTGTATTTTTAACTCAAAACCAGCTTAATAAAGTACTTTTAAATAAGGAGGTAGAACTAAAATCTATCGAAGATGGCAAATGGGAAACTTTGCGTCCACTTACACGCGAACAAATTAAAAAAATCGGACTTGTTACTTTAGAGTCAGAATATTTAGGTCAGTCGGGCGACCACAAATGCTACGAAGTAAAAGAAGTCACGCAGTAGAAACACGTAGATAAACCATTCTAAAAAAGCTGTCGAAATTATTTTGACGGCTTTTTTTATTTTTTCCTCAATCTGTCTTATCTATCACAATTTTTTTTGCTATCTTTAAATCAGATATGTTAAAGTTTTTAAGGCTCTGCTTAACTTTTATTTTTCTTCTCTTCGCTTCTCTTTATGGGCAGACGTATAATTTTGAACAAATATCACTTGAACATGGTTTGCCACAAGCACAAATAAATTGTCTTAAAGAAGATACACGTGGATATTTATGGATAGGAACTCAAGGGGGAGGAGTTGCGCAGTTTGATGGTATAAATTTTAAAGTTTTTGATGAATCATTCGGTTTACCGGGTAGTATTGTTACTGCATTAGAGGAGGATGTTCACGGCCTTATTTGGATTGGTACTACTTGGGGAGGTGTTTCTCGCTATGATGGAAAAAGTTTTTCAACATTTACTACCGAAGATGGTTTATTAGCAAATGGAATAAATGCACTTTGTAGTGATAAATACAATAAAATGTATGTGGCTACCTCTGCTGGTTTAAATATTATCGAAAATAAAAAGATAGTAACTAGTAAACAGGATATTTTTAATGTAAAAAATTCAATCAAAAAAATACTGCGCGATAAACAACAAAATTTGTGGTTTTTAACTGATAAAGAATTGTATTTATATAATTATTATGAGTGGATAAACATAAGTCAGCTGTTTAATATTAAATCGGCAATTAATACAATAGCACAGGATAAATCGGGTAACATTTGGTTTGCCACTGAAAACGACGGACTTTTTATTCTAACAAAAAAAGCGGATGGATCGTATGAAATAATACCCTACGAAAAAAATGACGATGTAAAAAACATGATTATACAGAACCTTGTTTTTGATAATCGGAATGTCTTGTGGATTTGTACACGGGGGTATGGAGTGGGACGATTTGACGGAAGTAAATTAATGTTCTTTAATCGTAAATCAGGGTTTAAAACAAATGCTGTTACTACAGTATGTGAAGATCGCAGCGGAAATATATGGTTTGGTACAGATGGCAATGGTATTATTAAATACAATCCTTCACCATTTGTGTATTATGATAATATTGATGGGTTTGATCAAACTTCAATTTTTGGAATATTTTCTGATAAGGAAAATAATTTATGGGGCGCGCCTTATGGAATAGGATTACTTAAGTATGATGGAAACACAACTACTTTATACGATGAAAAAAGCGGACTCTCCAACAAGCTTATCCGATCTATTGTACAGGATTGTACCGGTATTATATGGGCAGGAAGCATGGGTGGAATTTTTTCTGTAAATAAAAATTTAATTCAAAAGGCAAAGTTTCTTCCTGAAAAAATTTCAGTTCGTTCCTTATTGGTGGATAAAGACAATTCGCTTTGGATAGGCACTAACGGACAATACCTTTATCATTATAAAGACAATAAACTAACCCATTTTTCTGATACAAACGGCCTATTACATAGTTACGTGCACACAATGTATTTAAGTTCTAAAGGCGTACTTTGGCTAGGTACAGGTAATGGAGTATTCTCTTTTGCTAAAGGAAAAATTTCTAATTACAACTATGCTTCCGGGTTTTGTAATTCATATATTGGTTCTATTACCGAAGATAAATTTGGTAATATGTGGTTTGGAACCGACCGTTGTCTCGTCAGGTTTAACGGACATGAGTTTAAAGCATTCAGTAACGCTGATGGATTAGCATCGTCAACTATTTATTCTCTTATAACTGATAACAGTGGAAATGTATGGGTAGGTTCTAATCACGGGATAGATAGATTGGAAATTTCTTCTTCTGGTGATATTTCGAGTATAAAAAATTATTCTTATTACGAAGGTTTTAAGGGAATCGAGTGTAATAGTCGTGCCGTTACAAAAAATAGGAAGGGCAATTTATTTTATGGCACCATAAAGGGCGTAATTGAATATGTTCCTGAAAAAGATTTAAAATTTGAAAACAAGCCCCTGCTTCATATTACAAATTTGGAATTGTTTTCGGAGTACTATGATTTTGAAAAAGGTGAATATAAAACTGCAGGCTGGTTTCATTTACCTAAGGAATTAACCCTTCCACATAATAAAAATTACATTAGCTTTAAATTTGTCGGAATAAATCTTTACTCGCCAAAAAAAATAAAATACGAGTATATGCTCGAGGGATTTAGTAAGCAATGGGTAAAAACTGATGAAAAAGAAGCGACCTATACAAATTTACAGCCGGGTAAATATATTTTTAAAGTAAAAGCGTATAGCCAAACAGCATCTGTTTATTCTATTGTAGAATATCCTTTTACTATTGCTATCCCCTTTTGGAAATCTATTTGGTTTTATATGTTTATGATTGGTGTTTGTTTGGTTGGAGTTTATTCTTTATTGCAATACCGTACTCAAAAAATAAAGGATGAAAATGAAAAACTGGAAGATCTTGTAAGTTTGCGTACCGGTGAAATATTAAAACAAAAACATGAAATAGAAGTTCTTTTTAAAGAAGTACATCACAGAGTAAAAAATAATTTACAGGTAATAAACAGTTTGCTAAATCTGCAAAAGTTTTACATTCAGGATGAAAGAATGATCGAAATATTTAAGGATTGCCAAAACCGTATTTATGCGATGGCTATTATACACGAGCGTTTGTATGAAACCAATGCTTTGTCGACACTTAATTTTAACGAGTACATAAAAAAATTAATCAGCCAATTGGGAGATGCATATCAGACAAAAATTCAAGTAAAATACAATACAGAGGTTAAAGTTGATAAACTTGATATTGACACGCTTGTTCCTGTTGGTTTATTGATAAACGAAGTTATATCTAACTCTTTAAAATATGCATTTGAAGAGGGTAACCACCAAGAAAATATTATTTCTTTTAAAATGGAAAGAACAGCAGATAATGGATTTAAAATTACACTGGGTGATAACGGAAAGGGATCTCCTGTTTCGATTGATGGTGATCACGCAACTTTTGGAATGGAGTTAATTAAAATGCTGGTTGAACAATTGCATGGAACTATTACCCGTTTGCCGCAACAAGGAACTGTGTACGAAATAAAATTCAGTTCTTTAAAGTAAATTAAGCAAGAGAAATCATTTTTAATCATAAGCAATCAGCGATATCAGCGTTTAATAAGCATGACTAATAATTTCGTTGTTTACAAATCATCAGCCGGCAGCGGAAAAACATATACCCTCGTAAAGGAATATTTAAAGCTTGCACTGCAAGATCCGCATCGACTTAATATCGCATTCCGGCAAATATTAGCAGTTACTTTTACCAATAAGGCAGCTGCCGAAATGAAAGAGCGCATCTTGAACGCTTTGCGCGAAATTTCTTCTTGTAAGGAAAACCCTTTGGAAATTGATTTACAAAATGAATTAAAAATTTCTTTGGAGGATTTGCGTGCACGTTGCGAAGAATTGCATTCACACTTGTTACATCATTACGCTGATTTTTCGGTTTGTACCATTGATAGTTTTGTATATCGAATAGTAAAACGCTTCTCTCTCGATTTAAAATTGCCTGCTAATTTTAGTGTAGAGACAGATGAAGAAACTGCGCTTTGGTGGGCCATTGATACTTTGCTTACAGATATGCAGCAAAACAAAGCGGTAGAGCAATTACTGAAAGATTATTCAATTGAAAAGGTAGATGAACAAAAAAGCTGGAAAGTTGAAAATGAAATATTTGATTTAGCTAAGTCTATTTTAATTTCTAAAAAAGATGCTGGGGCCGATTCACTGGGACAACAGGAAATAGAAAAACTTACTGATGTAAAGAAATTGCTTGGTAAAAAGATAAAGGAAGTTGAAAGTCATCTGACAATGTTGGCAGATAAAGCTTATACACTTATTGCTTCCAGGGGTATTTCTCCGGAGGATTTTCGACACGGGAAAGGCGGTTTTTTTGGTTATTTCAGAAAATTAAGGGAAAATAATTTTGATGAAGAAGATTTAATTAATACCCGTGTTAAAGATGCTGTTTATGAAGATAAATGGTACACCAGCAAAACACCTGTTCCTGAAATCGACGGAATAAAGCAAAATATCATTGACATATTTAATGAGACTGAAGAATTTAGAAAAAAAAATGCTCCAACTTATTATTTGCACCTTATTCTTAAGAAAAATATAAATGCACTTTGTGTGCTCAGCGAATTGAAATTATTGGTTGATAGATACAAAGCAGAAAAAAATATTGTTTTTATTTCTGAATTTAATAAGGCTGTAGCCGGATTTATACAAACAGAGCCTGTTCCTTTTATTTACGAGCGATTGGGTGATAAATACAAAAATTATTTAATTGATGAGTTTCAGGATACGTCTAATTTGCAATGGTTAAATTTATTGCCATTGGTGCATAATTCTTTATCGGAAGGAAAATTTTGCATGGTTGTCGGAGATGGTAAGCAATCTATTTACCGTTGGAGGGGGGCTGATATTGAACAATTTGTAAATCTTCCTAAAATTGAGAATAAAGAAAATAGTATTTGGATAGAAGAACAACAACAAGCATTAGCTGCAAATTATGAAGAAAAGCAGTTAAATACTAACCGTCGTTCATGTGCAGAAATAATCGGGTTCAACAATAAACTGTTTAATTTTCTTTCGGAAACTTATTTGGAGGGTAATTACAAAAAGGTTTACAAAAATTCTGTTCAGGAAGCAACCGGCAAACAAAACGGAAAAATTTCTTTCACGCTTGTAGAGGAGAAAAAGGAGGAAGGGGAACAAAAAGTTTTAGCCGATACTTTAAAAATTGTTCTACGATCTCTGGAAAATAATTATTCGTATTCTGATATTGCTATTTTGGCACGATACAATTATGTTGGCAATAATCTTGCTAATTATTTATTACAAAATGGTATTCCGGTTGTCTCTTCCGATTCTTTATTATTAAAAAATTGCCCGGAAGTAAATTTTATCATTACATTTTTAACCTGGCTTATTAACCGACAAGATGCGGTTGCGGCGACCGCTGTGCTTTCATATTTGAAAGAAGCAACAGATTTTAAAATTGAGCACGATTTACTAAAAGAAAACGCGTATACGCCAAGCGGAATGGAAAAAGTATTTTCTGCTTTGGGCATTGCTATTAAACCAAACCATCTTTCTTCTTTATCGCTTTTTGAACTTTGTACAGAAGTAATCAGATTGTTTAAGCTAGAAAATAAAAATCCTTTGTATTTGAATTTCTTTTTAGATGAAGTGAGTAATTATTCTTTGCGCGAAAACAACTCCGTTTTTTCTTTTTTGCTCTGGTGGAAATTGAAAGCTAAAAACCTTTCTGTTAAAATTCCGCAAAATACCAATGCGGTAAGAATAATGACTATTCACGCTTGCAAAGGACTGGAATTTCCTGTCGTTATTTTCCCTTTTGCCGATTGGAATATACAAAAGGCCGGACATATTTTAATTGATACACATAATGAAATTGAGCAATTACCTGTTGCTTTGGTAAAAGCTGACGGCACACTTAAAAAGACAAATTTTAAAGAGCAGGCGGTTGATGAGGAGCAAAAACAAAATCTAGATAATTTAAATTTGCTCTACGTGGCTTGCACGCGTGCTGTAGAAGAGCTTCATATTATATCGCGAGAAACAAGCAAAGGAGTCTCTGTAACCATTTGGCTCAAAAACTTTGTCAAGGAATATTATGCCGGACAAACTACTGAAAATTTAACCGAGATAGGGGAGAGCCTTGTTAGAACAAAAGACAACATAAAAGAAATTCCATTTATAAAAGCGGCTACATTTCGTCCTATACATGAAGCGGTAACAATTAAGTTAAGCGATTATGAAGATGAAACAAACAGCAGACGTTTATACGGAATTGCTATACACAATATTCTTGCAGAAATAAAAACAGAAGCAAGTATTTTACCTGTCTTGCAAAAGGCATTAGTGCAGGGAAACATTAATGACGGACAAGTAGCTGAATTGCAAAAAATGATTGAACAATTGGTAAAAGAACCTAAAATTTCTCTGTATTTCTCTGAGGGTGTTCAAATAAAAACTGAAACTGAATTATTTTTAAACGACGGTGAAATAATTCGTCCGGATAGAGTTGTTATTACTGAAAACCATCTTGCAGTAATAGATTTTAAAACAGGGGAGAATAAGGGCGAGCACATAAAACAAATTCAGCAATATAAATACACACTTGCGCAAGTTTCTAAAAGGGAAGTGAAGGCTTTTTTGGTTTATTTGCCGGATGATGTCGTGGAGGTTGTTTAAAGAGGTAGATAATAGTATGCAATAGTAATCGCCAATCCAATAAGTACACTCGTAACAATCATCTTCAAAGCTTTTGCCTTATCCAACTTTTTAAATTCTTCTTCTTTAATTGTTCTTGCTTTCCCCAACTCTCCAAAACCATAAAAACCTTTTATGCCAAACATATAACAAAATTTAAAATACACTTGTTGTATTCCTATCGCAGATAAAGTAAATGGAATGAACATAAATAAACGCCATAATTTATCCAAAGAAAAAATTTGCAGAATTAAAATACAAGCAAGTGTGACTAAAATAATTTTTAACGCAAAGCGTTTTCTTTTTGTCAGTTGGTCATTTCCAATATTGCATGTACCGGGAATATAATTGTTATGCGGCATTACAAATTGGATTATGCTTTACCTTGAAATTACATGAGTTTGCAATAAAACATTTTTTATTTGCCTCTGCATGCAAAGAGTTTGCTTTTTCTATTTGAGTTTTATCAGTAATTGTTACAACAGGATATAAAGTTACCCCTGTAAAATGTCCGCCACCACCGGTATTTTCAATCATTATTCCTTGCGCGTTGTCTTTATAATCAATAACAGTAATTCCATTATCTGCACAAAAGTGTAAAAACCAAAGCATGTGACAAATTGAAATGGACGAAAGGAAAAGGTCTTCGGGATTATATTTTGTCCCATCTCCTCTAAAGGGCGTATCTGCCGAACCTTCAATATCGGGCTTGTTCTCAACCGAAATAGTGTAGTTGCGCTCGTACGACTTATAATCTTTGGTGCCTTCACCTTTGTTGCCTGTCCAGACAACACTTGTTTTATAATGATGTTCTTTTGACATTTTCGATATCCTGGGTAGATCTGCTTTTTTGCCACAGATTTCACGAATTTAGGCGAATTTTCAGCACAGATTTTTTATTTAATATAATTTTTTAAAGTTCTTCTGATTGTATATTTTTCGAAT
Organism: uncultured Flavobacteriaceae bacterium; assembly: GCA_964653165.1. Taxonomy (GTDB): domain Bacteria; phylum Bacteroidota; class Bacteroidia; order B-17B0; family Aurantibacillaceae; genus PALSA-968. Next base: position 9,807 of record CAZZEI010000006.1, on the reverse strand, counting down.
TGAATATAGTCCCAAAAAAAACAAAATTTTTTTTATTTTAATCTGTGAAAGCAATCTGTGCAAATTTGTGTAATCTGCGGCAGACTGTATTCCACAGGAATACGCAAATTTAGTGGGTTTTTTGTTAAAAAGTCTGTATGTAAAACTAAATATAAACGACTGACTAATAAAAGGTTTAAAATGTTATTTTTGTCACAAAGTGACCACTACGTGGCAACACAAATATGTACACCCTTTTCGTAAAAGAAATAAAGAGTTTTTTGACCTCATTAGCAGGGTATATTTCAATCGGGGTTTTCCTTACCATTACGGGTAGTTTTTTATGGATTATCAGCTCTGAAAGCTCAGGAGGATACAATATTTTAGAAAACGGTTTTGCAAGCATAGATTCGCTCTTTACCATTGCGCCGATGGTGTATCTATTTTTAATTCCCGCTATTACCATGCGTTCTTTTGCCGAAGAGAAAAAAACGGGAACAATAGAACTTTTATTTACCCGTCCGCTTACCGAATTACAAATTATACTAGCAAAATATTTTGCCGGTGTTGCACTTGTAGCGGTTTCTCTTATTCCGACTTTATTTTATTACTACTCGGTTTATAAATTGGGTTATCCCCCGGGTAACATAGATACCGGTGGTACATGGGGCTCATACATTGGTTTGCTATTATTAGGAGCTGGATTTGTTTCTATTGGTATTTTTGCTTCTTCAGTAACAGATAACCAAGTAATAGCTTTCATATTTGCAATGGCGCTCTGCTTTATTTGCTTTAGCGGATTCGATTATATGGCGCAATCGGGAATGGCTGGCAAATACGAATCGCTTGTAATAAATCTTGGTATTAGTAGTCATTATTCTTCATTAAGTAGAGGAGTGGTTGATACACGCGATGTGCTTTACTTTTTTAGTCTGGCAACATTCTTCATTTTACTAACCCGTTTCATTTTAGAAAAGCGTAAATGGCAGTAAGCAGTGTAAAATCAAAGCATATTACCCAACTGATAGCCACATTGGTTATTTTGGTGTTGCTCAATTTTGCCGGCTCGTATTATTTTAAACGTTTCGATTTAACTTCTGAAAAGCGCTATACACTCAATGAAGAAACAATTGAGATGCTGAAAAATCTGGATGATCGTGTTTATATAAAAGTGTATCTGGCAGGAGATTTTAACGCGTCTTTCACTCGACTAAAAAACGAGACTAAAGAAATGATGGATGAGTTTAGAGTGTACGCCAAAAGTGATTTTGATTATGAGTTTATAAATATCTACGATCAAAAGAACGAACAGGACATTCAAAACATACAAAAGCAATTATATCAAAAGGGAATAGACCCAACGGAAATACGCAGTAAATCGGATGGAGGACAAAACAAACAAATTATTTTCCCCGGCGCAGTTATTTATTTAAAAGGAAAAGAAGGCGTATGGCAAATTTTTGACCAGCAAGAAGGCATTGCAGCAGAGGAGAGTGTAAATAATTCTGTTCAGAATTTAGAGTATGGCTTATCTAACTGCATTCGCAAACTGGAAAGACCAATACGCCCGCGTGTTGCTTTTATACGAGGACACCATGAGTTGGATACAAACCAGACAAAAGATATTCGCAGTGCCTTAGATGAATATTATGATGTAGAATACATTCGCATAAAACACAGGGTTAAAGCATTAAAACCTTACTCGGCTATTATTATGGCTTGGCCTGATACTGTTTTTGGCGAGCGTGATAAATTTATTATTGATCAATTTATCATGAATGGCGGAAAAGTATTGTGGTGCTTAGAACCTGTTTATACAAATTTAGATTCGCTTAAAATAAAAGGGTACACACTTGGACTAAATAATAACATTGGTCTCGATGATATTTTATTTAATTATGGAGTACGCGTAAACCCTGAACTTGTTCAGGACATGCAGTGCGGTTACCTCAAGATGAACAGAGGTTTTAAAGGAGGACAACCCGATATTCAGCCATTCCCCTGGATATACAAACCACTTGTTCTTCCGCAAAGCAATCATCCAATTGTAAAAAATTTAGATTTAATTCGTTTTGAGTACGCCGGTACAATTGATACAGTAAGAGCTGACGGGGTGAAGAAAACAGTTTTGTTGCAATCGTCTAAATCATCACGCACTCAAACGGTTCCTGCGCGTATTGCTTTAGCTATGGTAAGTAATCGTATAAATGAGAAAATGTTTACAAAAGGAAATAAGCCAATGGCAGTTTTGTTGGAAGGAACATTTAATTCAAATTATGTAAATCGTTTAACGGATACTATTGCCAATGACAGCGCAATTTCTTTCAAAGCAAAAAGTGTTCCTACCTCAATGATTGTTATTTCTGATGGCGATATAATTAAAAATGATTTCGTTTATTCAACTCGTTCAATTCGTCCGCTTGGATACGATAGAGACATGAATCAAAAATTTGCAAACAAAACTTTTTTGTTGAATTGTATGAATTACTTGGTGGACGGCCCTAAACTAATGAATTTGCGTACGCGCGAAGTAAAATTAAGAGTGCTCGATCGTAAAAAAACAGATGCCGATCCTCTTAAGTGGAAAATGTATAATGTTGTTTTTCCATTGTTAATTATTATAGCCATTGGATATGTTTTAGCATTACTAAGAAAAAGAAAATTTACACGGCTTTTGAAATAATACAATGGAACGCAGATGACGCAGATTAATAAGATAAGCGCAGATAAATTATATATTTGTTAGAGTAATATAAAAGAACATTAAAAAATTATATATTTCCAATTGGTATTAAATCATATGAACCCGGCGCCATCAGCGTTCTATAACAGAAAAAAGCCATGAAGAGAAGTAGAATTATTTTAATTGTTTTTATTATCGTTATCATTCCATCTGTAATGGTAATTATTAAAAATAAAAGCAAAACACTAACAGGAGGTGACTCAGATTTTGCTGTTAAAGATACTTCCTGTATAAATAAAATTTTTATTGCTAATAAAGGGGGTGGTAAAGCAACACTTGAACGAAAAGAAGGTAAAGGTTGGATGGTAAATGATAAATATCCTGCCCGTGCTGATAATATTGCTTTGTTGCTGGAAACATTTTTAAAAGTGCAGGTTAGATATCCGGCACCTGCATCGGCACAAGAAAACCTGATAAAAAGTTTTGCTGCTCGCGCGATTAAATGCGAAATATATTGCAATGATAAACTGTATAGAATTTGGTATATAAACCATGAAACACAGGATTTAAAGGGAACCTATTGTCTTTTGCAGGACCCTAATGCGGATAACCCTTTTGAAACAGTATACGTTCTTGAAATTCCTGGATTTATTGGAATAATAACACCCCGGTTTTTTACTGCAGAAGAAAATTGGCGCGAGAAAAAAGTGCTGGGCCTTTTGCCCTCACAAATAAAAAATGTTACGCTTAATCTTATTGGTCAGCCCGATTCATCATTTAGTATAAGCGTAAGGGGAATGCATAATTTTGAAGTAAAAACGCTTTCAAACAAGGTAATCGCACCTTTCGATACTTTGTCGGTTCAGCAATACCTTTCTTATTTTATGAATCTGTATGTTGATTCTTGGCCTGCTGAAACACCGCATAGAGAAATAGATTCAGTAAAAAAGACAAATCATTTTTTGGAAATAGCAATTACTGATATAAATAATAAAATGCAATTATTTAAATTCTATCATAAACCGCCGCAAGATGGAAAAGCAGTAGTTGACGGACAAAAAATGATTTATGACGGCGAACTTATGTATATGAAATTGAGGAATGATAAGGAATTTGCCATTGTACCTGTGTACACTTGGGGAAAATTGTTTCAGTCTAGCGCATATTTTTTTCCTAAACGTAAATCGCGCTAAAAGCAATTAGTCAGCCAACAATTTATCAATGTAAATCAGCGGCAATCGGCGTTATCTGCGTTCTATTGTATTTTGTTAAAAAGTAGTTCAAAACTATGAACAACTTAAAAATGTCCTTAGTTTGTATCAATTAACTTTGTTCAGTTAACAGACAAATAATTTACCTATGAACTTCATTGTATCAACCACAGTTTTGCTAAAACACTTAAAAGCAATTGGCGGAGTTTTAAACTCAAGCAACACCATACCAATTTTAGATAATTTTTTGTTTGAAGTAACACCCGGTAAACTGGTTATTTCTGCCTCTGATATGGAAACTACAGTTACCACAACACTAAATGCAGAAGCTAAAGAATCTGGGGCAATTGCTATTCCCGCTCGTACCCTTACTGAAACACTAAGTAATTTTCCCGAGCAACCGCTTACTTTTTCAATCGACAAGAAAAATTTTGGAATAAAAATAAGCACAGATAATGGTGAATACAAACTTACAGGTCACAATCCTGATGAGTATCCACGTTCGCCAAAAATTGATGGCGCATCGAGTATTGTTATGAAGACAGATGTGCTTGGTACTGCCATTACAAAAACTTTGTTTGCAACAAGTAATGATGATTTACGTCCGGTTATGTGTGGCGTATTCTGCCAGTTTTCTGAGGGTGAAACTATTTTTGTTGCTACCGATGCACATAAATTAGTTCGTTACCGTCGCACAGATTCTAAAGCTACACAGGCAGCATCTTTTATCATGCCTAAAAAGCCTTTAACTATGCTAAAGAATCTTTTGGCTGGTACAGATGATGTTGTGAATATTGAATACAATAAAACAAATGCTTCTTTTAAATTCGGGCACACTACACTTGTTTGTCGTTTAATTGATGGAAAATATCCTAACTACGAGGCAGTTATTCCAAAGCAAAATCCAAATAAATTAATTGTTGACCGTTCTGCATTTATGGGCGCATTAAAGCGTGTAAGTGTTTTTTCTAATAAAGCAACACATCAAATACGTTTAAAAATTACCGGCTCTCAACTAAGTATATCAGCCGAAGATTTAGATTTTTCCAATGAAGCGAACGAGCGTTTAACTTGTTCTTATGCCGGAGAAGATATTGAAATTGGATTTAACTCTAAATTTTTACTTGACATGCTATATAACATGGAAGGTGATGAATTACAAGTTGAAATGAGCGCTCCAAACCGCGCCGGAATAATTTCTCCAACCAAAAAGGATAATACAGCAGAAGATATTCTGATGCTTGTCATGCCTGTGATGTTGAATAATTAATAGAAGAGATTATTTACTTAGTCAGATTTAATAAATCTTATCGCTGATAAATTATTTCCACTTTCATCTTGTAATTTTATAAAATAGGCGCCACCCGAAAGTTGCGATGCATTAAGTGTATTGATGCTATTTGAAAAAACTTTAAAACTCATTACTTCTGTACCTAAAATTGAAAATACTTTAGCAGTGAAGGTTTTTTGTCCGTTAAAATTAATTTCTAATTGAGCATGGCTGTTTACAGGATTAGGAAAAAGTTTTAATTGAATATCGCTATCATAATAATGTATTGTTGCGTACCAGATAAAAAGTGTATCAGCAAAGCAAAAGGCTTTATTATAAACAATAGCAGAGTTAATGATTGAATCAGTATTAAAACGTTCTAAATATACATCCTCAATACCCAATTCTGCAGTTGGGCAGTAATAGGAATTACTAAGCGAACTTCCAACCACAAATACTTTTCCACTTTGTGTAAGTAACCCATCGTACCCATATTCATCATTATTGCCACCACCATCATGAAAAGATCCGTTTGGGAGCATGTTTGCGTCAATACCCATTACAAAACAACTCAAACCCCCAATGCCTCCGTTATGATAGCCTATCATGCAAATTGTTCCGTAACTTATATTTACTATTTGATTAAATGCAAGAATACTTCCCGGAAAATAATCCGGATAAATTTGAATTTCTGTTAAATTAAGAGCAGTATCTACTCTGTATATAAAAGGAGCAACAGAGCCACTATCAAGTAAATTAATTTTCCCGCAAAGATGAAAAAGGCTATCTCTATATGGGGTTATTGCTTCAACTATTTCTTCCCAACGATTTGGTCCGGAAATAAATGCTTCTTTAATAATCTTTCCATTAGTGTCTAATTTCACTATCCAACCATCAGAAATTGTATCAGCAGCATACGTTTTATTTAATCCTACAGCATAAATTTGATTGAACATTACCGATACCCTTTTAAATTTCTCATCAAACAAACCTCCATAATGGTTGGTCCAAAGTGTATCTCCGTTTTTATTTATACGAATCAAATAAGCATCAGAGCCCCCATTTGAATTAGTATAAGTTTCACCGCATAAAATAAATCCTCCATCAGGCATTGGCGTACTTCCATAAATAAAATCCCAATCATAACCGCTAACAGTTTTTTGCCAAAGCAAATTTCCATTTTTATCGGTTTTAAAATAATAAGCATCGTACCCATTTGGTGGATTAAAAGAATTACTATAACCAGCCACAAAATAACCGCTGTCGGCAGTAACTTCTACGCTATATCCCCAATCGTTTTGCGCTCCTCCAAAAGGTGCCGACCAAAGGTGTTTGCCCATACTATCGGTTTTTATTAAATAAACCGAAGTATTTCCTTGTCCGAAGCTACTTGTTGTGCCTGCTAAAATGTAACCGCCACCCGGTAATTCCTTTATGCTGCGGGCTTCATCAAAATTTGTTCCACCATACAAATAAAAGAAAGCTGTATCGGCTGGCAATTTTAATGCCTGCGCGTAAAGTCCGCTAATTACAGGCTGAATTGATAAAATAAATATAAAAACTAATTTACGCATTATAATTTTTTACTCAGACTAAAAAATATTCCTTGTCCCATTGTTTGTTTAGGTATAATGTACCCTTGTAAAGCATTACTTCCAGCACGAATACACCACATTTTTAATTTATATTCTACATTTAAACCATAGGTTAAATTTCCATAACCTCCTACACCTACGTGTAAGGTTGTACTGAGGTTTCTCGTTATATTAAAAACTCCTTCAGCAAAAATATATGGCTTATAATTACCTTGAAAAAGATGCCTGAAACCATTATTAAGCGTAAAAAAGCTGTTAAATTTTATGGAGTGAACAATAAAAAAGGAAGTTGGCAGGTTGGTTGATTTGGGTTTTTTGCTTGATTGTACTAACTTAGAATACAACGAATCTTTAGAAAGTTGTTTGATACCTGAATCACTTACCAAAAAAATATTGTTTGTTAAAACGCCTTTATAAATATAATTGGTATCCATCTTTAAATTCATCGTATTTTGGTTCCATCTGATAAAACCAAGATTGTTTACTGCTAAATAAAATTTGCACGGACCTAATTTTGATTGATAAGGCATATCTGCAAAAAATTCGGCCGAAGCTCCGTTACCATTGAATGCACCAAGGCCTTGTTTGTTTTTTGAAGTATCGCTTGCAGTAAAAGAGCCATGCATATTTAAATAAATTTCTGACGCATCGGCTGCTGTGTAAACCGACGAAGTACCTGTATTAACCTGAAAGAGACTTTGTCCTTTTAAATAAGAAACCGAAAAACCAACTTTTGCTGTTGTATCAATACGATCCCAAATAAAACCAAGTTTTACTTCCTGAAATTTAAAATGATTTATGGTAGTGCCTCCTATGTTTGCTGTTTTTCCGGCAAACATTTTATTCCCGAAAAATGTCATTGCAAAAAAATCATGACTAAAAGTTGAATTAAAAAATTCCACTTGTTTTAATCCTGTAATAAAACTGTATTTACTTCCTTTTGCTCCCCAAAATGCTGTTATGCCTAACGCGTACGACCCACCTGCACGATTTTCAGCACTCATCTTATCCAGCGCTTTTGTTTTAATTGTACTGTCTAAATAACCACCTGTAATAAATTTATTTACAAAACCGTTTTGTATGGCTGTCGAGTTAAAATCATACTCACCGTGCATAGAAACACTTCTTCCGTATTTTGTGTAATACAAAAAATCGTTGTTGAACTGAGCCTTGCCCGGCAAGCAGAAATAAAAAATTAAAAGTAGGGTTAGTAAACCTCTCATCATTTCCCTATAGAATAATTAATGTCGGCCGTTAAAAGCAAATCAAGATTATAATAATTGTAAAACTTAATTTGATTGGGTTGTGATGCAGTATTAAAAGTTGATGTGTAATAAATATACTTCGCTTTTTGCAAATTGGTAATCTTGTCTTTTGTAAGCGGAATGGTAAGTCTGCTTTGCAACGGCGCAATTACTTTAAAGTTTACATCTAATGCGGGTGCTTGTATTGTATTTGGTGTAGCAAATAAAATATCAATAACTTGTTTGTTCTCATCTAATAAATATCCTTGCAAATTAATGCTGAACGGATATCCGTTTGTCGCTGTTAAAATAAGCTGACCGTGGTTTATGTTTTTAAACTGATTAATATTTGCAAGATTTATGGTAACTGTATCAGCTAAAACCAAATTACTTGCTGAGAAATAAAGCGGAATATCAGCATCCATGTACGCTTTAAAACCGGTGCCGTAATAACCAAAATCATTACTGCCTGATTGATTTCCTCCCGGATTTATTTGTGCCGTTAATTTATAAGCAAATTTATCAGGAAGAATACCAATAAATGTGGTTAGTGTTGGTGTGTTGGTGCTGTTTATGGTTAGGGTTTTGGTTAATGCTGTTACGGGATTTCCAAAACCGTTATTAATTGCCGAGTTTATATTTATTGGAGATATTAACGGAGAAGAATTAGATGCGTTAAGTGTAACCGTTTTGCTGTTTGCTGTACTTATTGAGGTAAGCGAATTAATTGTTGTTCGCATGGCCACACCTAACTCATTAATAATTTTTAAATTTACTACGGCACTGTTTAGATTTAGTATTCCCGATTGTATAGTGCTAAATACATTGAAAATTGCAGTATCCGGACCAACTGCCACGATTTGATTTCCGAAATATCCTAATGCATATTGAGGCACAATTCCTGTAAATCCAAAATTAGAAACTATGCCTTGATTTGGATGCAAATAACCAGGTTGCGCATTGTTTTCAATGTGAACCGAATCAATTTCTGATGTAGTATTAAATTTATTATTAGTATACCCCGTAAAATCGATTGTGTATCCTGTTAAATCAATATACCCGCTTGCTTGCCCCGGCACTCCAGAAATTGAATCAGCAGCGTTAATATGAAAAATTGTATCAAGAATTTTGTTATTTTTAGTTGCCGATAATAATAGATAATGATATGCCAAAGGTCGATAAACAGTATTTTGCATTGTAAAATTTATACCTCCTTGTTTTAAAATGGCTTTTTTGAGTTGGATTCCATTTGGAAGATTATAATAAGTTTCCCCGTTAATTGGATTATTGTTTAATAAAGGAATATTTGTCCCCGGCGAAAGTGCCACTACAATAGGCACCGTAAAAGTAAATGCGGTTGTGATAGTAGTATCAGGTATTTTTATTAGACTGTCAAGTTGGTAATTTATTATTTCTGTTTCAAAAGCAATTTTTAAACTGCTATCAGGATTAGATTTTAAGGTAGTGTCGGGAAATAGGTTTCCTAATGATAAGTTTCCATGTGCTATAGGCGCAACAAAGTCATCATCCCAATAGGATTTTTCTTTCCGACAACTGTTTAGTACCAAAAAAAGGATTAAAACGGATGTTATGTATTTTGTCTTTTTTAAGTCCATTAATTTGGTAAATATAGTAGTTGTTATTTGTAAATAATTTTGTTTTTTTGGGCTCAAAACAGGGCACAGAAGCCTGGTTTCTATTCTTTCTTAAAGATTAAGCTATTTTTGTTAGAGAAAAGTTAATTAAAAGAACGAATTATTTTGCTGTATTCAAAACTATTGTTACTTTTGCACCCCCTAAAACAGGGAAATGTTCTAAAAAAAGG
>CAZZEI010000005.1:46987-50381 GCA_964653165.1 uncultured Flavobacteriaceae bacterium | reverse complement strand
GGGGTTCACAATTGCCGGAGGCGTTTCTGCCAACTACATTGCAAAATGGAACGGAACAAATTGGTCAGCTGTGGGTTCGGGTATGAATTCGGCTGTTAGCTCGCTTGCCATATACAATGGAGAACTTTATGCGGGAGGATATTTTACAACAGCTGATGGAAACCCTGCAAATTATATTGCAAAATGGAATGGCTGAAATTGGTCTTCCGTTGGAACAGGTATGAATAATGTTGTTCGAGCATTGGGGATTTATAATTTGGAACTATATGCAGGTGGAGATTTCATCACTGCAGATGGTTCACCTGCCAATCATATTGCAAAATGGAACGGAACAAGTTGGTCAACTCTTGGAACCGGAACGGATACCACTGTTTGGTCATTAGCAGTTTATAATTCGGACTTGTATGTTGGAGGAGAGTTTCAAAATGCAGGTGGTAATCCTGCCAAATACATTGCTAAATGGAATACTCCTGTAGGAATAAAAGAAAATTTTACAAATGATGAAGTAAATATTTATCCTAATCCGGCGAATACAATTATGAATTTAGAATTAGGAATTAAGAATGCAGCTCCGATAGCTATCACGATAAGAATTACAGATATGTTAGGAAATATCCTGAAACAAGAAAACATTACAACAGAAAAAATAAGTATTGATGTTAGCGATATACAAAACGGAATTTATTTTGTTTGTGTAAAAACACTCGAGGGCGTGCAAATAAAAAAAATTGTTGTACAACACTAAATTTTATTTATTCAAAATATTTTTTGCAATCTTATTCTTATTCGCCAATTGCCCGCAAGCGGCATCAATATCTTTTCCGCGGCTGCGGCGGACGTTTACGATGATTCCCTTTTTTTCTAAGTGGTCTTTAAAAGCTTCTAATCTTTCGGGGGTGGTTTGTTTAAATTCTCCATCGTCAATGGGATTGTACTCAATGATATTTACTTTGGCCGGGACTTTTCTGCAAAAATCTGCAAGCTCCTGCGCATCTTTTATGGAGTCGTTAAAATCTTTAAAGGCAATGTATTCAAATGTTACACGTGTGCCTGTTTTCTGGAAAAAATAAATTAATGCCTCTGCTAAATTTTCCAATGAGTTAGTTTCATTGATAGGCATGATGTGATTTCGTTTAGCATCATTAGCCGCATGTAAAGAAACAGCCAGATTAAATTTTACTTGATCGTCGCCGAGTTTCTTTATCATTTTAGCTATGCCGGCTGTAGAAACCGTAATCCTTTGCGGACTCATACCCAAACCATCCGGAGAAGTAATTCTTTCTATAGAACGCATGGTCTGACTGTAATTCAGCAAAGGCTCGCCCATGCCCATGTACACAATGTTGTTGAGATGTTGCTTGTATTTTTCTTTTGCCAGATTATTTACCAATACAACCTGATCGTAAATTTCATCAGCATTTAAATTTCGCAAACGTTCTAATCTTCCTGTTCCGCAAAATTTGCAAGTTAAACTACAACCCACTTGTGTAGAGATACAAGCCGTCATTCTGTTTGGAGTAGGAATTAAAACACTTTCTACCACATTACCATCGTGCAATTTCATGGCGCATTTTATGGTGCGGTCGCTTGAAATTTGTTGTTCGTCAATTGTTACAGCATTAATTACAAAATTCTCGGAAAGTATTGTACGCAGTCCTTTTGAGAGATTACTCATATCATCAAAGCTATGTGCACTTTTTTGCCAAAGCCACTCCCAAACCTGTTTAGAACGGAAAGCAGGCTCGCCCTTTTCTTTTAAAATAGCTGCAATTTCTTCTAAAGTTAACGCTCTAATGTCTTGCTTTGGAACCATTGAGCAAAGATAGTCAAATACAGTATGTCACCCCTTCGGGGTTTCGATTTAATTTTACTTATTATCATATCACCCATTCGGGGTTTTATGTAGTATCCATAAAATAAATACAAGAAACTATTGATTGGTTGAAACTCCGAAGGAGTGGCATGATACTAAACAAATAATCAAACGATTTTCAAACCCCGAAGGGGTGACATAGGCAAAAGCCCATCATCTATCGATACTATCTACCATCCTTTTGTTACTTTTGATACATGCGCTTTATTACTGCCGATAAAATTTTTACAATCAACTCACTTCCTCTTGCGAAAACTGTTATTGTTATAGATGACAGTGGAGCTATAACTGATTTAGTTGATGAAAATACTATTGATGCATCTAAAACAGAACGCTTTGAAGGTTTTATTTGTCCGGGTTTTGTAAATACGCATTGTCACCTAGAGCTTTCGTACATGAAAAATAAAATTGAAAGCGAAAGCGGCTTACACAATTTTATAAAAGAAGTTGAGAATTTAAAAAAGCCCGGCGATGAAGAAGTTTTGCAAGCAATAAAAGATGCCGATGCTGAAATGAGTAAGAATGGAATTGTTGCCGTTGGAGATATTTGCAACACAGCAAATACATTTGCGTATAAAACCAAATCAAAACTTTACTATTATAATTTTTTAGAGATATATGCATTTGACGAAACTCGTGCTGATGCTGCTTTTGAAAGAGGGCTAAAATTACAGAGTGAATTAAAGAGCGGACAAAAATCTTCCATCACTCCGCATGCCCCCTACTCTGCTTCCGAAAAATTATTGAAATTGATTTCTGATTACGCCGATAAAAATGGCGCTATCTTAACAATTCACAATCAGGAAACGGCAGACGAGGATTTGTTTTTCAGAGAAAAGAAAGGAAATATTTTAGAACGCTTAAAACATTTTAACATTCCGACAGATAATTGGAAGCCAACGGGAAAATCAAGTTTGCAATCTACTTTACCTCATCTTCCGAAAGAAAATAAATTATTGTTGGTGCATAATACGTTTACGAGTCAGGAAGATGTTTTATTTGCAAACAACTACAACAAAAATATTTTCTGGTGTTTTTGTCCGAATGCCAACCTGTACATCGAAAACAAATTGCCGGATATAAATTTATTTTTGCAAAACAATTGCACTATTACATTGGGCACCGACAGCTACGCAAGCAATTGGAGTTTGAGTATTTGGGATGAAATAAAAGCAATTCAAAAACATTTTCCAAAAATTGAATTGCAGGAAATTTTAAAATGGAGCACACTTAACGGAGCAAAATTTTTAGGAATAGAAAATACTTTGGGCAGTATTGAGAAAAACAAAAAACCGGGATTGAATTTGATTGGCAGGGATTTGAGGGGCATCACGAAGCTTTTTTAACCGCAAAGACGCTAAGTTTTTTTAGTAAGTGTTGTGTTAATTAATAAGGCGCAAACTTGTTTAAAAAAATGATTATTATAACAAATTAAAATGCTCTTCTTTGCGTCTTGGCGCCTTTGCGGTGAAAAACCATTTAGTCTTCTCCTCCGGAACGAAATTTAATGTCCTTCTTTGC
>CAZZEI010000005.1:0-46887 GCA_964653165.1 uncultured Flavobacteriaceae bacterium | reverse complement strand
GTCTTGAATACACAAACCCTTCACTACTTATAAATAAATTTTTTCTTTGCGTCTTGGCGCCTTTGCGGTGAAAAACTATTTAGTCTTCTCCTCCGGAACGAAATTTAATGTCCTTCTTTGCGTCTTGAATACACAAACCCTTCACTACTTATAAATAAATTTTTTCTTTGCGTCTTAGCGCCTTTGCGGTGAAAATTATTTGGATTTTTCCTCCGGAATAAACTTAATTGAAAGCGAATTCACACAATAGCGGTTACCTGTTTCGGTTGGACCATCATCAAAAATATGTCCGAGGTGACCGCCGCATTTGGCGCACATAATTTCGGTGCGTATCATGCCAAATGTGACGTCTTTCTTTTTTGTCACACGATCACCAATACCAAGTTCCTTATCAAAGCTTGGCCAGCCGCAATGCGAATCAAATTTCATATCAGAATTAAAAAGTTCGTAGCCACAACCTCCGCAAACATATTTTCCTTTTGCTTTTGTATCGGTGTACTCACCTTGAAAAGCAGGTTCAGTTCCTTTTTCGCGCAGCACGTGATATTGCTCAGGGGTTAATTCTTTTTTCCACTGTTCTTCAGTTTTTACAATTTTTTCGGTATCCATAGTTTGTGTTTTTTTATCAATGACAGTATTTTGCTGGCAAGAGCCCGTTACAAATAAAACAAGGCTTAATTGTAGTGTTAAAAGCGTTTTCATTTTGTTTGTTTTATTAATAGACGGTGTTAAATGGAAAACCTTACAGACGACCACCCCGTCCGCTGAAAAAGCGGACACACCTCCGTAAAAAAAAAGACCACCCCGTTTTCCGAAAGGTAAACCTTTCGTGAAAACTTCCCCTCCTTGAAAAAAGGAGGGGAAAATACAAGATCTTCCTTAACCAAAAGCGCTAAAGCCTGTAATGTGTTGTCCGGTTATAAGCAAATGAATATCGTGCGTGCCTTCGTAGGTAATAACACTTTCTAAATTCATCATGTGGCGCATTATAGAATATTCTCCCGTGATGCCCATACCGCCATGTATTTGTCGTGCCTCTCTTGCAATTTGCAATGCCATGTTTACATTGTTGCGCTTAGCCATTGATATTTGCTGAGGCGTTGCTTTACCTTCGTTTTTTAAAACTCCCAAACGCCAAACTAATAATTGTGCTTTGGTAATTTCGGTAATCATCTCCGCTAATTTTTTTTGCGTTAACTGAAATGCACCAATAGGTTTTCCAAATTGTATACGTTGCTGACTATAGCGAAGAGCGCTGTCGTAGCAATCAAGTGCTGCGCCAATTGTTCCCCATGCAATACCATAACGTGCAGAATTTAAACAGCCCAACGGACCTTTTAATCCTTTTACATTTGGCAATAAATTTTCTTTCGGGACTTTTACATTATCAAAAACTAATTCTCCGGTTGCGCTTGCACGTAAACTCCATTTACCATGTGTTTCAGGAGTTGTAAATCCTTCCATGCCACGCTCAAGAATTAATCCTTGTATTTCTCCCTGTTCGTTTTTTGCCCACACAACAGCAATATCAGCAAAAGGCGAATTTGAAATCCACATTTTTGCGCCGTTAAGTATATAATGATCGGCTTTATCTTTTCCCGTAGGGACGCCTTCGCGAAAATTAGAAATCATTCCGTTTGGGTCAGAGCCATGATCGGGTTCAGTTAAACCAAAACAACCCATTAATTCGCCCGTTGCAAGTTTGGGTAAATATTTTCTTTTTTGCTCTTCGCTTCCGTAGGCAAAAATTGGATACATAACTAAAGAGCTTTGAACTGATGCTGTAGAACGCAATCCGCTGTCTCCGCGCTCCAACTCCTGCATAATAATTCCGTAAGAAATATGATCTAAACCGGGTCCGCCGTATTCAGCAGGAATATATGGTCCGAAAGCGCCAATTTCAGCCAGACCTTTTATCCATTGTTTTGGGAATTTGCATGTCTGGCAGGCTTCTTCTACAATTGGTGTAACTTCCTTTTTAACCCAGGCGCGAGCGGTGTCGCGAATAAGTTTGTGTTCATCTGTCAATAAATCGTCAACCTGAAAGTAGTCGTGAAATTGATAGTTATCTGCCGGCATAGTAAAACGTTTAGGGCGCAAAGATAGTGTTTTAGGGTAATTAATATGTTCATAAAACTCATTTAATTAGAAACTACCATTATTTATTTTGAAAAAATAAAATTAACTCTTTTTTTACCGGGATTTTTATCTTAGTTTTAATGCCTCAAATTAAAAACAAACAACATGAAAAAAATAATTACAATTTTAGCAGCGGTTTTTATTATGACTGAAATAAAAGCTCAGTGCCCTGTAACAATTACAGCGAACCCTACAATCATTTGTTCGGGAGACACTTCCGTTTTAGCTGCAAGCGGTGCAAGCACTTATACATGGAGCGCTAACGCAGGAAGTGTTACCACGACATCGGTTGCTGTTACACCAACAGTTAACACTACTTATACCGTTACAGCTACGAGCGGAACTTGTACAGCAACACAAACAGTTATGGTATCTGTAAATCCATTGCCAACAGTTACGGTAAACAGTACAACTATTTGCGCAGGCAATTCAACTACGCTTACCGCAGCAGGGGCATCTACTTACAGTTGGAGTCCAGGAACCGGATTAAGTTCTACTACCGGAGCAAGTGTTTTAGCTAATCCTACGGTTACAACAAATTATACTGTTACCGGAATGAGCTCGGCAGGATGTGTAAATACAGCTACATCTTCTGTTACTGTAAATCCATTGCCTAATATAACAGTAAACAGTCCTACTATATGTATTGGTAATTCCGCTACACTTAACGCGGGTGGCGCAATTACTTACAGTTGGAACCCGGGAACCGGATTAAGTTCTACCTCAGGAGCGTCTGTTACTGCTAATCCAACGGTTACTACAAGTTATACCGTTATCGGAACAAATACAAATGGTTGTGTAAACGCAGCCACATTTACCGTAACAGTTAATACGGTAATGCCTACTGTTACTGCTGTTGCATCAGCTACGGTGGTATGCCCCGGAACTTCTGCTATGCTTACTGCAGGCGGCGCAACAACTTATACATGGAGTACAAATGCAGGAAGTGCAACAACAGCTACAGTTTCTGTCTCGCCTACAAGTACTGATACGTATACCGTAACAGGTGATAGTTTAGGATGTACATCTACAGAAACTGTAACCATTAACGTTACGAATGGTCCTAACGTTGCAGTATCTTCAACACCTGCTTCATGTCCTTTAAATAATAACGGAACTGCAACTGCAAATGGTGTAGGTCCAGGAACGGTTACGTATACCTGGATGCCGGGCGGATTAAACACACCAACAATTTCCGGGTTAACACCAAACGTATATACGGTTACTGTTAATGATGCAAGTCTTTGTCCAACTACTGCAACAGTTGCCATTGCAAATCCCGGTGGAGGATTGCAAACAACATTAGCAGCGGGAAATCAGCATAACGGAAACATGTTTAATATTACAGCAACCAATACTACATTTATTACTTCTTTCGATTGCCATTTAGATACTGCTTCGGCAGGAGCAGCTACTGACTCCGTAAAAATATATTATATACCAAGTACGTATGTTGGACAAAATGCAAACCCCGGTGCATGGACTTATATTGGCACCGCAAACGTAGTATCTGCAGGAATTGGTGTTCCAACTGTTGTTCCAATCAATGTAAATGTTTCGATACCGGCAGGGCAGACATACGGTTTTTACATTACACGTATTACTGCTACTAAGTTTTTAAAATACACTAATGGAACTGCTTTTGGGGCCACTTTTGCATCTAACTCTGATTTTGCAATAAAAGAAGGTAACGGCGTTGTTTATCCTTTTGGAGCTATTTTCCCTGCAACAGGAACAGGTTCACGTGTATGGAACGGAAGAGTAAATTTTTGTAATATTGTTGGAGTAGAACAACATTTATCTACAGAAATAAGCTCTATTGTTTATCCGCAACCAATGGTTGATAATGCTACAATTAAAATTACCGGCTTAAATATAACAGGCACAATTACTTTAAAGGTGTTTGACGCTATGGGTAAATTAGTAAAAGAAACAAGCTCAACTAACACTGAAGAAATTAAAGTGAGCAGAGACAACATGAATGATGGTATGTATTTCTACAATGTTTACAACGACGAGAATAAAATTGTTTGTAAAGGAAAATTTATGGTTCAGTAATTTTTTTTCTATCTATAAAAAAACCGTCTGCTAATTAACAGACGGTTTTTTTATTTCTTTTTATTTAGAAAAAATTAAAAATGTAAATAAAAGTCGCCGGTTAGTACTTTATACTCATCCGTATAATCATGATGACCTTCTTTTTCAATGCTCATTGTTTGGTCAACCAATTGTCCCGCATTAAAAGAAAATTGCATCATGTGTCTTTTCTCTGTATCGTTTACAAGTTTTGTTTTTACGCGCATTCTTTTTACTAAATGTAAATTTGTTTTTTCTGCCAGCGTTTTAAAATGCGCAGCTTCTGTGGTTGGGAGAATAATATAAAAGCAACCCTCTTTACTCATTAGTTTTTTTACGCCGTCAATCAAATCTGTAAAGGGTAAAGTATCATTGTGTCGGGCATGACTTCGTTCTTCATCGGGCGCCTTATAAGAATCGACAAAATAGGGGGGGTTAGTTATAATAACATCGTACTTTTGATTGCAGTTTTTTGCATAATCCTGTAGTGAAGTGTGATGTACATTTATTCTATCGGCCCAAACAGAATGTTTTACATTTTCATTTGCCTGATGATACGAACTATGTTCAATATCAAGTGCATCAATTTTTGCCTTTGATTTTTGCGCCATCATCAAGGCAATAACACCTGTACCAGTACCAATATCTAAAATGTGTCTTGCTTTTGAAACTTTTACCCATGCACCAATTAAAACAGCGTCAGTGCCTACTTTATGCGCACACTTATCCTGAAAGACAGTAAATTTTTTAAAAACAAAAGTCTGGCTGGGCATACATCTTTTTGCACTTGTAAGATAAAGATACAAAAAATTGTTGAATGGTGCTTTAACTCAAATAAATATCTATCAAACCTTCAGGAGCCTTATAATGAATGACTTTTAGCTTATGATCAACTTTTTTTATCAAGTCTTCCGTAAAGGGCAAAAGAATCTCTTTATCATTAACTACCAACGAAAACATTCTTTGTCCGGGCATATCCACAATTTCAACCACTAAGCCCAGACTGCCCTTTTTTTCATCTTTTAAAGTATAGCCAACTAGGTCCTTTTGTGATTTTTGTTTTACGATATTCTTCTTGTCAATCCAGATTTCGCAGTTAACGATTCTTTTTGCTTCCTCGATTGTGTTGACAGAATCAAAACTCAGAATAAAATTTTTTCCGGCCGATTTCACTTCATTTACAAAAAAAGGAGTGGGTGTTTTATTTATTTCGATAAAAAAGCATTTCACCTTTTTTACTTCAATTGTATGCTCAGGCGCCAAGTACATTATCACAGAACCTTTAATTCCATGTAGTTTGGTCAGTTTGCCTATATTAATTAAGTTGTTCAAAATAAAAAACCGTATTTTTGTCCCTCAAATTAAAGGCTTTGTCAGCTAAAGAAAAAATATATTTTGCATCTGATTTCCATTTGGGCGTGCCCACTTATGAAACAAGCCTTATTCGTGAAAAAAAAGTTGTTGCCTGGCTCGACTCCATTAAACATGATGCTGCCGAAATTTACCTCGTTGGCGACTTATGTGATTTTTGGTTTGAATATAAATTCACGGTACCGAAAGGGTTTGTCCGTTTGCTTGGCAAAATTGCTGAAATAACTGATTCGGGAACAATTGTTCATGTATTTACAGGCAACCACGATATGTGGATGTTTGATTACTTGCCGAAAGAAACAGGAGTAAAATTATACCGGGAGCCCATTGAAAAAACATATAATGGAAAAACTTTTTTAATTGGTCATGGTGATGGTTTAGGCCCGGGCGACAGTGGGTATAAAATTCTTAAATGGACTTGCGCCAATAAAGTTTGTCAATGGTTATTTGCGCGTATACATCCTAATTTAGCTTTTGCAATTGGGCATTATTGCAGCCGTAAAAGCAGAATTGCAACCGGCACAAGCGATAGTGTTTATTTGGGAGATGATAAAGAATGGTTGGTTATTTATTGTAAAGAAAAATTAAAAGTTAAACATTTTGATTATTTTATTTTCGGTCACAGACATTTGCCTATAGATGTTAAGGTTGGAGAAAATTCTTCGTATATAAATTTAGGCGAATGGGTAAATTATTATACCTACGCAGAGTTTGACGGCACAAAACTTCATCTTAAAAAGTTTGAATGAGCGGATTGACCAATAGAAAAATTAATCTGTTTATTGCTTTGCTCGCTGTCATTATTTTAGCTTTTACAATTAAATTTAGATTTATTGGCGAAGACGGACAAGCTTACAAGCGAACTATCGATGGTGATGGAAAAGGTTATTACGCTTATTTACCAGCTGCTTTCATTTATCATGATTTAACCTTTTCGTTTTTCGATAAAAATCCTGAAAAATTTGGCTATCAGTATTCGCAAACATTTTTGCTGAATCACGAGGGGAAAAATATAAATAAATATACCTGCGGAGAAGCTATTTTATTAATTCCGTTTTTTTTACTCGCTTTGCTTTACAGCGTCTTATTTAATTTACCTGTAGACGGATATAGTTCGGCTTTTCAAGTATTCTGCACCATTGGCTCCTTATTTTATTGTGTTGTTGGTTTGTACTTTACAAAAAAATTATTGCAGCAATATTTGTTCTCAGGGTTATCAATTATACTTAGTCTGCTTGCACTGGTCCTTGGAACAAACTTACTTAATTACACAGTCAACGAAAGTAGCATGTCGCATGTGTTTTCATTTGCCACTGTTGCAATGCATGTTTATTTAGCAAAAAAATATTTTGCTGTTTCCTCTGTAAAATTGGCAGCTTTGATTGGGATTACCTTGGGACTCATAATTTTAATTCGTCCGGTAAACGGTATTATTATTTTTTCTTATCCATTTCTTGCAGGAGGAAATTCCCTTTTCGCTTATTTGAAAAATAACCTAAAATATTTTATTTGGGCAGGTATTTTTGCGGGAATAGTTTTATGTATTCAATTAATTATCTGGAAAATGGGAACGGGTAATTTTTTATTGAACGCATACAAAAGCGAAGGATTTTATTTTAATAAACCGCCACACATACTTGATTATCTTTTTAGTTTTAAACGAGGTGCGTTTATTTACTCTCCGGTTTTACTTTTTTCATTGGTGGGTTTATTTGCTTTGCGAAAACAAAAACAGCTGTTGATTTGGATGATTTTATTTCTTTCGGCTTTGTTGTATATTCATGCCAGTTGGTGGAGTTGGTATTACGGAGATGGTTTTGGCGAGCGTCCACTGGTAGATTTTTATGCTTTCTTTGCCTTGCTTTTAGCTTTTGTTTTTGATAGAATTCAAATAAAATATTTAAAAATTTCTTTGCTTGCTGTGTTCTCACTTTTTATTTTATTGCACCAGATTTTCTTTTTTCAATATCTAAAAAATATTATTCATCCCGATTCGATGAATTTCGAAAAATTCAGTTATGTGTTTTTAAAAACTTCCGATAAATACCGCAACCTTTTTAATTGCGAACCCGAAGATTTTTATCATCCAAAAGGAATAACTGTTTTAGACAGCGTTTACGCTCCGCTAAACAAAGAAGGTTTTACAGCAACAAAAAAATTCAATTACACCCCGGGCAATATAAACACGGAGGGATTTTATGATGTAAGCAACGAAGAGTACAGTTTATCGGTCGAAATAATTACCGATTCCTCCTCGCTTTTTAAATTACGTTACACCGAAATTTCTTTTGACTATAAAGAAATTAAAAATGATTCGGCTGCATCACAAATCTTGCTTACAGTAAACGGCTTTGATAAAGACAACAAGATTTATTATTATAATTCAATTCCGATTGCTGAGCAATTATTTAGCAAACCGGGGACAGAAAAAAAAGCATTCGCGCGTATAAAACTGCCAATTATAGAGCGTACAGGAGATGTGGTTAAGATTTTTATTTGGAACGCAAAACATAAAAGTCTGCATATTAAAAATATTAGTATTAAAATTGTTGAGACCAAACTTTGATAAAGATAATTAACTAAACTTGTACAAAATTTGAGCATGAGTAATAACAAGTATAAATTCGGCACCAAAGCAATACACGCAGGTGCTGAGCCCGACCCGACTACAGGTGCTATTATGACGCCTATTTACCAAACCTCAACGTATGTGCAGGAAGCACCCGGCAAAAACAAAGGCTATGGTTATGCCAGAGGAAAAAATCCAACTCGTACAGCTTTGCAAACAAATATAGCTACCCTTGAAAACGGCAAACATTGTCTTTGTTTCAGCAGTGGAATGGGCGCTACCGATGCAGTCATTAAACTTTTGCGTCCGGGCGATGAAGTAATTACAGGCGACGATTTATACGGCGGGAGCTACCGCATGTTCACAAAAATTTTTGAACCCTACGGAATTAAATTTCATTTTATTGATTTGACAGATGCTCAAAATATTTCTAAGCACATAAATAAAAACACAAAATTAATTTGGGCAGAAACACCTACCAATCCTACAATGAAAATTGTAGATATTGAAGCATGTTCGGCAATTGCTAAAAAAAATAATTTATTGCTGGTGGTCGATAATACATTTGCTTCACCGTTTTTACAAAACCCATTGCAACTGGGTGCTGATATTGTTATGCACTCCGTTACAAAATACCTAGGCGGACACAGCGATGTAGTTATGGGAGCATTAATCATGAACGATGATAAATTGTACGATCAACTTTATTTCATTTTAAATTCTTGCGGTGCTAATCCCGGACCGATGGATTGTTTTTTAGTACTTCGCGGAATAAAAACTTTGCACATACGCATGGAACGTCATTGCTTTAACGGAAAAAAAGTGGCTGAGTTTTTAAAAACACATCCTAAAATTGAAAAAGTTTACTGGCCGGGTTTTACAGATCATCCAAATCACGAAATTGCAAAAAAACAAATGCACGATTTTGGCGGAATGATTTCTTTTGTACTTAAAGACAAATCGGTTGAAAACACCTTTAAGGTGGCTTCATCTTTCCATGTGTTTTCTTTGGCTGAATCGCTGGGAGGAGTTGAATCACTCATTAATCATCCTGCAACCATGACGCATGCTTCTATTCCTAAAGAAGACCGAGAAAAGGCCGGAGTGGTGGACCATTTACTTCGATTAAGCGTTGGTATTGAAGATATTGATGACCTTTTAGCTGATTTAAAACAGGCATTAGCTTAGATAAACATCCTCTTTTATCAGTTAATTCATAAAATTTGCCGTTTATAAAAATTTTGATTTCATTTTGATTTTTTATACTTTTATTCGTTATTATAAAATCAAATTTTATGAGAAATAGTTACAAATTTATTGCACTTCTTGGATTCGCTACGTCATCCTTACTTGCGCAGCAAACAATTCCTTGTTATACTGACGAGGCCATGAAAGATCTTTTTGCTAAAGATGCAGCAGCAAAAGACCGTTACGAAAAATCAATTAATGAACCTGCTCCTTCAAATTTTCAACAGCGCAACGGAAATAACGGCATCAATGCTGTTTACTATCCATTGGATACAATTCCTATTGTATTTCATATACTTCACCAAAACGGATCTGAAAATATACCCGATGCCCAAGTGTATAACTGCCTGGTAGAGGTAAACAATATAAGTCTTAAAAAAAATGCTGATACTACCGGTATACATCCATACTTTCAGCCAATAGCAGGAAGAAACAATTATATTTTTAAGTTGGCTACCAAAGACCCTAATGGTAATTGTACTAATGGAATCATTCACCATTTAGACCCTAATACTGATTGGTTACAAGGACAAACCGGAAATTATGCGTATTCAGGAACAGGCGCAGGATTATGGAGCCCAACAAAATATTTGAATATTTATATTGTTAAGCAAATTATTCCTGCAGGTGGCGGAGGTGGAGGTGGAACTATTGTTGGTTATACTTATCTACCCGGAACGTGGGGAACCGGTGGTGCCCCGGATGCTATCGTATATCACAATGGATTTATGACCGGCGTAAATGCACGTTCTTTAGCTCATGAAATCGGACACTGGATAGGACTTCCACATACTTTTGGAAGTACCAATAGCCCCGGCACTTGTATGAGTGGTGGAATGAGCGATGATTTTTTAAGTAGCGGAACTGCAGGTATCGGTGTAATTGATGATACCCCTAAAACTCCCGGAGCACCCAGTTTTTGTCCCGGAAGTACACCTAACTCGTGCGACGTTAGTAATTTCCATAACGTACAAAATGTTATGGATTACTCTTCTTGTCCAATAAATTTTACTGACGGACAGTGTCACCGTATGCATAACGTAATGGCTCTTGCATCCGGCGGAAGAAACAATCTTTGTACTTCAGTTAACAAAATTTTTACCGGAGTTCGTTATCCTCAGGTATGCGTTCCTATTGCAAATTTCAAATCTTCTATACGCACAGTTTGTCCAAATGCAATAATTACTTTCTCTGATAGTTCAGAAAATGCGCGTCCAACAGTATGGCTGTGGAGTTTTCTGGGTGGAACAATGCAAGGAGGAAGCACCGTTACAGATTCTATGCCTAAGGTAAGTTATGCTTTGCCCGGCACCTATGCCATTTCTTATACCGCATCTAATTCTGCCGGAAGTAACTCAATTACTAAAAGTTCAATATTAGTATATAGCAACGTGGCATCGTATACCACCGCTTTTACCGAAAGTTTTGAAACTACCACACTTCCGGGTGCTGATTGGGACCTTTATAATAACATGGGTTTTGATTGGGCATTAACTTCAAATGCAGCGGCTACAGGCGCTAAATGTGTATGGATTAATAATTTTGCTAATTCTCCGGGCAGTAATAGTGTTGTGCAAAGTACTTCGTTTGATATTTCGAGTTTTATTACGCCAAAGCTTACTTTTAAGTATGCATATCAGCAACAGGTTTCTACCAATGTAGATAAATTGCAAATTTTTTCTTCTACTGATTGTGGTAATACATGGGTTTCGCGTTGGTCGCGTCAAGGAACAACACTTGCAAATGCTAATCCTGCAAATACTTTTCCGTTTACACCTGCTGCTTCTCAGTTCATGACCTATACTGTAAATATTAATGGTGTTGCAGGTAGCAGCAATGTGCGTTTTCGTTTTCAGTTTTTTGCAGATGTTAACGGACAAGGAAATAATTTATATTTAGATGATATTAATTTATTTGACGCATCGGTTGGTATAAACTCTTTTGAAACGCAAATTGGTTTTGATATTTATCCAAATCCTTCTTCCGGTAATATAAATATTGGTTTTAATTTAAATGAGAACCACAGCATTTCGGTAAACGTTACTGATTTGATTGGAAGAACTGTTGAAGCAATTCCTGCAAAACAATACGCGGCCGGAGAAACTACAATTACTATTGCAGAAAAAACCAGATACCAAGCAGGTGTTTATTTTGTGAATGTTAACGTTGATGGAAAAATAATTTCGAAGAAAATAATAATACAGTAAAACGCCCTCACCCTTTATCCCCCTCCCTCGGGAGAGGGATATGTAAAAAAAAATAATTTACCTATGAAAAAATCTATTTTATCTTTTGGTTTGACATTTATGTTGTCTGCAACATTTTTTGGTCAAGGAACGGTTGAACCTTGCGGTACTACCGAATCGTATCTTGAAATATTAGCAAAATATCCCGAAATTAAAGCTTTGCGAGAAGCTGCGGATAAAGAAGCAATTGAAATTGACAGGATTCTTCACGCTCAAGACTATAGAAAAGGAAGCCAAACCGGTAATGAAAAAGCAGATAAAATTATGAAGGCACAGGGGACAATTTATTACATACCTATGGTGTTTCATGTTCTGCATTTGAATGGGTCAGAAAATATTTCTGATGCTCAAATAAAAAGTTGTGTGGCACAACATAACAAAGATTTTAGTGCCACTACGGCTGATACAGCAAATACACAAACTCCTTTTAAAGGATTAGAAGCGGATGTTGAAATTCGCTTTGCTTTAGCCACTATAGATCCAAGCGGAAATTGTACCAATGGTATAACCCGTCATTACGATGCAAATACAAATTGGGATAAAGGTGTTACACCATTTGATTATACTTGGGATAGAACAAAATATTATAATGTTTATGTTGTAAAATCTTTTTCAAGTGGAATAGCAGGTTATTCTTCTTTTCCTGGAACTAACGGACCCTTATCTGATGTTACCGTATGTTTAAGTAATTATATTGGAAATATGGGGACAAGTACACCGGGAAATGCACATACAATGACGCATGAAACAGGGCATTTTTTAAACCTATATCATATTTGGGATTGTTGCACTGCAAATAATACAGCATGTGGTACAGATGCTGTTGGAGATACCCCTCAAACTAAAGGATATAGTCCCGGAAATTGTCCTACAGGAACCGGTAATCAAATTTGCAATGCGGGAATTAGTGAAAACCCGAACAACTTTATGGATTACTCGTATTGTTATACCATGTTTACTGCAGGTCAGGCAACAAGAATGAGAAATACAATTATTAATAATGTTGGAAATGTTGGAAGAGCCAATTTAGGCAGCGCTAGTAATGGAATTGCTACGGGAATAACAACCCCTCAAGTATGTATTCCTGTTGCTAATTTTAAATCCAATGTTCGTACAGTTTGTCCGAATGTTGTAATTACTTTTAGTGATAGTTCTGCTAATGCACAAATAACTTCTTGGAACTGGAGTTTTCCGGGAGGTACTTTACAAGGTGGTTCTACACTAACCGACTCAATGCCCAAAGTAAGTTATGCAACGCCGGGCACTTATGCGGTTTCTTATACAGCTTCTACTTCTGCCGGAGGTAATTCTATTACTAAATCAACTATAACCGTAAATAATAATGTTGCCTCGTATAATATTGCATGGAGCGAGGGCTTTGAAACTGCTACACTTCCTAATTCTGATTGGGATTTATACAGTAGTATTGGTTTTGACTGGGCAATAACCGGTAATACTGCAGCTACAGGTGCTAAATGTGTATGGATAGATAATTTTGCTAATTCACCGGGAAGCAATAGTGTTTTGCAGAGTACTTCGTTTGATATTTCGAGTTTTATTACACCTAAGCTTACATTTAAATATGCGTATCAGCAACAGGTTTCTACCAATGTAGATAAAATGCAAATTTTTTCTTCTACCGATTGTGGTAATACATGGGTTTCACGTTGGTCGCGTCAGGGAACGACACTTGCAAATGTTACTCCGGCAGCAAGTACTTCTCCGTTTACTCCTGCATCATCGCAGTTTATGACGTATACAGTAAACATAAATGGAGTTGCGGGTAGTAGCAATGTGCGTTTCCGTTTTCAGTTTTTTGCTGATGTTAACGGACAAGGGAACAATTTGTATTTAGATGATATAAATTTATTTGATGCATCGGTGGGTATAAACTCTTTTGAAACACAAATTGGTTTAGATATTTATCCAAATCCTTCTTCCGGTAATATAAATATTGGTTTTAATTTAAATGAGAACCACAGCATTTCGGTAAACGTTACTGATTTGATTGGAAGAACTGTTGAAGCAATTCCTGCAAAACAATTTGCGGCAGGTGAGACTACAATTACTATTGCAGATAAAACTACATACCAAGCGGGTGTTTATTTTGTGAATGTAAATGTTGATGGGAAGATAATTTCTAAGAAGGTTATAATACAATAGAGTAGTTCCTTTATTCAAATAAAAAAAGGTCCCTGGTAATCGGGACTTTTTTTATTTATAAAGCTGCTATATGGGTTTAGAAATCAGAATTCCCATAATACTTCTTTAATTTATTTGCTTCAATCCCTTTTTCTTAGTTAAATTAGCCGTAAAAGTAGAAAATGAAGAAAATATCCCTCTGTATCGTTTTAGTTTCACTGTTTTTTGTTTCAACCCAGGCACAACTTCAAAAAAATCCCTACCAAAGCCATTTTAATCTGGCTTACATACAGAACCCTTCTGTACCAAAAGGGGTTTTAGAAGCAGTAGCTTTTACACAAAGCCGGTTTAACCACATAGAAGCAAGCGAACACGGAAGTTGCACGGGTCTGCCTCAAGCTTATGGCGTTATGGGTTTAATCGCAGATGGTAAAAATTATTTTCGCAATAATTTAGTTTTGGTTTCGCAACTATCAGGTTATTCTGTAGAAGATATTATTTCTTCACCCGAAAAAAATATTTTAGCCTATGCAAAAGCTTATTCTGTTCTTTTGAAAGAAGGTAATAAACAAAAGAGCACAAAATCTTTCGCGTCGCATACTTTTGTTTTAAGTCAACTCAGCGAACTTCCAATTGATGAAAATACAGTAAACGACTTCGCGCTCAACTCACATTTGTACAGTGTATTTTCTTTTTTAAATAATCCTGAGTACCAGTCGGCATACAATTTCCCTCAACATAAAATTGATATGCAAGAAATTTTTGGAAGAGAAAATCTTGAAATTCTTTCTTCAGCAAAAGTTTTTATTGGTGAGAACGCAGTAGAAGATGCCAATGGAAATGAATTTAAAACAACTAATCCTAACACTATTCAATCCGCCGATTATCCCCCTGCCCTATGGGTAGCCGCTGCAAGTTGTAATTACAGTTCGCGTAGCGGCACGGCAATTTCAGCCGTAGTAATACATGATATAGAAGGAAGTTATGCGGGTTGTATCTCTTGGTTTCAAAACTGCGCGGCTTCTGCATCGGCACACTATGTGTTACGCAGCAGCGACGGACAAATAACTCAAATGGTTTTAGAAAGCAATAAGGGTTGGCATGTAGGAAGTGAAAATCCTTACACCATAGGTCTTGAGCACGAAGGTTATGTAAATCAAACAGGTTGGTACACAACGGCTATGTACACTTCATCGGCAGCATTGGTGCGCGACATTTGTACAAGCGGTTACGGTATTAATCCTTTACGTGCTTACAACGGACCTTCATGCTCGGGTTTATGCTTATTGGGCGGCTGTATAAAAATAAAAGGGCATCAGCATTATCCCAATCAGAGCCATAGTGATCCCGGACCAAATTGGAATTGGTACACGTATTACAGTTTAATAAATAATACACCAACTGTTACAACAATGACCACTGCAAGCGGAACATTTTACGATTCAGGCGGACCAACAGGAAATTACTTGAATGACCAACGCACCTCTACACTTATTCAGCCGGTAGGTGCAACTAATATTACCTTAACGTTTACACAATTTAGTTTAGAGAATAATTGGGATTACATGTACGTTTATAATGGCGCCACTACATCTTCACCGTTAATCGGGCGTTATACCGGAACATCTTTACCGGGCACAATTTCGGGAAACAGTGCATTGCTATTAGATTTTAGAAGTGATTGCGCAACTACGGATAGCGGTTGGGCTGTTACCTATACAAGCAATTCTACGGGCAGTGGCGGTGGCGCAGATATTATTTCGCCCACAACACAATCATCAGTAAGCGGCATCTGGCAGACACAAAATTTTAATGCAACATTTACTGATGCAGATAATGTTGGTGGAAGCGGACTTGAAAAAAGTTATTATCAGGTAATTGATTTTAACGGAACAGAATGGCGCGCCAATTATACACGTGGTTTTTTTGCTGATAATTTTGATGTAGCTATTCATCCGGAATGGACAACAAAAACAGGAACCTGGAATATTGTGGGTCAGGCATTATATCAAAGCGATACCCTATTGAGTAACACAAATATTTACGCAGAGCTTAATCAAAATTTATCGAACCGGTATTTATATCATTTCATTGGAAAGATTGGCAGTTTAGGAACTAATCGCCGGGCAGGTTTTCATTTTATGTGTAATCAGCCTGACTCAACCAACAGAGGCGATGGTTATTTTGTTTGGTTTAGAGTAGATAACTCGCAATTGCAAATTTACAAAGTTGTAAATAATAGTTTCGGTTCACCGGTTTATACTTCAACTGTTACCGTAAACTCCAATCAGTTTTACGATTACAAAGTAATTTTTGATCGCATAAGCGGATTGATGCGCGTGTATCAGAACAATATTTTAATTGGCAGCTGGACAGACCCAAGTCCGTACACAAGTGGAAATTATATTTCTTTTAGAAGCGGAAATGCTAAATTTACTATTGATGAATTGAAAGTGTACCGTTCACGCACAGCATCTGTTAACGTAAGTGTGGGAACAGGAAATGCAAATGATATTCGTTATCAAAATCCAAATCCTTCAACCTACTCCGGTAAAATAAAATCTATTTGCAGTGATAGTGCCTATAATCTTTCAACAATTGATTTCAATAATATTGATGTAGACTGGACAGTTCCACTCCCCATTGATTCGGTAAGAGACGGAACGGGAGCAGATATTAATATCACCAATTCTAAAACAATTTTATCGGCTAACTGGAATCCATCTTCAGACCCTAATTCCGGTATTGCTCAATATTGGTATTGTATTGGAACTACCCCCGGCGATAGTAATACGGTGGCATGGACAAGCAATATGGTAGCAGATACAGTTACAAAAACAGGTTTAAGTCTTATGCAGGGTCAGTTTTATTACTTTACTATACGCGCTGTTGACGGGGCGGGATTAGTAAGTATAAAAACCTCATCAAACGGTCAGAAAGTAGATACCTTGTTTGGTACCACTGCAATTATTCACACTGCAAGTTTTGGAAGCAACATAATAATGTACCCTAACCCTGCAAATACAATTTTGACTCTTGCACTTCAACAGGCTTCCGCCGGCGATTATGAAGTGCACATTACAAATATGTTAGGAGAAGAAGTTATTCCAATTACCAGCCTGAACTTGCCGAAAGGTGCAAATGGCGCTTTAAAAATTGATGTTAGTGCCTTAGCTAAAGGGGTGTATTTTGTTGGAATAAGCTCCGGTGCCGATAAAAAAGTGCTAAAATTGATGAAGGATTAGGATTGTTTCATCCGTAATTTTCAATCTTTTAGCTAAAAATTCCTAACATTTTTATGTTAAAAAACTTTTATACTTTTAATGCATAGTATTTTGTTTTATCTTAGTTTTGTAGATACGTATGAAACCGGAGACTAAATTTTTAAAAGATTTTTTTACAAAAAAAGCCATTGGCGGCGAAGTGAGCGTAAACGACTTGCATGAAAAAGAATTTTCAGGAACTAAACTTACAGCCGAAGAAAAACAAGCCATAAAAAATTACAATAATTACCGCATAAAACTTCTCAATTCTCAAAGCGACGAAGAATCATTTCATAAAATTTATCGTCAGCTGCAAGTGGTTGCCAACCTTGGCGATTGGAAAGAGTTTTTGAAAACTGAGTACGAGAGTTAATTTCCACTTTACTTTTTTTGTTACGTCATGCTGAACTCGTTTCAGCATCCCATAATTAGAATTATCTTATTATTCATGAGACCCTGAAACGAGTTCAGGGTGACGTTACCGTCAAAACTGAAAATAAATAAAAGGCTGCATATCCGCACTCATAGCCTGATACATTAAAAATACCGCTATAACAACTGCGAGTCCCATTACAGGTACAGGGCTTGCACTGAAAATATTTCTGTACCAATTTTTAGCACGTTCAGGAATCCAATGAATTAAATATCCTATTAGTATTACCAAAAAAACTGTTCTGTAAGAAACCATAACCGGCATTAGTAAATCTAAACCAAAATGATTTTGTATTCTATCAAACAAATCGCTTACGGTTTGCAAATTATCGCTTCGAAACCAGATGCGTGTAAAACTTATAAAGACAAGTGTAATAAACATAAAGAAGAATTTTGAGAAATAGTTGTTTGTGTTTTTAAAGGGAGAAATTCTTTGCCAGAGTTTGTGAATGACTAAACCTAATCCGTTTAATCCGCCCCAAATCATAAACATCCAACTACTGCCATGCCACAGGCCACCGAGCAACATAGTTATCATAATATTTATGTTTGTGTTTATGGAATTTCTGAAG
Source organism: uncultured Flavobacteriaceae bacterium (assembly GCA_964653165.1). Lineage (GTDB taxonomy): Bacteria > Bacteroidota > Bacteroidia > B-17B0 > Aurantibacillaceae > PALSA-968. Next base: position 28,829 of record CAZZEI010000005.1, on the reverse strand, counting down.
CCTTTAAAGAAATACATAAGCACGCCGAACAGAACAGCTACACCCGGAATTAAAAAAAACAGCCGTAATTTTCCGCTCAGTAAAATGAGTATGCTGCATAGTACGAGCGTAATAATGTAAGTACCCACCGTTCCTTTTTTATTTCCACCCAATGGAATATATAAATATTCTTTCAGCCAGCTTGAAAGTGAAATATGCCATCGTTTCCAAAATTCGCTTGTACTTTGTGCTTTGTAGGGAGAGTTGAAATTTGTTTTTAATCTAAATCCAAGAAGCAAAGCAACTCCAATGGCAATATCTGTGTACCCCGAAAAATCGGCGTATATCTGCAGAGAATAGCCAAAGATTCCAAAAATCACCTCAACCCCACTATAATAATTTGGATTCTCAAAAATCCGATCGACATAATTTACGCCAACATAATCGGCCATAATTTTTTTAGCGAGTCCGTTTAAAATTAAAAACAAAGCCAGGCCAAATTCCTTTTTTGATAATTGATAAGGTTGATGTATTTGGTGTAAGAACTCGTGTGATTTTACAATGGGTCCTGCCACAAGGTGCGGAAAAAAACAAACAAAAAATCCGTACTCAAAAATATTATTTACAGGTTTTACTTTTTCTCTGTATAAATCTATAATGTATGAAAGTGATTGAAAAGTGAAAAAAGAAATTCCTACCGGAAGAATTAATTTGTCTACACTAAATCCGGTACTGAAAAATGAATTACTAAAATGCGAAAAATGATTAAAGAATTTAAAATCTGTTCCGAATAGCTGATTTGTACTATCGGTAAAAAAATAGGCATACTTAAAATAACCTAATAAGAGTAAATTAATACAAACACTAAACGTGACAAATATTCTTTTTGCCCAATTTTTTTTTGCTTTAGAAATAAGTAAGCCCCAGGTATAATCGCTGCAAATAGTAAACCCTAACAAAATAAGAAATACGCCACTGGTTTTGTAATAAAAAAACAAACTGACTGCCAATAAATAAATTGTGCGGGCTTTACTGAACTTGTATAAAAAAGAATAAAAGACAAGAACGGCACTTAAAAAGAGCCAGAAAAATAATTGAGTAAACAATAAAGGCTTATCCTGCTGATAAGCCATCATATTTTGAAATATGTTTTGTAAAAATTCGTTCAAAGTAAAAATTTGCTCATACTAAAATAAGTCGCTTATAAAAGCAAGTTAGCAGTGAGATAAATAATTTTCAAGGACGAATTGTTAATGAAGCTCTACTTTTTACAGGAAAAAGCGTCAAACTGATAACCTACACTAAGGATAGCCCCTACAGTTCCAAATTTATGATTGGCATTTCCGTTACCTTTATATTGAACAAATACCCATAAATAATCTGCATAAGCTGCTTTTCCTGTAAACTCTATACAAATGTGTTTAAATACGGTTGCTCTAATTCCGGTTTCTAATCCTACAATAAAACCGGCTACGTGCCATTGATTATTTAAGCGATTGCTGAAAATAGTAACATCCGTACGTGGCACCACTATTCCCAAACCCGGCTTTATTACCCAACCAATACTGTTATTCCCATTTTTAGAAGTAACTATTTTCCATCTTTTAATATAATTTGCCATCCAAAAGTTTGCGCCATCTGTATGCTCAAAATGAAAATAGGGTAAGGCAAGATTAGTATCTTTATCCTGCATCTGCCCTGATATGGTTCCTTTAATTCTGACTTTTTGATCGTCTACAACATACTTTGAATGGTCGTGATTAATTTCAAAACCTTCATCGCGGTTATTATTAAAATATATACCGGCGCGAAAGCTGAATTGCGGAACTGTAATATTTGCCACATCTTTTATTTTATTAAAATCCGGGCTGTCACTTGCCTTTACATCATAAATAGTAAAATCGTATGCGCCATTGGCAGGATTAGGATCGCCGGGAGTACCTTTATTTACAAAATGAATAGTGCTTTTAGTAAATGCAAAGCGGTTATAACCCCAGGTTCCGTAAAAAGTTAATTTCCTTTTTGGTTTATTACTTGAATCAGTTTGCGCAAAGGAGTATTGAGTAAGGAGTAATGAATATATAGATAAAAGAAAAAAATAATTTAATCTGTATACCGACGCAATGATTTTTCTATGGCAAGCAGGTCTTCGAAAAAAATCTGTATGAATCTGTGGCATTTTTTTGTTGCTCAATAATTATTTAGGAGCATTAACAGGTGGAGCGCCAACAGGAGTATTCATTTGCATTACAACAGGTGCCACAGTTGAAGGCTGCGCAGCAACTACTCCAGCAGGAATATTACTCAAACCGCTTTTTGCTTGCGCATGATCAGCTTTAATTTGCAAACATTTTTCGAATGCCATTTTTGCTTTTGAATAATCGCCCATTGAAAATGCAGCGCCACCCAAATTATACCATATCTCAGGGTCTTGCGGGAAAATTTTTGAAGCCTTCTCGAACCAATAAGCCGCATAGTTTACACGCTGCGCCTTAGCATCGGCAAAAGCCTGGTTGACGTAAACATTTGACAATACACGGTAATACGTTCCTAAATAAGGATTACTCGGATACAACTGATATGCTTTGCCCCAAATTTCTTCGGCTTTGTTGTAGTCGGCACTTTTAAAGTAAGCTAACCCCAAATTTAAATAACCGTTTACATATTTTGGATGCAATTCTAAAGCATGATTTAAATAACCGATTGCTTTAGCTAAATATTCCTTTTCGTGTTTTTTATTTTCAGGACGTTCAGATAAATCTATCCAACGTGCACCTGCATTACCTAAACACAATACTGAATTTGGCATAACATTTACATCATGCGTAAACAGTGTAATATCATTTTTCCATACAGCGTTACGTGTAATAGTACGCCATCCGCACACAAGTGTGAGAAGTATTAATCCAACATACAAAACAGTTTTGTGCATTTTTACCGATTTGAAATATTTTTTTCCTTCTTCGGTAAATAACCAGGCAATACAAACTGCCCATCCTAAGGACGAGTGAAATATTAATCGTTCGCCCATAGTTGCCCCTATATCAAACAATAAATTGGCAATCATTAAAAAGTTAGCAAAGAAAAATATCATACCCCAGGCAGCAGGATGTTTTCTGCGGAATAATTTAACGGTTAATACTGCCAGACCAATATAAATTGCCAGTGACAAAAGTGTTTCCGGACTGGTAAGATGACGATACGGGATACTGTTGTAAGAATAATCTGAACTTAAAAAAACAGGGAAGAAAAGTAAGATTAAATACTTTAGCCAAACAAAAATTTTGGTTCCTACTATTTGGTCACCTTTAGCTAATAAGTATGGATTATTTAAAATCTCGGTATCCGGCACCATTTTCTTGGCCGCAACAATCGAAAAACGAATCATCATATAAATTACGAAAGCTGCACCTATAGCAAGTAACAGTTTTCCGTGCTTTTGCAGCGAAAAATCTTTAACGAATATATATAGGGTTGCAGGAATTATAAAGATTAACATAAGCGCATACTCTTTTGATAGCAATGCAAGGAAATAACATACTGCCGCCCAAACAATATATTTTGTAAGTTTTGTTTCATTAAATTTAAAAACATTAATGAGGGTGAGCGGAATAAATATCATAGAAAATAATTCGTCTCGACTTTTCATATTTGCAATAACCTCGGTATGCAAGGGGTGTATACAAAATAAAAACGCCGCGAGAAAAGCCATATCGGGGTATTGCGGAAACATGTGATTTCTGAACAGTAAATAAATCAGTAAAACACAGAGTATGTAAAATAGTACGTTGTTAAAGTGGCGCAACATACAGCCCTTGGTTAAACAATCATTATCGTTCCAAAGCCCGTCTTTATTTATATCTTCTTCGGGGTCGCCTTTGTTGTTTTTATTATCATCCCAACAATTTTGTGCAGGTAATTTTCCGTCAGGGTATTTTCCTATAAACTCTTGCTCAATAGCAAAGCTTACAATTGAAAGTGGACGATAACGACCGCCGGCCAACTGAGCTTTGGCGTTCATTTGCTTATAAAAACTGTGATAGGCATCACGTTTCATGATACTATCGGTACCACTGATACCTTCCATTACGTACTCATTTTTATGAATAACGATACCGTCATCCAAAGCAAACTCATTATAAATGGTATTTATGTAAAATATAAATCCAATTAGTCCTAAAACTATATAAGGCACCTTTGGGTTAGTGAACGGAAATAGTTCAAAGGGCTTTAATACCGGAATATCGCTTTTCTTTTGATTTTGTTTTGCCATAAAATTTGAAGCACAAATATAGCTTTTTTATTGGTGAAAATGATACTATTTATGATTAGACATCGCGTTAGGGATTGAAGCGGAAAGCCCACAGGCACCTGCCACTGGAGGTGCCGAGGACTTGCAGCGGAAAGCCCGACCCCGCTGAATAATGTAAGATAAATATCGTATTTACTTAGCGGGGGAACGCCCAAATCCTTCGTATCTTCGCAAATAACATGAACCCTAATCTAGACCCCGAAGAAGAAAACTTAACACCTGCCGAAAAAGAAGCAGAGAAGGCACTGCGCCCAATAATATTTGATGATTTTAGCGGACAGGAATCGGTAATTGATAACCTACGTGTATTTGTCCAGGCTGCAAAACAAAGGCAGGAAGCACTTGACCATGTGCTTTTACACGGCCCCCCGGGATTAGGAAAAACAACTTTAGCTCATATTATTTCGCACGATTTGGGAGTTAATATCAGAATTACATCGGGTCCTGTACTTGATAAACCCGGAGATTTAGCAGGCTTACTGACTAACTTAGAACCTTATGATGTTTTATTTATTGATGAGATACACAGGTTGAGTCCGGTTATTGAAGAGTATTTATACTCCGCCATGGAAGATTATAAAATTGATATTATGTTAGACAGCGGACCGAGTGCCCGCAGTGTACAAATAAAATTAAATCCGTTTACATTGGTGGGTGCTACTACGCGCAGCGGATTACTTACATCACCCCTACGTGCTCGTTTTGGAATTAATGCGCGATTGAATTATTATAAAAGTGATGTGCTTACAAAAATTGTAAATCGAAGCGCAGCTATTTTACAAGTAGAAATTGCTCCCGAAGCGGCTTTTGAAATTGCCCGCCGTAGCCGTGGCACTCCACGTATTGCAAATGCACTTTTACGCAGGGTACGTGATTTTGCGCAAATAAAAGGCAGCGGAAAAATTGATTTGGAAATTGCGCATTACTCGCTGAAAGCATTAAATGTTGATGCAAACGGATTAGATGAAATGGATCACCGGATTTTAACTGCTATTATCGAAAAATTTAAAGGTGGTCCGGTTGGAATCACCACAATAAGCACAGCTGTTGGAGAAGAAGCCGGAACTATTGAAGAAGTGTACGAACCATTTTTAATTCAGGAAGGTTATTTACAGCGCACTCCGCGCGGACGTGAAGCAACTGAAAAAGCGTATAAGCAAATGGGCAAATTGCCTAATAAGAATAAGGGCTCTTTATTTGATTAGGATTAAACTTCTCCCCTTTTTTTTCCGAAGGGATGCCTATGGCACAAGTGGAGACCGTTCCGCATTTGCGGAACAGAGGGGTCGGGAAGGTTACCTACTACTCGATTGCCTCTTTATCAATTCCGCTTTCAAATTGATTTGAGCGTGCGCATTTTTTCCTTCCGTATCTTTTTCTGAAATTAATTTTACTAATTCTTCGAAAGCTTGTTCTCCTAATTTTTCTACAGGTTGCGTGACAGCCGTGATAGATGGTTTATATAAACTAAACAAATCATTATCATCAAACGAAGCAAATAAAATATCTGATTTTATTTTAATATTCAATTTTTCAAAAGCATGCAAACAATCTTTGGCTATTTGATTATTTAAAACAAACAAAGCATCAATTTCTTTTTTCGAGTATAAAAAATCAACCGCTTCAAGAACATCCCTCTCAATATTTTCGAAAGAAATTTCGCGGATTAATTCAGCATCTTGTTTTATCCCTGCTTTGTCGAGCGCTTTTTTGTATCCACTTACTCGGTCTTTTATCGGGCTGATATAACCCGGGGAAATTGTAAGTAATCCGATTTTTTTTGCGCCGTTTTGTATCAGGTGACTGGTCATTTCTAAAGCACCTTCATAGTTATCAATAGAAACACAACTTGCAGGCAATCCGGTTAATTTTCTATCTAATAAAACCAAAGGATATTTATTTGGCAGGATAGCTTTTAAATTTTTTGGTTCTTTTAGTGAAGAAGTTAAAATAACTCCATCTACTCCCTGGCTATGAATAAGTGCATTTAATAAATCAATTTCCTTTTTTGGATTTTCGTGCGTATTTGCAATGATTATTCTGTAACCCGCTTTATCGGCCAGTTGTTCAATTTGTTTTGCAATTTGTGCGAAAAAAGGGTTACCTATATCGGCAACTACAAGTCCTATTAAATTTGATTTTTTTAAACGCAGCATTCGTGCTGAGGAGCTTGGTTGAAAGCCCAATTTTTTTATTGCGGCTAAAACTCTTTTTTGCGTGACTTTACTTACACCGTATTTATCGGCTTTATTATTAAGCACAAAAGAAACAAGCGTTTTTGAAACGCCAATTTTTTTGGCAACTTCTTCTATGTTATATTTTTTGTAAGCCATCCTTTGTGAATGTAATACTTTTTTAAAAGCCCAAGCATTTAGCCTGCTTTTTTATTTGAATATTACAGCACAGGAATAATTTACTTAATTGAATATTAATTACTTGCGCTTAAATTTCAAAATTGACCGCAAAGCCTCACTATAGAATTTTATATATTTAGCTAAAGAACCAGATTACCTCATCAACAACATTTTACCGTAACCTTTTTTAATGTAGGCATCTGCTGCTGTGCTGAGGTGTTCTATTTCATCGCCATGCAAGCGCGTTTGTACACGGTACAGGTAAACACCGTTGGCAAGTTGATCACCAAACTGGTCTTTTCCATCCCAGGCGTAATCGGTAATGTTTCTGCCAACGTGTAAGAAGCCAAGTTCTTCGCGGGTTATTTCTCTGATTACCCTTCCGGTTATAGAAAGAATTTGTATTTTAAATGTTTCGGGTATTTCGCTACCTGTAATTGTGAAAACAAATTTGGTTGATGTGCTGAACGGGTTAGGATAATTAAGCACTTCTGTAATAGAAGGCTTGTTTACAATATCAAACTGAATTTTATAATCAATTTGCCCGCTGATATTTTTACTTCGGTCGGTAGCATATATGTGCAACATATAAACTCCATCTTGAGTAAGTGTAGGATGGTAATTTATTTTGCAGGAATTATTTGGCAATTGCGCAGGTGTAAATTGCAATACATCTTTAAAAAACAAACGAGTCTCGACGGTAGAACCGGGAGTTAAAATTTTAACTATAAAATTTGACGTATCGTTAAGTGCCAAAAATTTATTTTCGTCCTTTAAAGTAACAAATATGTTTGGTTTAGCCGAAACAATATCACCGTTTAAAATATGTACGCCATCAAAAGTAACATCAAGCAAAGGGTTTATATTATCCTTAGTTACGCCAAAAGCAATTTGCGCAATATTATTAAAATGAAATTGCTCGGGCTGGTATTTTGCAACTCCGGGAGGGTTTATATCAATCCAAAAAACATCATTGCCAGCATAACCCAATGTATTTATAAGTATAGTATCTATAATTACCTGATCGGGAACAAAAGGCTTGTTTTTTAATTTGTATGGAAGTATATGGTTAACACGGTTTGCATCTTGTAAATAATAGGTAACAAGTAAACTATCATCAAAACTAAAATCGCTTATATTTTTTATCGGCACGCGTACTTCAAAAGTTTCAGCTTCGGCAACAGGGTTTTTTACAACCGAAAAACCTGCCGGTGGATGAATTGCACATTCGGGAGCCTGATCAAAAATAACCTGCCATCTCCCTAATTGAGGAGGTGTATTAAGCGTAAGATCTGCTTCTTGGGCAATAAGTTGTATTTTAGGGTATTGCTTTCCGCTAACATAATTTGATAAATCAAGCACATCTAAAGAATCTTTAGGAAATGTTGCAAGTAAAATTTTTTGTCCGCTTGCATTAATTCCATATAGTTGTATTACGATACTATCCTTAGAAGTTATTGAAGGTTCTAAATTTGTATAATGCCAGTGCAAAGATTTCCATGCTGTATCAGAATATTTACACGGACCAATAATTTCAGAAGCTATATAACCGTTATAATATTGTGTTTTTATTGAATCAACAAACGTTAGTAATTGACTTTTATAAGAAGATATCGTATCGTGTGCAGAACCTATTGGGTCACCCTTTTTACCAAAAATAACCATCACAGAACTATCTGCTAAACCTGAGGCAATTTTACCTGAACCAATACCTTGTAATGCAGCTATCATAGCCGGTGTTACAGTATCTTGTGGGACTCCTACAAGTGCTTCGTCCATTTTAACAGTATATGCCAATACCGGTGTTCCGTCAGGAATGTTATTAATAAAGTCTACCATACTTTGTTTCCATTCATATACATCACCGCAATAATCATACTTTCCAAAATCAAAAGTATTACGTGTGACATAACAGCATATACAATTATGATTTGAACCTATCCATGCTTTGCCGCACAACCAATCACCAACTGGAGTGTGTCCCCCCAAAGTATCAGAAGGTATTAGGTTTCCGGTTATGGGATCGAAACAAGCAATTATCCAACCATCTCTACTGCAAGTCCAAAGTCTTTCCTGTGCATTATTATAATAAAACTGGGTTTTTGTAAATTCTACCTGAGGATATAAACCGGTATTTACCTGTATAGTTTTAACATCATCAACAAATGTAAATTTTCGTGCAGGCTTATCGTATTTTACATATTGATAGGCATCATTTTTAAATTGGTGAAAGTGCGCTTGTCCCCAGCCATATTTACCTGTAAGCACTTGAAAAGAACTTTCTTTCCAAAGCGTATCTTTTGCAACGCGCCAAAAATAAACCAGGCTGTCTTTATTAGCAAAAGCAGAAAAATTAATTGGGAGCGATACAACACCACCCGGTGCGGTAACGGTTGTATTTATAAACGGAGTAATAAAACTATCGCAGGTATCAACCTGAAATTTGTAGGTTGTTATTGGAGCAAAAGGATCTGCCGTAGAAGCTTTTAATGTTACACTATATGTATTGGGTACAATAGCATATTTATAAGGCCAAACAGGTTCAATATCTGCGCCGGGAATAAATAAACTAACGCAGCCATTAGTCTTATTATTTATTTCGCTTAGTTCAGCTACAAAATTTAAGTGATCGAGCGTTACACAAAAAGAATTTTGACCTACAGCTCTGTAATACTCTTTAGCAACTTTTAATTTAAGCGTATCAACATAATACGGCGCTTTTACACGCTTATAATAGTTAACTGTGTCTCCATTCGGAAAATTTCTTTCAATGAAAACGGTAAATGAATCTTTTATAGCCTTACCTAAATTGGTCATTATAATTTGTAAACCAATTGAATCTGCTTCGATAGGGGCATTCGTTTTAAAAATAATATCCGAATTTTTTAAAGTGTAATCGGGTTTAGTAAAACTGTATGGGCGCACAGCCGGGTCGCCATGTAAAGTTTTTTCTATTAAGGCATAAAACAATACCGTATCGTTACCATACTTAACAGGTAAATCAATCACCAACTGCCTTACGGTATTTTTTATACAAGCGCCATACGATTGACCATAATTTTTATAGGCAAGGTTTTTATAAAACTCTGTCATATAATTCCCCAATCTGTCTGCCACACCGCTGGAAACCTCAGCTATATACCCTATGCAACCATGGTTGTTGGGTGCCAATACATACACCTCGCTATGCGAAAGTTGGTTTCCGTTATGGATATCTCCTGTATAACAGGAATTACTGAGAATAAGCGGAAATCTGGGCGAGTTATTATAATTTTGTGGATCATCAAGACTTTGATCCCAACCGGTTGGAGAACCATGCCCCAAAAATGTAATTAAAGAAACTCCCGAATTAATAATCTGTCGAACCGAATCGTTGGTAGTACTTGAAGAGGGCGCTGTAGAAGTTTTATAAAAAGAAAAAACTTTACCGCCAATTGAAGTATCTTGAAAAACTAATTTAGAAGGCAGCAAATAACTGTTAAGCGCTTGTTGCTCGAAATAATTGGCTCCTCCAATAAAATGTAAGGCCTGTTTTTTCCATAGTGAATCGTCGTTTTGTTGATCATGTAATACCACTTTACTTAAATAGGAAAGTACATCCTGATCGGATTGCGCGGCAATTCTACCGGTTGGTATAGCGGGTTCCATATTTATTGAACCGGGTAATCCCTGAGTTATTAAATTATCACATGAAGGATTACCCCAGGTTGGTACCAAACATTTTGACATAGATACAAGATCATATATAAAATCAAATGCGTGGATGCCCTTGCCTATAAGTAATAAATTAGAAGGGTCTTTAGCGGTATTTGCAATTATCGAAGCGCAAAAATTACGAATGGAAAGTGGATTGAACTCAACACCAAAAGCAAACTGATCGTACAAATCGGTTATAGAAGCAAGAATAACCGGAAAACTTCCTCCTGCAATACTATTCCGATAATTTTTGTATTGGTTAACTCCTGAATTAACACCTCCTATCAGTTTTGGATGAGAAACTATTAGGTATACCAAGTCAAGGTTTGGCAATACTGTTTGATAATCTACAAAACTACCCGTACTGTTTACGGCTGTAATTGTATTTACTGCATTAATGATATCAGATAAAAAACAGAATTTAGAGCCACCACTATTAGTATCTAAAACTAAAAAGTTACCTCCCGAAGCGGTTACCGTTAATAAACGATGGTTTGTTACATCAATCATTACAGGAGAGGTGCCACCAAAATTTGTAATAACCATTTTAGATTTATTTTGTCCGCTTATATCATCCGGTAAATAAATTTTTTCTTCATTTGCGCCAAGCATATCAAACTGTTGCGGATACAAAGCCCTTATATAATTTATGTGTATATAATCAGCAATTGCGGTATACGGACTTGTTAAAGCTGTAACTCTTAAGTTTGTAGTTGCTCCAAAATTTGCCGGACTAACTGTATATGTATTTCTGTAGGTATAATATCCAATTAAAGAATCGTTATTACTCAAAATTTGGGTACCTGCATTATCAATATAATCTATTTGAATAAAATGATCCCGTTGATAATTTGGAAAATCGTTAGCACCCGAAATACAGAAAGTAAAGTAAGCCGGTAATGTAGATATATAAGCTGCCGATGTATTTATGTTAAGACCATCAGTAGAGCTTGTGCTCATTTCTCTATAATATAACCCTTCGCCCAATCTATATCGCGGGTCGTCTTGATTTAAAAAATTTAATGGCCCTAAACCGTAATCATTCATTACTGTATAAACTTCTTTATAATAATAAGGAGAAGCTATATTTTGCGAATAGGTGGTATCTGTATTTAGTTTTAGACGCTTATTATTTAGTGAACTGTTCCATGTAAAAAAAACTGCTGAAGTATCATTTATAACGCTATAGTATGGGTTTGTTAAAAAAGGAACATTGTTGTATAACAATGAATCGTCTTTGCAGGAATTTTTTTCGGCATAAAATAAAATGTAATCATTGGTATTAAGTACGCCATCTCCCTCACCCGATATGTAAGAATAAATTTCCTGACCCTTATGAAATAACTGTATGCTTAGCGGATTAATAGTTGAAATTGGAATACCGGCGTTGGCAAGGGCTGCAGAATCTATTCGATAAATTCCGTCTTTTGCAATTTTTATTTTGTAATATTTCTGGCTAAAATTTATCCACTCGTTATTAAAGACCTGCGAAAAAATGCTTGTCGTTAAAAACAAAAACAATACTGTATATGCTGTATTTTTAATACGCATTAATTAGGTTGTTTTGGAAAAAGACTTTTATCAATATCAATTTTAATAGAAAAAATGTTGCTGTATAAACCTAAGGTTACGTTATTAGTCAAGGCATAATCTAAGGTAAACACTTTATATTTTATCCCTACACCAATACAAGGCACTACTACCGTTGCCGATTTATTATTAATATCTGTTACCTGTTGTATATTATTAATCCCCCCGCGTAAATAAATCATTTTTAAATATCCTACCTCAAGACCAATAACCGGATCGGTACTAAAGACATTGCTTTTTATTAATGTATTTCTTTTGCCGTCAAATGTTGTAATTAAATTTAATTCGGGCATTATTGATATTTTATCCTTCCAAATATTAAACTGTTTAGAAACGCCGAGTATTAATCGCGGAACGGTTACTTCAACAGAATTGGAAGGTATGTCATTTCCGGTAGCGGCAAAGGTTTGTTTAACCTCGTCAGTTAGGGTAAATGTATACGCGTTGAAAGTTCCGGTAATATCGCGCCCAACGGCTGCAAAATTCCAACCCTTATGCGAATAGGAACCGCCAACATCAAAACCAAAACCCCAGGAACCGCCAAAAGGTCCGAATTTGCGACGAACTATTTTACCCGTAGCACCTAAATTAACTCCTTTTAAAACTTTTAGTTTTCTTGCATAAGATAATAACGCGGCAAAGTCAGTTACACCAAAAGTGCTTATTTTACTGTAATCAACGTTTCCGTTGGCATCAATCATTTGAGTGGTGTTCGGAATATTATCTACTCCAAAACGTATTATACTTAATGAAGCTACACTGTTACTGTCAATTCTTGTTGAAAGGGCTCCATAATCGTATTTGGCAATACCGGCAAAATACTCGGCATGCATCAAAGCCATTTGAAATTTTGGCTTAATATTTAAGAGTCCAGCAGGGTTATAATAGCCGCATGTTACGTCGCTTGAACTTACAATATTTGCATTACCCATTGATAAGGCACGGGCACCTACGCCCACTGCCAAAAACTCGTTACTATACTTTGCCACTTGAGCATTTGCAAAAAAGCATGAACAAATAAGGGAAGCGCAAAGAATCTTCTTGATAATAATCATTAGCGTAAATTTAGTAAAATTTTATCGATAACGAAATATTGCTCTTTTTAGTGTGATAAATGTTAAAAATAGCATGAAAAACAGGCGCTTTTAACATAGAAAAAGGGTGTTTCAAAGCGAAAAAGTATTTCGAACTTATTTTCGCTTATACAAATTTATATAAACACTGCCTTTTTCGAATTTTTGCTCTAAAACATAATTATCCAGCAGGTACTTTTCACGATCCGAATTGTAATTATTACAGATATTTGAATCGGCCACATATAATTTTGAAGGCATTTCTGTATCACTGAGTAAAGCATACTCCTCTTTGGAATCGCTCATTAAATAAAAAGAATCATTAAAATAAAGTTGGAACCCAGCCTCAACATTTGCTCTTGCAATTTTGTTATCAGCCGTATAATCATCCAACTGTTTTCTTACATCAAAATAAGGAATGCTTTTAAGTGAGCAATCCCACGCATTACCATATTTATTTGGATAGCTCATCCAGTTATTACGTATCAGCACTAAAGCAAAAATAAACGAGATAATGAAAAATAGTCTTTTTGACATAGCCGAAATTGCCAAAACAAAAGCAGGTAATAGCAAAACATAACACAGTAAAAAATAACGGTTACTTATTGGATTTGATAGGGGAACACAGATAAAAAAAACAGATAGTGTAGCTAGTAGCAGAAAATTGAGAAGCGGATTACTCTTTTTTATTTTTACTACGGAAATAAAAATAATAATCCAACCAATAACTGAGCCCAAATCAAGTAATTTCCAAAAACACAGTAAAAAGTTTTTAAGCATACCACTAAGTGTGGTTATTTCGCGGAATTCTTTTATTTCGCTTCCCTGTAAAAACCAACCCATATAGTAATAATGAATTAACATCCATATAATCCAAATTACCATTCCGGAAAGTAAATAATATGCGCTTTTTTGCTTTTTAGTAAGTCCAAAATAAATTAAAAGTAAAAACACAAATGAAATTCCGCGTAGGTTTAGCAGGCAAAGAAAAATACTTGTCAAAGCAATATGCGAAGACCTTGGTTCAAGCAAAGCATTTATCATCCATGCCGAAAAAAACACAATGGCAATTTCGTTACTGAAATAAATTGTTTGTGTTAGAATAGCCGGGTGGGCCAATGTAAGTAACAATACCAAAAAAGTTTTTTGTTCGTTTAAAAATTTTGCCGACAACTTTTTCAACTGAAGAAGAAGACCAAGCACAAAAGGCAAAACCGAAAAATGTGCCACCCATAATTTAAAACCAAAAATCTTAAATAATAAAGCCAAATAAATTGCATACATCGGGAAATGTCCGTTATCGGAATACGAATTTCCATCGGGCAATAAATTTTTAAAATCTGTTTCCAAGAAAAAATGCGCAGTTTTTACCTGTGCGTACATATCCCAGAAAACGGGCAAACAACAGCTACAAACTACTATTGCAACATAAAGCCCGCTTACAAACCAGAAGGCATTTTTTGTTATGTAATTAATCACTTTCATCCGACTGAAAAGTACATTTAAAGAAAATAAAATCCAAATATAAAAAATGATGCTAAATTTGCTTATCCCAAGTCAAATTTTTGGGCAATTTTATGTTTAAATTTTTTGCCCTCATAAAAAAAGTAATTCACTTTCTTACACACCGTATCTGGCATGTACGTGTAAATAAACTCAATAAAAAGCAAGGATTTTTAGTACGACAGGCAAGAGTATTAGCCCTTGCTGTAAAAGGTTTTAACGAGGATAAATGTTTAGTAAAAGCGTCTGCCCTTACGTTTTATGTACTTTTTTCTATTGTCCCCATTTTGGCACTTTTGTTTGCTTTGGCAAAAGGTTTTGGCATGCAAAAAAAGCTGGAAGAAGATTTATTGCGTGATTTTAGTCAGTATGGAGACATATTAACGCAAGCCTTTGAATATGCAAACAAAATGCTTGAAAATGCCAAAGGGGGACTTATAGCCGGAGTTGGGATAATACTTTTAATTTATACGGTAATAAAATTATTGGGAAGCATAGAAGACTCATTCAATGAAATATGGCAAATTAAAAAAGGTCGTGGTATCATTAGAAAAATTACCGATTACCTTGCAATAATGCTTTTTGCTCCTATTTTAATATTCCTTTCAAGCAGTATCAGCGTTTTTTTACAAAGTGAAGTGCTTATGGCAGAAAGTAATTTTACCTGGCTGCAACATGTAGATTTTATAGCTAAATTATTTTTTAAACTTCTTTCGTTAGTTTTGATGGGAGGTCTTTTTACTTTTATTTTTATGACCTTGCCCAATACAAAAGTAAAATTCAAATCGGCAATGCTTGCCGGAATTGTTTGTGCGCTTGCATTTGATGTTTTACAATGGGCTTATATTGCTTTTCAGGTTGGTGCTGTACATTACAACGCAATTTATGGAGGTTTTGCTGCGCTGCCTTTATTTTTAATATGGGTGCAATACAGTTGGTTTATTGTCTTGTTTGGCGCCGAACTTGCTTTTGCTTATCAAAATGTAGATCATTATGAATTAGAAAACGAAATACAAAATATTAGTACACGTTACAAACGGGTTATTTCTTTACTAATTGCTAATTTGGTTGTAAAAAATTTTATGGAAGGAAAAAAACCAATTACCGCAATAGAAATTGCTGAAAAACTGGACATGCCCTTACGTTTAGCCCGACTTATAATTTTTGATTTTACAGAAACCGGTATTTTTAACGAAATAAAAACTAACGAAGAAAAAGTTGTGGCTTATCAGCCGGGTGTTTCGGAAGGAACACTTACAGTAAAATATATTTTAGATAAGATAGATACGCGCGGTGTAAACGAAATGCCAATACATTCTACAAAAGAATTAAAAACCATACATAAATTAATGGATGAGTTTGATGATGTAATAACTGTTAGCAAAGGAAATATTTTAGTGAAAGATATTTTGTAGCCTTCTGCCACAGATTACACAGATTTGCACAGATTATTTTTTTGTAAATTTGGGAGACTGTATTAAATTCCCCCTTTGAAGGGGGACGCTCAGTGATAGCGAGCGGGGGGATGTCGAACAGAGGGATAAATGAAATGATAATAAATATGAAAAATATATTCTTAGTTATTTGCTTATTTGCTTTCGGAATTTCAAACGCCCAAGTAAAAGACTACATTGGCAAATGGGAACTTTGCAAAATGGTGACTGCACAGGGCGATACCCAGCTAATTAAAAGCAGCGATGTGCGTTTTATTACTTATAACTTTGAGTACAACAATACTTTTACTTCTTTTATAAAAGAAAAAAACGAAGAAGTTAGCGGTCGCTTTGGCTTTGAGTTTAAAACCAAAACAATAAAAATTAAAAATCCGGTGCTTGCAAAAACGAAAACCGCTATTGGCGATTATGATATTGTTATAAATAACGTTACGCTAATTAACTTTGTAGAAATAAAAACCGAAAAGAAAAAACAGTTCAGTTATTGGATTTATTGTAGAGTGAAGTAGCCTCATCTATTAGTAAATTTCGTTTTGAAAGTACAGTGAGATAATTAACCCAATCCCTCCAACAACGCATCATCCACCAAATTCGGTAGCGTGACTTTCAAATTAGGCGTACGCTGCATTTCTCTTTTGATGGCAAACATGGCTTCTTTGTTACGTGCCCAGCTTCTACGAGCGATACCGTTGTTTACGTCCCAGAATAACATTTGCTTTAATCTTCTGTCGGCATCTGCACTTCCATCCAACACCAAACCAAATCCTCCGTTCATTACTTCGCCCCATCCTACTCCGCCGCCGTTATGCAGACTGATCCATGTCGCACCACGAAACGCATCACCGACAAAATTTTGCACTGCCATATCAGCAGTGTATTGAGAGCCATCGTAAATATTACTTGTCTCGCGATACGGAGAATCTGTTCCGCTTACGTCGTGGTGATCTCTTCCTAAAACTACCGGAGCAGAAATTTCTCCGCTTGCAATTGCCTTGTTAATGCTTTCTGCAATTCGAACACGAGCCTCACTATCTGCATACAAAATACGCGCCTGCGAGCCTACAACTAAATTATTTTGCATGGCATTTTTTATCCAGGCAATATTATCGCTTAGTTGTTGCTTAATTTCTTCAGGAGAATTTTTGTACATATCGTCCAGAACCACTAAAGCAAGTTCATCGGTTTTTTTCAAATCACTTGCATTTGCACTTGTACATACCCATCTAAAAGGACCAAATCCATAATCAAAACACATGGGACCTAGTATATCCTGCACGTACGATTTATATTTAAAAGTGCCATCTGTATTCACAATATCAGCTCCTGCCCTGCTCGCTTCCAGTAAAAATGCATTGCCGTAATCGAAGAAATACATTTTGTTTGCTGCTAAAGTATTTATTGCATTTGCATGTCGAACTAAAGTTTTTTGTACTTCCTTTTTAAATTGAACGGGATTTTCCGCTATCATTTTATTAGATTCTTCCAATGAAAAACCGACCGGATAATAACCACCTGCCCAAGGATTGTGTAAGGATGTTTGATCAGTACCAATATCAACTTTTACTTTTTCCTTTACCAAATGCTCCCATAAATCAACCACGTTGCCTTGGTAAGCGAGTGATACGGCTTCTTTTGCTGCAACAGCTTTTTTTATTCGTACAACTAATTCATTTAAATTTTCAAATACTTCATCCACCCAACCCTGTGTGTGTCTTGTCTTTGTTGCTTTAGGATTTATTTCAGCAGTGACAGAAACCAATCCGGCAATTTTTGCGGCCTTAGGTTGAGCGCCACTCATTCCTCCAAGACCAGCGGTAATAAATAATTTCCCTTTTATGTCATCTTCGTTTTTAGAAATTTTTCTTGCAGCGTTCATTACAGTAATGGTTGTTCCGTGTACAATTCCTTGCGGACCGATATACATGAAACTTCCTGCCGTCATTTGTCCGTATTGAGTAACACCTAATGCATTAAATTTTTCCCAATCGTCGGGCTTGCTGTAGTTGGGAATCATCATTCCATTTGTAATAACAACACGCGGCGCATCTTTGTGCGAAGGAAATAATCCCATTGAATGTCCGCTATATAAAACCAAAGTTTGTTCGTCTGTCATTAAAGATAAATACTGCATTGTTAAAAGATACTGCGCCCAATTTTGAAAAACAGAACCGTTACCACCATAAGTAATTAATTCGTGTGGATGTTGTGCAATGGCGTAATCTAAATTATTGCTGAGCATGTGCATGATGGCAGCTGCTTGTAAACTTTTGTGCGGATAATCATTTATAGGTCGAGCGTAAATTTTATAATCAGGGCGAAAGCGATACATGTAAATACGTCCGTAGGTTTTTAGTTCTTCGGCAAATTCTTTTACGAGTACAGGATGATGTTTTTTATCAAAATAACGAAGTGCATTGCGCAGTGCTAATTTTTTTTCAGCGGGGTTTAAAATTTCTTTTCTCTTAGGAGCGTGGTTTAATGATTTGTCAAATTCTTTTACAGTAGGTAATTCCGAAGGAATACCGTTTAAAATTTTTTCTTGGAATTCTTTTGTGTTCATTCTCTTTTCTATTTAACTCTTTTCACTAACCTCTAAGCACTAATCACTTTTTCTCTTTATCGAATTTTCCAGTCTTTGTATTATAATTATACGGACAATGTTTGCAGCCACTTTTGCAGCAGTAGCCGCGTTTTAAATGATATTTTTCTGTAAACACTATATATCCTTCTTGAGTTGTATAAAAATCTTCTGGTTCTAAATTTTGCTTTGACGGAAACATGGTATCAAATTTAGTAATATTTTGGGCGTTACCCAGAGGCGAATTGAGATTATACTTTTTAGAATGATTTTACTCGCTCTGGGTCGGGCTTTCCGCTCATAGTCCTCGCCATTCCGATATTTTCAAACATGTCATTTCGAGCGAAGTCGAGAAACCAGAAAAGCATTCTGGCTGTGGGCTAACCGCTTCAATCCCTAACGCAAATACAAAATTCTACTTGCGAGTAGAAATATTCAAATAACAAGATATTGGATAGTGATCTGTAAGACTTTCCGGATAGCGCTTGTAATTGTAACAGTTAAAACTTTTATCAAACAAAATATAATCTATTCGTAAAAAAGGCAAAGAACCATTATATGTTTTCCCTATTCCATTTCCTGCTTTTTTAAATGCATCGTTTAAATTATTGCAAAGTGTGTGATATGCAAAAGAAGATGGAGTACCATTAAAATCGCCACACAAAATAATTTTGTATTTGCAATCTCTCATGTGCGCAGCAACCAACTCAGCTTGCTCAGCACGTTTTAAAAACCCATCTTTCAATCGCTTGAAAATACTTTTAGATTCAACCAGATTAGAATCTTTGTATTCGTTCTTACTGAGGTTATCAATAAATTTATATTCTTTTTTACCAAAACTTATAGAAGCTAAATGTAAATTATAAATACGTACTGTATCATTATTTATAATCACATCGGTATAAATGCAAATATTATTTGATTTGGTTTCAAAAATAATTTTTCCTTTTCTTACAATTGGATATTTTGTGAGTGTAGCAACACCCCAATGATCAAACTCACGCAAAGTTGTTGTGTATTCTGCATGAATATTTTTTGTCTTTAAAAAAGACACAAGTGTATCAGCATTATTAAAATCTTTCGGTTGCTCAGAGGTATAAAATTCCTGCAGACAAAGTATATCGGGCGATTCTTCCTGCAACATATTAAAAATAATTTTGCGCGATTTTTTGTTATGCGACCAGTTATACAAATCAAACAACATACAATTATAGTTCATTACTTTGGTATCGTTATTATCCGGCGCTTTTTCTCCGAGATGATATTGTAGATTTCCGGATAAATTATTTAGCGAAAACAAGACTACAATTATTGAAACCAACGCCCACCATCGCATTTGCATTCCCCAAAAAATAATGAAGACAAGATTTAAAAGAAATAAGATTGGAAACGAAATACCAAAAAAAGCCAAAGGCCAAAAAGTTTTAGGGCTTATGTACTTTGCCAAAACCGAGAGGAAAAGAGCTATTGCTACAAAATAATTAAGCCAAAGAATAAAACGGTTAAAGCTCCCTAGTTTACGGATATGTTTTTCTTGCGCTTTCAATATCTATTTTCATTCAACAAAAAAGCCCTTGAAAATCAAGAGCTTATGTGCTTTTAAGCGGTCCGGACGGTTACAGAACCTTTTACTTTTAAACATATTCCGTTATACCTCTTTAGACCTAAATTATTGGTAAACATATACTTTAGATAAAGTTAGGTATAACTGGATATAGTTTGTTTGAAAGATTACCGTACCCGCTACCGTACCCCGTTTAATTAAATTTTACATTCGTAATACAAATCATTATGGCAAAAGTAAGCTTTTATTTGAAGAACCCCGATAGCGACGGATTATCCCCGATTAAAATGTATTTCCGTTACGGGGAAGAAACAATAAATATTTCTCCCGGAGAATCAATACAACCTAATCATTGGGACAAGAAGGAGCAAAAAGTAATACCTAAGTTTTCTAAAAAATATCCTGATCTACAAAACAAGTTAGATGAGTATAAGGAAGTTGTTAGTGGAATTTTCAGGCGTTTAGAAATAACAGGAGAAACAATTACTAACGAAATAATCAAGAAAAAGTTTAATGAGCATTATGGGAAAAATAATGTTGAGCTAAAACATACTCTAATTAGTTTCGCTGAATGGTATATTGAGCAAGCGCGGATTAATAAAAAAAAATCCACAATCACAGGTTATAAAGGTACGCTCCGGCATTTAAAAGAGTTTGAAAAACATGCACGGATTAAACTAACCTTCGATAAAATCACCGTAGATTTTTATTTGAATTTTACAGACTACCTTAAAGCGAAAGAGTTTAAACCAAACACAATTGGAAAACTAATAAAGAACATCAAGGTTTTTTTAAATGAAGCAACAGAACGAGGTATTAATAAAAACTTAGAGTATAAAAGCAGAAGGTTTAAAGTATTAAGTGAAGATACAGATGCGGTATATTTAAGCGAAACTGAATTGCAAAAACTGTACGAAGTAGATTTGTCATCAAATACCAGATTAGAAAGAGTACGGGATTTATTTATTATTGGATGTTACACCGGGTTGCGATTTAGCGACCTCAGCAAATTAAAAAAGGAGAATATAAAAAACGGTAACATCTCAATTAAAATGCAAAAAACCGGAGATGCTGTGACGATTCCTGTACATCACCTCGTTGCCGAGATCATTAAAAAATATAAGGATATAACACCAAATAGTTTGCCGCCGGTTATGTCAAATCAAAAAATGAATAATTACTTAAAAGAACTTTGCAAGAAGGCGGAGATTAACGAAGTAGTGTTGGTTAACGAAACGAAGGGCAATTTGAAGATTGAATCGAAAAGGAAGAAATACGAACTTGTCTCTTGCCACACTTCAAGAAGAAGTTTTTGCACTAATTTGTATCTATCCAATTTCCCTTCTATTGAGATCCGAAAAATAAGTGGACATAAAACGGAAAGCGCCTTCCTGCGCTACATTAAGATGGACGGGGAGCAGTCTGCCTCAAGGCTGAAAGAACATTGGAGTAAACAAACCAAATTGAAGAAAGTAAGTTAGATACACACTAACGCCTCGTGGGTTTATACCTGCGAGGTTTTAGCAACAAAAAAATTCATATCATGGGCAAAAACAATTTGAAACAAAACAAACAGGAAAATGAACTTGATGTGTTCAAGAGATTTAGGAATAATGATCCGAATTGTAATTTAAAAAACCTCCAAGACAAATTTATCGAAAGATTAAAATCTGATAGTTGTATTGATGAGAAAATTGTAATTAAAAGGGAATATGAAAAAATGCAAAAATTAACAATAACCTATTTAGACCCCGGTGAAGATATAGATCAACATTTTTTTCTTGAAGGTGTGGTAGGTGCAGAATCAAATAGTTTACAATTTTTGGAGGGAAATGGACCAAGCATGGGAGAATCTGGAATCCTTATGTTTGCTAAAGGATGGGCATCAATTGAATATTTAGTTTGGTTACGAAAAAACTATAGCAATGAGTTAGGATTTAGTAATTCCAATAAAAAAAATGATTTCTCTGATATAAAATGGAAAGGTAAAGTGAATGATATGGCTCAACTAATACACGTACTTTACAGCTCAAAAAAAATATTTAGGGGAGAAGACCCCATTCTAAAAAAGGATTTGGAAATAATGTTTTCCGAAATATTTAATCATGATTTTAAGAACACCTCTGATACTTTAAGAAAATCAATAGAAACGACTCAGGGTGACGGTGGAAAAACATTCATTGACGAATTGCTTGGTTATATAAAAGACTTTAAAGACAATAAAAAATAATTCATGCGAGTCGATGCGAGTCGCAGGATTATTAGATAAAACTAAGTCAACTTTGCTAAAACAAATATTTAGCAAATGGAAAAGGACATCATTTTTAGTTCAATTAGAAGGGACGACTTAGTAACTTTAATTAGAGAAAGCGTTAAAGAGGGATTTACCTCAGTAAAACAAGACGCAGTACCAACCGACGATTTTATTAACGAGAAAGACGCAGCGAAATTTTTAATGGTTTCTAAAGCCACAATGAATTTATGGCGTAAATCGGGAGTGCTTCCTTTTTATCGTATAGGAAGTCGTATCCGATACAAAAAGTCAGAACTTTTGAAAGCGGCGGAAATTAAGCGCAAATACAAAAGAGCATAAGTGTAAATTATCATGTACGATTTTCACAAATGCAATCTTTACGGCATACATATTTTAACATTAGTAAAAAACGAATTATTAAATTTTTTTTTTAACGTGGACGAGAAGACAGGAGAACCAAATAATTGGAAAGAAGCGGAACTTAACGGATTAAAATTTAAGTTATGGGACAGTGCACAATTGTATTTACAAGGCAGTTTTCATAAATATTTCAATGGAGGAACACACAATTATAATGATTTCACTATTTCAAATTTTGCGGATGTATTAATAAATTTTAGCACTTATTTTCAAGTTAATCCGTATAAAACGGATCTGCATAATTTAGAATTTGGCGCAAATATTATTCTCCCATTCAGTTGCGAAAAGTTTCTAAATACAATTGTATCATATAAGAATCTTCTATTTGATAGAAAAACGTTTGGAGGAGAAGGATATTTGATAAAATATAAATTGCAACAGTATGAGTTGAAGATATATGATAAGGGAAAGCAGTTCGGATTAGGGGATAATATTCTAAGGGTTGAAATAAAAGTTACAAGAATGGAATACCTAAAATCAAGAAGTATTAATATTTCTAATTACGCCGATTTATTAGATCCGGTAAATATTCATAAGTTATCTCAACTTCTAATAGACACTTTTAATCAACTTTTGATATATGACGATAGCATAAATTGTAGCAAGTTACAAGAGAATGAAAAGATGGTTTTAATAGAGGGTAGTAATCCAGATTACTGGAAAAAGTACCAAAAAGAAAACCCGGAAAACTGTAAAAAGAGAAAGACCCGGTTCAAAAAACTGGTCTTAAAACACGGAGCTGTAAATTATCAGAAGGTCGTTTATGAGCTACTTGCATCAAAGCTCGATGCTATTACTTTAATCAATCCTGAAACGCAATTGAAGATTGGGAATTATCTGGAAAAATATTCAGAGCAGAAAACTTTCCCCGAATTAACAGCACCTATTCAGATCGATGTTCCCCGAATTAATACTTCATATAGTATGTTAGAAACGGGAACAGAGCAACCCCACAGTATACAGCATGAGTAGTACGTGCAGATACATGGGGAGTAGAATCTGCGTATTGGGTGTGCTGATTGTTGCGTCTTCCCTCGTATTGCAGTACATAAGCAGCTGTATAGGAGGGATTGTGAAGAGTGTTGTGCGTATACAGTCTTTCTCATCTGTTGTTCAGGAGAATGTTTGTAGCAGAATAGTTGGTTGTCCGCGGCGTTTACTGCATTCACAGATGTGTACACGCACGAAACCATTATCCCTCCGGTCAAAGCGCTTACATCGTGCTTGGATAGTAAAACGAGGGTTAAGAAAGCGGAATGTAGAGCTTGTACGAATGCAAGGAAGATATGTAAACAACCCCCAACCTCAAAGAAAGAATACAAAAACACCTTCAGCAAAGGCAGTTGCATATTCTCTATTAGTCCTACCCCAACTAACGTCCAATCAATCAATTCATAATCAAGAGATAAACCCTATATAATTTCATATGAAACAAAACATAATGCATCGAGCATATAACGCCCTCAACTACAACATCTTACTGAATGTGGAGCCTGTATACATAGCAGGGAACAATCCTATGAGTAGTGATGTTTCAGATACCCTACCAGAAGCACAAAGAGTAGGCTTAGAACGCATGAAGGAGAATTGTCTGCATACCTTGCAGGAAATGTGTTTTGAGAATAATTGCGCGGTTAACGCCGGCATAAAGCATAAAAACATTTTAGATCCCAAAGAATTATGGCAGTAATCCGCAAAACCCGGGACTATCTCCTGATGAAACACTCGAGGAAGCCCAAATACACCATATTCCCTTGCAGACATCCTGTACATGCGTTACAGTCTCCTATTCTTACGCGCGATGACATTCTGCGCCACAACCTTCTTGAGTGCTCTAAGACTGAGTTTAATTGCGTTTGTAAATCTCTTTGCGTTATACGTTCCAATCAGGAAGATGAGGGGTAAGGGTCCGCGCACTTGACCTATTATTTCCTACACGATCCCGGAGTACTAAAACACGGGTATTCATAAATACGATAATCGTCGTATCTATGGAATTGCTTAATCCAAGACCGGGCATTCATAAATATAAGAATTCTTATATCTATGGATTTACCCATCCCGTGACCAGAATATCATAAATACGATAATCGTCGTATTTATGGATTTGCTCATCCCAAGAACCAGGGAATCATAAAACTCCCTTTTGGGGGTTTCATGGAGATGAAGCCAAACAAGACGGAGGTCTTATAAAATGCTCGTTTGAGCAGTTTATGGAAATGGGTAAAGTATAAAAGCAAGTTATCCTGCTTTTATGGAGATTGTAGAAAAGGAGGGGTAAATTGTAATTTAGCGAAGATTATTTAATTTATTGCAATCAGAGTTCCAGTCCCGTTGCATTCTGTACATGGAATTAATTCCTCTCCTTTTTGTAATGAACCTACACCGTTACAAATACTGCATTCATTTTCTTCGCTTTTTTCTGAAATGAGAGGCTCAGCGGTTTCTTGAATTTCCGGTTCATTTGGATAAATAGCAGGGATAAGATGCTCTAACCCTAATTTTCTCAAATAACCCTTTCCACTATTATCAGTAAAGTTTTCATCGTCAAAATCAATTATGACCATTCCTCTTGATCCTTCATAAACCATGAAAATAAAACCCTGCTCGTTTTCCTGCCTTAAATATTTTACAGATGGCTCTGAATCGATAATTTGACAAAATAATGTAGCATCAATCATAGTGTCAAAATTTAAGCAGCCGAGACTTCCATTTCTGCATGATGATGAGTTTCTTCGGAATCAATAAAAGCAGAAGGTCTTATGGGATTTGACCTTACCTTAAATTTTGCAGGGATTAATTTATTTTTTACATAACTACTCATTACAGTAGCGTCCTTGTCATCTTTAAATCCAAGTTTACGTAATTCTAACGCCAATTTTTGCAATGAATGCTTTTTATTATGAATAAAAAAATGGTCAAGAAATAATTTAGTTATAGCATACGATTTTTTTTCCACCATTTCATCATCTGAGGCTGAAAAATACATATCAAACCCCGGAATATAACAAGAAATCTTGTTATCGTTCTCCACCTTCTTAAAAACATTAAATGCCCAAGAAACATCTATGGTTCCATCTTTCGAAGAAGAAATAGAAACATATTGCTGATTTTTTTTAGTCATAATTTTTTTACTATTACCACAAATGTACAACAAACAAATAAAATGTACTTAAAAATCTCACGAAAACCAGTAATTATGTGTTTAAAATGCTTAGTTAATAGCTTGGAATTGTTATTTGTTGCTGTTTCATTCATTCCTGAATGACTATAAGATCTGAGGAAAGGTCAGTAGCAGCCGCCGATACAACAGACAATTTCCTGAAAAAAGCACAATTCCTGAAAATGAGTACATTTGAAAATCTATGCGGATAAATAGATAGGAGTATGGCTTTCTTCCAAAATGCAGTTATTAATAAGTACGTAAACGCTTTAGATAAGCAAGCGGTAAGCAACGCCTTTGCAAAGTTCAAAGCGCACTTCCATAATTCCGAAGTGCAGGAGAATATCCGGCAGAGCAAAGAAGAGCAGTACCAAGAAGGTTTTTTACATGATCTATTCGTTAATGTTTTGGGATATACGCAAAACCCCACACCGCATTTCAACCTTACCACGGAGTATAAGAACATAAAAGACAGTAAAAAAGCAGACGGTGCAATTATCATAGGCGACAAGGTAAAAGCAGTAATAGAGCTAAAGGGCACCGACACAACCGATCTAAGCAAGGTAGAAACCCAAGCATTTGGATATAAAAATAACCAACCGGACTGCGCATATATAATCACTTCTAATTTCGAAAAACTCCGCTTCTACATTGATAATGCGATCGACCACATAGAGTTTAATTTATTTACGCTTACTGAAAAAGAATTTGAGTTGATGTATGTGTGTCTTGCATTTCAGAACATCGAAAAGGATCTGCCTAAAAAAATCAAGGATGAGTCTTTAGGACACGAAGACAAAATAACTAAGGAGCTTTATTCCGACTATTCTGTTTTTAAGCGCGAGTTGCACCAAAACTTAGTATTACTTAACCCGGCGCACCAACCTTTAGAACTGTTTAAAAAGTCGCAGAAATTGTTAGACCGGTTTCTCTTTCTATTCTTTGCAGAAGACAGGCAGCTATTACCGCCCAATTCAGTTAGGTTGATTCTTAATGACTGGAAAGACCTGCAGGAGCGTGATGTAGAAGTACCCCTGTACGATAGGTTTAAGAAGTATTTTGAATACCTGAATACCGGGTATAAAGGCAAGCGGTATGATGTGTTCGCGTATAACGGAGGATTATTCAAACCTGATCCGCTTTTAGATGCGTTAAAAATTAATGATGCCTTACTGTTTAAACATACCCTGAAGTTATCAGAATACGATTTTGCAAGCGAGGTCGATGTAAACATACTTGGGCACATCTTTGAGAACTCCCTGAATGAGTTGGACGAAATCAAAGCACAACTGGAGGGGCAGGTTATTGATAAAACAAAAACCAAGCGCAAAAAGGACGGCATCTTCTATACCCCTAAATACATTACCAAATATATTGTAGAAAACACCATCGGTAAATTATGTGCTGATAAAAAAGCAGCGCTTCAAATAAAGGACGAAGATTATGCCTCCGACAAAAAAAGGATAAAAGCAACAAAGCAAAAATTACTTGATAAGCTTAACGATTACCGGGACTGGCTTTTACAACTTACAATTTGCGACCCTGCTTGTGGCTCCGGTGCTTTCCTGAACCAAGCATTAGATTTCCTGATAACAGAGCATCGTTATGTTGATGAATTGCAAGCGAAAATGTTAGGCGAAAGTTTCGTGCTTAGTGATATTGAAAACAGCATTCTTGAAAACAACCTGTTTGGTGTTGATTTAAACGAAGAGAGTGTTGAGATAGCAAAGCTATCCTTGTGGCTTCGTACGGCGCAACCTAACCGCAAATTGAACGATTTAAACAACAATATTAAATGCGGAAATTCTTTAATAGACAACCCGCTGATTGCAGGAGATAACGCATTTAACTGGCAACAACAATTCCCGCACGTATTTAAAAAAGGTGGTTTTGATGTGATTATTGGAAATCCACCTTATGTTAGGGTTGAATTTATTGATGAAAGTTCAGTAAGCTATTATAAGAGCAAATATATTTCTGCTACTGGTAAATTTGATTTATCAAGTTTATTTTTTGAATTGTCTGTTTCACTTCTAAATGGGAAAGGCATCTATTCAATAATAACTAGCTATCAGTTTATTTATACAACTTCTGGTATTGGTTTAAGAAAATATATTTCAGAAAACACAAGTTGTACTATAATCAAATTTTCCTCAGACACGCAGATTTTTTCTGGAGCAACCACCTATGCTGGCATTTTTTTAGCGCAGAAAATGAAATCAGAAGAAATTTTAATATGCGAAGCCGATAATGAAAACCAATCAGTACATATAACAAATCAATTTATAATAAATAAGAGTAGTTTTAATACTGATAAAGTTATACTTGATAGTTCAAATCTTATTTCAAAGTTAGAGGCAAATAAGAAAGTAGTTAAAGGCAGTTCTATTGGTACTGCGAAGACTGGAGTAGTTACAAGTGCTGATGATGTTTTTTATATCAATGCGGATACCGTTAAAAATAAAAATCTTGAAAACGAACTAATTTATCCTATAATCGGTCCCGATGACTTAGATAGTTGGTCATTACAAACGCCTGATGTTTTATGCTTATATCCGTATTATGAAAATGAAGGTAAAACTACTTTATTGCCTTTAAAAAGAATAGAGTTAGAATATCCAAATATTTATAATTACCTAATTGACAATAAAGAAATATTAATTGCAAGAAGTCAAGGACGGCAAGATTACTCAGATAGCGAAAAATGGTATCAATTGAATAGACCACGCGAAAAATGGATATATGATTCTATTAAAATAATTTATCCTGGTACTACTAATAGACCAAAGTTTGCTATTGATTTTACTGGACAATTATTCAGAAATGCGAGGGTATATGTGGATATTTCGGGGATGTTGACCACCTAAAGTCGGAGCAAATTGACCAGTG
>CAZZEI010000004.1:0-50590 GCA_964653165.1 uncultured Flavobacteriaceae bacterium | reverse complement strand
TAAAGGGAATAGAAATTCTCCATCTCAGGAGACGCTTGACGAGATTGGATATAATGGAGAGTATTATGTATACAAGAAATTGTCCGAGAATTACAAAGTTGAATGGACTTCAAAAAATGCGGAAAAGGCACGCATTGTTGTTTTAGGTGATGACAGATTAGGTTATGATATGAGATACGTAAACGAACATGGAAATTTAATTTACGTTGAAGTTAAATCAACATCAGGAACTTCAAAGCAATTTAATTTAACAAGATTTGAGGTAGAAGTTGGCATTGAAAATAAAGGAAACTACTATTTGTACTTTGTAATTAATGCAATGAATAAAGCGTTAACCCAAGCAGAAAATCTTGGGACAATATTTAGCGACTTTAATTCAGTTGTGGAATTTGAGAACTCTGAAGATTTTCAAGTTGAGTCAAACGGTTACCAAATTAATTTCAGTTAGTTGGCAAACCAAGTTTATCAAAAATTATTCCCACTTGCTTAGGATTATAGAAGTGTCCCATGCGTTCCCCGATCTCAGTTTCAAACGGGGTCAACCACTTGTTGAGTGTTTTTTTACTGATTTCGTATAACCCGGCCATTTCCTTAACCGAGTAAGTTTTTACCTGAATTTTTCCTGTGGTTTGTTTCTCCTGTTTCATTTAAGTGATTTTTTGAAGTCCTACTTTTCGTTTTTAAAGGCTCCTTTAAACAAAAAATTAGGATTGCTATCGTAATTATTTACACTTAAATGCCTGCTAATTGAATTTAATGAATTCCACCGAATTGCTTTTCAATTCCCCCGGAATCCCCCCGGAGTATTTTCCGGTAATCCCGGATAAAATTCGGACTTTTCATGGTATCCCCGTATTTAGCTCACATAACATTCCTTGGCTCATCTGTAATCTTGCTGATTGGTTTTGCAGATGAGGGAAACACCTGAAACTCCGTGCCTCTTGCTTGAAACCTATTCTTTGTGGTAATAGCCACCCCGTTTTCAACCTTTGCGGCTATATCAGTATCATGCGTAATTTCCTGTGATCCGCGCATCTTTCCGTCTTTTGTAGATTGAGAAATGGTAATGAAGGCCGATTGCGGATAATGTTCTTTAAGTGCTTTCAACTTAGGTGCATCAATTCTAAGCGTATCCAAACTATCAATAAAAACAAAATGAAACTCGTTTGGGATTTCGGTTTTTATCTCATCGTAAGATTTTATATCGGCAAAAAATAGATATGGATTATCGATACCGTTATTAATGACTTTATCTTGAACTGTTTTTGACAGCCCCTCTTCGCCACTAACATAAACTACCTTTCCAAAATTCTTGGCGAGGTAATCGGCAAACTGAACGCAAAAAGTGGATTTTCCTTCTCCGGGTTTTCCATGCACAGCAAGGTGAAAAGAATAGGAAGGCAATCCAAAAAAGTCCTTCCACTTTCCTGTAAATGGGAAGCAATTATATTTTCTTTTTCTAAGATCGCGACTCGAAACCAATTTATCGTTGTTTGTGTTAGCTTCTTCTTCAAACGCGTTTTCTTCCTCATACACGTTTGTTACTACGGGTTCATTTATAATGTTTTCGATTTGTTGTGGCGTGATCTCCGTTATCTCTTTTTGCTTTTGCATTTCTTGAGCTGTTTTTTTTGATTGAAGACGGTACATGATTTCCGCAAGTGAAATCTTTTTTTCCACGGATTTTTCTACTGGCTTTGTTTTTTCAAACTGGGGAATCGTTTTCAGGCGGGTAACTACATCATTCATTTCCCTATTTGCTTTATCCAGTTCTTTTATTAATTCGGTACGCAGAGTTTGAGTGTCCTCCAATTTTTGATTAGCCGATTCCATTTGAAGATCACGATCCATTTCCAGACTCATTTTTTCCTTACCAAAAAGGTCTTCCATATCTATATTCCAATTCCTGTATTTATGATTCACTAATGTTCTTTTAGAAAGGCGTTCAATATCATCCTTTGCCTCCAAAATTTCCGAATCGCACGTTTGCAAATCAGCAATAACACGTTTGCCCAACGTGTCAACACGTTGTTTTTCAGCAATGGCTTCCTTGTACTCTTTTGTTTCAAGAGGGCCGGTTTGAGGGGTTTCATTTACTACGACTACTTTTTCTTGTGCAACTTTTGGTTGAACAACCGTTTCGGTTTTCTCTGTTTTTGTTTCGGTCGCATTATTCTCAGGAACACTCCTAAGCGAAGCATATAAATCCTTCTTTTCCGGCTCCTTTGTATTTTCAGACACATTGGCTCCGGCAAGACTTTGATCTTTTTTTGCTTGCTTTTTATTTTTCTCTCTTTCGCGCCATGCATTCCAGCGACAAGTATCGCTACAAAATTTCTGATCGCTCCGGCTTGGTTCATACTTTGTTTGACACACCGGGCATTCTCTTTTACTTTTCATTATTCGTTTGTTTTATCCGTTGGTTTTGCGTTTGTTTTCGCGTTTGATACACGTTGGCAAACGTGTTACACGTGTCTTTTTCAAGTGATTAAAAAAGCGGCAGAATTAACTGCCGCTTTCTAAACCGAAGGTTAAAAGACTATTGATCTTCGTCCTCTTCTTCTTCCTCCTCTTCCATCTGTTCACGGAGATTGTCAAGGATTTTTTCAAGTTCATCCACGCTCTTGGATTCTTCTCTTTCGTAGTTCACTTCCACAACGATTTCGTTGTCTTCATTTGTGCCGATAACTTTGTTATCAAGATCACGACTTGCCATTTCTTCGGCAAACTCTGCCATCACTTCTGAAGGCACTTCAAATTCAGCTTTTCTCATTTTTTTGGTTTTTGATTTGTTTATGTTTTTTTATGCCGCTTTTTTGGTCAGGGTAAATGTTACGGCTTCATTTTCGATCTCCTCGAAGGTTTTAACTTTTCCCTTATTGATCCATTCCTGCAATTCTGAGAGATGGAAATACAGCTTGTTTCCTTTCTTGAAATGCGGGATTAGTTTTCGGGATGTTTTTTCGTACAGCGTTGCTAATTTCAGTTTCAGAAATTTAGCTGCTTGTTGTACATCGAGGATTTCGGGTAGCTGTTCTTTTAATGCGCCCAGCTTTTCCCCTAAGGTTTCTTTTAGCGCATCCTTGAGGAATTCCTTGAATTCCTGCTCGGAGATGTTTGTCAAAAATTGTACACTCATTTGTTTACGGTTTTTTTATTGTCCGCTACAAATGTCCGAATGCACTTTCGATTTTGTTTGGTACTTGAGGGTTCAGGAAGGGAGGAGAAACTACTTTTTGTCTTTTATCTCCTTGTCAATCAGTAGTCCTAAATTTATAATGGCGTTTGATATTACAGCAAGATTTTTCTTATTAGAAATTAGGTTTAATTCCTTTTCGCTTAGATTCTGTCTTAAACTATCTGCGCTATATCCTGTAAGAATTGAAAATGCTTGGCCTGCTTCTTTCTTATTCAGGTCTTCATCTTTTAAAATGATTTTGCCGACTTGCAGGAAATGAATTAAAAGTGCTGTCTGTTCCTGATTCAGTTTTGTAACGCTGTCGTCACGGCTTCTTTTTACTTTGTTTTTTGTTTTTGCCGATTTTTCATTGCCGGAAAGTTCTTTCGAATTATTTTCAGCCTCTCCGAGTTTTATCCATTCCATCACAGTATCCACAATATCAGTACCGAGCATTTTTTGATGCTTTCGAAGTGTAATGTTTAAAAATCGAGAATAATCTTGCCAGTCATCTTTAAAGCTATGTTCCAAATGAAAAGCTAAACACTTATCTATTTCCAATAAATTTATTTGTCTTAATTTACAGGCAAAGAAATAATCAAAGAAATGATCCTCGCGTTCAATTTCTTCCATTGCCGCGAGATCGTACCATGTCTTTTGATTTTTCCCGTCTTTTTTATAATTGGCTCCCTGAACAAAGCGATCCTGTTCCTGTTCAAAGAGTCTTTCTAAGGTCATGCCTTCCCTGTATTGATTCAAAATATCTTCTTCAAATAAATGTTTGCCTTTATGGTTTAAAAACAAATGAGCTATTTGTTTATACTCTATATATTTTTCAGGATTTTTCATAGTAAGCATATGTTCCCCTGCGGTAATATGGTTTAGTATGAGTTCGTAGCTGTCTGTTTTCATTCTTCAAAGATACTTTTTATTTTTTTTCTATCCTGTTTCCCCAATCAAAAAAACCTCCTTTTTAGGAGGCTTTTTTGTGAAGTTATGGGTTATACTCCTTCTACTTCGGTTAAGCCGCACTATGCTTAAAATTCAGCGTTGGTAGGGCTTTTACAGCTGACTTCTTCTTGCTATCGCGAACGTGGGCGTAGATTTGCGTTGGGTTTATACTCTTATGGCCTAAGAGTTTTGACACCGTCCATAAATCTCCGTCCGGGCTATTTTCCAAAACATTTGTAGCGAAGGTGTGCCTCCCGGTATGAAAGTGCATTCGTTTAGTTTCATACCCTGCGGCTACCGCCCATTTTTTCAGGAAGTACCAAACCCGCTTGTGCATTTTTCCTTTTTCTTCATTTGTTTCTTTCACACGTGGAAATACAAACGGGCTTATTTCTTTGCTTTCTATTTGCTCACGCTTGCGTACTTTTAAAATTTCAACAGCCCCGTCTGATAATGGCAAGTATTCTATATCTTCTGTTTTTTCCTGCTCAAAATAAATGAACCATTCTTCTTGGCCGTCAATATTCTTTGTAATTATTTCTGTCCATCGCAACGGATTAACATCACTCCATCTTAATCCGCTAAAGCAGGAAAACATATAGGCTTGTTTATACTGTGGCTCCATTTTTTTAACTGGTGTTTCCATCAGGTGATCCAATTCTTCAAACGTCCATGCGTTCCTGTAAACGGGTTTTAGTTTTAATCTTTCGTGGCGAGGAATCTTCCGGAAAGGATTTACGAATATGATTCCTTTGCGAACAGCTTCTTCTAAAGCTGTAAATAAATTCTTGTTGTAATCAATCGTTGTATTGTTGCTTACTTTACCAAGAAGATATTTGCTCCAACTTTTTATCCAATCAGGAGTGACTGCCTGAAATGGTAAAGCGCGATTATTCATGAACCGTTCAAGATGCTTGTAGGTTTTCACATTGTTGTTGTAGTTTTCTTTTCTTCCATTCATATAGGAATGAAACCAAACCACAAAATCAGCTTTGCGTTTTCCTTTATCTACAAGCCCGTTGTCCTGAACAATTAATTCATTCTCTCGCTTTGATCGTATCTCAGTCGCCAGTCGCTTTTTTTCTTTATCCTGTGGCGTAGGACTTTTTTTGTTGATGCGAATTTCTAAGAATTCATACCAACGCCTTTTGTTGTGATAGATATCAAGGTAAAATGATACCTGACCGCCACCCAGCTTTTTTTCTCTTAAATAGACTCCCATTTTTTTGTTTTTAAGGGTTTGACATTCCCCTTCCGTTGGCAATTATAGCCAACGTGAAAGGTTTTCTTTCGGTTCTTGAACCTTCGTGAACCTTTGAGAAAATGCCGGGTAACAAGGGAGTAACAAAAACCCTCAAAAAAGGCAGAATTAGAGCAGAACGCCCATAAGTCTACCTTAGCCTAACTGTTTGATTATTTGGGAGTGTTGCGGTTTGTTTATGGTGGGTTCAATTTTTTGAAGTCACAATTTGTGACTTCAAGTTGGGGTGGAAAAAGAAAATTACCATATGTTTTTACAGAACAAGGAGTAGCCATGCTCTCCGGTATTTTGAATAGCGATACAGTAATAAACGTAAACATCCAAATAATGCGCGTGTTTTCTCGAGTTCGCCAAATGCTTTTTGATAATACCGAATAACGTTTGGCTATAGAAGAAATACGCAAGAAAACTGAAAACAATTGGAAAAGTATTGAGCTTGTGTTTAAATATCTGGACGAGTTGATCGATAAAAAAGAAAACCAGAAACCGGTAACTCAGATTGGGGTTAAAACTTAAATTTATTTTTTCCTTGCAATAACTTTCATCACAGCCTCCACAATATTATTTGCATCAAGCCCATACTTAGTCATTAGTTGATCAGGAGTTCCGCTTTCACCAAAACTATCTTTTACGGCAACAAATTCTTGTGGAGCGGGGGCGTTACGAGAAAGTAATTGTGCAATACTATCGCCAAGCCCACCATTCATTTGATGTTCTTCCGCGCTGACAACACATTTTGTTTTTGCAACCGATTTTAAAATCGCTGCGTCATCCAGTGGTTTAATAGTGTGAATATTTATTAACTCTGCGCTAATTCCTTTTTCTTCTAAAATTTCTATTGCCTCAATTGCTTTCCAAACCAAATGACCGGTTGCAAAAATTGAAACGTCTTTTCCTTCCTGCAATAAAACCGCTTTACCAATTTCAAATTTTTGATCGGCAGGAGTAAAAATTGGAACGGACGGTCTGCCAAATCGTAAATAAACAGGACCCTTATAATCTGCTATAGCAATTGTTGCTGCCTTTGTCTGGTTATAATCGCATGGATTAATAACGCACATACCGGGCAACATTTTCATTAAACCAATATCTTCTAAAATCTGATGCGTTGCACCGTCTTCACCTAAAGTCAAGCCTGCGTGCGATGCACAAATTTTTACGTTTTTCCCGCTGTATGCAATCGACTGGCGAATTTGATCATACACCCTTCCGGTAGAAAAATTTGCAAACGTTCCAGTAAACGGAATCTTTCCTCCAATGGTTAGCCCGGCTGCAATTCCAATCATATTAGCTTCAGCAATCCCAATTTGAAAAAAACGCTCCGGAAATTCTTTTTGAAAAGCATCCATTTTTAAAGAGCCGGTTAAATCGGCACAAAGCGCAACAACATTTTGGTTTTTCTTTCCAAGCTCCAATAAACCGGCGCCAAATCCCGAGCGGGTATCTTTCTTTTCGGTATACGTAAATTTTTTTGTCATAGGGGCAATGGCTGTGCTCATTATAATTTATTTAGTGCGAATATCAATAATTGACACGAGTTTATTTAGAGTACTTTTCAAAACATATTTACAGCCTTGGTCTTATTTGATTCAATGGTAAACTTCTTTTCAATCGTTTTTTCGGCTTCAAGCTGTGTTTTTAACCTGAATTCTACTCTGTAAGTCCCCGGTTGTAAGTAAAACACTTCTGTTTGTTGGTTTTCATTCAAATTGCAAACCCAGTCTATTTTTTTGCCGTTTTCAAGATAAATGCTGCCCATTCCAAAGCCGCCCTTGTTTAATGAAAGCACACCTGCCGATGGAATTTTTACAGTATTGGTATGACTTTGTTTTATTTCTATGCCGGCTAATTTGACGCGCGGGAGAGTTAGAATTTCTAAGTCATATTTCCCGATAATATATTTTTCGGTGTTCAAAAAATCCTGAACCACCAGGGTATTCATTTCTCCGCCTTTTCTCACAATGCACGAAAGCGATTTGTAAATATTCGGTCCCTCGGTTTGCAGTTTTAAATATCCCTGCGGTGCATCCAGCGGAATAATATTGTGTTTCCCTTTTTGCAAAACAATATTTTCTTTTGTCTGTGGCGGAATTGTATGTACCACCATTCTGTACGTAAGATCGGGATCCAATATAATGGTATCGGGATTACCACGATGGTTAAGTGTATGCAAATAATTATACAAAACATCTCCGGTTTTTTGATTGTAAAACGTCATTGTAACATCCGTCTCTGCGGGCTTTTTGTATGAATCCAATAAATTAACCTGGACGGTTGTTTGAGAAACAGCTTCAATTAAAACCAAGTTTAAAACAGCCTTAAAATTTGCTTCGTTACTTACATCATAGAATTTTCCCATGCAACCAAATACATCCGCAAATTTTACATCCAGGCCAACACCAATCACAAAGGGGCGAAGAAAAATTCCTTTTTTCTGCAAGGCTAAAGAAACTGCGCAGGGGTCGCCGCCACACTCTTCAATTCCATCAGTAATTAAAATAACTACGTTTCGGCAATTATCGCAAGGTGTAAAATCATTTGCGCACTCTCCAAGCGAATAAGCAATTGGCGTGGTCCCGGTAGGAGTGAGTTTATTTATCCGGTCTTTAATTAATTTACTGTTTGTTGCCACTTTTGCAAAGGGCACTTCAAGTTTACTATCCTGACAATTGCGCTTGGGTTTAAATGGAGTTTGGTGTCCATAACAACGCAAAGCGATTTCCAATTTAGGAGTGCTTTGCAGAGAATCTAAAAACTCTCCCATTAATTTTTTAGCGATGTCTATTTTATTTCCGGTTCCCCACATGCCGTACATACTAAAGGAATCATCGAAAATAAAAAGGATGCGCGTTGTAGTGTTGTCGTCGTACTTTTTTGCGCCGGAAAAATCTTTTGCTTCTTTTTCGGAAACCTGAGCTAAAACCTGTTCTGCAAAAAAAACAAGACAAAAAATTAATATGCGGGAGAGAATTTTCAAGCGTTGCAAAAATACTCTGCTAAAAAATGATTGTCGAAAGGAGTTATTAAAATCTTTCCCCATTTATTTTTCAAAACCCTTATTTCCCTGCAATCCACCGGTGTGTATAGCAACCATTGTTGAGCCTTCGGGAAAGCAATTTTTTTTCATCTTATCAAAAATCCCGTAAAACATTTTAGAGGTGTAGATGTAGTCGAGCTCAAAACCAAAATGCTTTTCGAAATCTTTTTTAAAATGAAGTAATTCAGGTGTTGTCTTAGCGAAACCACCAAAATGGTAATCATGATTCAATGACCCCCTCTGTCCGCCGAAAAGGCGGACATCTCCCCCAGGGGGGAGAGGGCATTCAACTAAATTGGTAATTGTTTCTTCCAAATATTCTCCGCCTTTCAAAGCCACAAACCCCAACGCTTGCTGCTTTTCTTTTAACCCCAAGACAATTCCGGCAAAGGTGCCGCCGCTACCAACAGGACAACAAACAAAATCAAAATCTATGTTTATGTAATTCAGAATTTCTTTGCAACCCTTTATTGCAAGTAAATTTGAACCTCCCTCAGGTAATAAATAAAAATCGCCGAATTTATTTTTTAATTCTTCAATAAATTCTTTTTTAGTTTTTCTACGATACTCGTCTCTCGAAACAAAATGCAAGCGCGCACCTTTTTCTATGCAATACCTCAGCGTTTCAGAATATTCTTTGGGCTCTTCTCCACGAACGACAAAAATTAATTCTAATCCTGCCAATTGTCCGGTTGCCGCTACAGCGGTTAAATGATTGCTCCACGCACCCCCAAAAGTCAAAAGCTTTTTATAACCCTGATTTTTTGCCTCTTCCAGATTGTATTTTAATTTAAAAAATTTGTTGCCGCCGGCGTAGAAGTCAATGGCATCAAGCCTCAGCACAAATAAATTAATTTTATGCAAAGCCGTAATCTCGTTTTCTATGCGCTGAAGCTGTATTTTGGAGAGAAAGTTTTCGGCCACAGATTACACAGATTACACAGATTTATTGATTTTATGGATTGGCGTGGTTATTAGCACAGATTGGGTTGGTTTTGTTATATTTGGCTCACAAATCGGATAAATCTACAGAATAAATCATCACAATATCTGTGAAATCTGTGGCTTTGTTTAATCATAATAGTATTTTTGCACGATGATCACGAGAACTATAAAAGATGCCGATACTGCAGTTGCCGATATTAAAGACGGAATGACATTAATGGTTGGTGGCTTCGGGCTATGCGGTATTCCTGAAAATTGTATTGCAGCTTTAGTTAAGATGGGAGTTAAAAATCTGACTTGTATTAGCAATAACGCAGGAGTAGATGATTTTGGACTTGGGCTTCTTCTTCAAACCAAGCAGATAAAAAAAATGATTTCTTCTTATGTAGGAGAAAACGCAGAGTTTGAAAGACAAATGCTTAGCGGAGAATTGGAAGTTGATTTAGTCCCACAAGGAACTTTAGCCACTCGCTGTTTAGCCGCAGGCTATGGCATGCCGGTTATTTATACTCCTGCCGGTGTAGGAACCGAAATTGCAATTGGAAAAGAAGTGAGAAAATTTTCTTTTCATGGAGAGGAAAAGGAATATTTAATGGAAAAAGCTTTTGAAGCAGATTTCGCTATAGTAAAAGCCTGGAAAGGTGATACTGCAGGGAATTTAATTTATCGATCAACTGCCCGCAATTTTAATCCGATGATGGCTATGGCCGGAAAAATTACAATTGCAGAAGTTGAAGAATTAGTTCCCGCAGGAGAACTGGACCCTGACCATATTCACACTCCCGGAATTTATGTGCACAGAATTTTTCAGGGAAAGAATTATGAGAAACGAATCGAGCAGCGCACTGTTCGAAAAAAATAATCCTTCGACCAACTCAGGATGACAATGTTGTCATGTCGAGCGGAGTCGAGACACAAGAAAAAATAAAAACAACATCACAAAAAACAAAATATGGAATTATACTTAGACTCAGCCAACCTCAAAGAAATTGAAGAAGGTTTTAAACTTGGTTTTTTAAATGGATTAACCACCACGCCAACCTTCATGCAACGCGAGGGAATTACGGATATTGACGGCACTATAGTTAAGCTAAGTAAAATCGTTCCCGTTCTGCAGATAGAGGCACTTGGAGATACCGCAGAAGATATTTTAAAAGAAGCGCAGCGTCAACTTGCCTTGGGTTTAGATAAAAACAAAACTGTTTTTAAAATTCCGGTTTCTTTAGAGGGTGTACGCGCTTGCAAAATGTTGCGTAACGAAGGCCTATTAGTAAACGTACACTTAGTTTACACCTTGCAACAAGCATACATGGCTATGCAAGCAGGCGCAACTTACGTTTGTCCGCTTGTAGGTCGTTTACAAGATCAAGGTCACGATGCTTTAACTTTAGTTGAGCAATGTGTTGATGCGGTAGAATATTATGGTTACGATACAAAAATAATGTTCTCTTCTGTAAGAACGGTTGAGCACGTTCGTAATGCAATAAATATTGGCGTTCACACAATCACTGTCCCGTTAAAAATAATGAAACAACTAACGGAGAATAATTTTACAACATTGGGTACCGACCAGTTTATTGCAGACACACGTTTAATGACGGTGCGAGTTAAAGAAGCAATTAATGGAGTAAATCCATTAGTGCAGGCCGATACCAATATAACAGACGCTATCGTGAAAATGACCGAATTTGGTTTTGGAGCTATTACGGTTGTGAATAAGGACAAATCTGTATTGGGTGTATTTACAGACGGCGCTCTTCGCAGAGTAATTTCCGAAAAAGGAAGAGATATTTTACAAAAGAAACTCAGCGATTTAACTTTTAGCCCCCCAATAAGCGTTGACGCCAACGTATTATTAAACGAGGCAGCCGGAATCTTTAAAAAAACCAATGTCGACACACTTTTGGTAACTGACGGGGGCAAACCCGTTGGAATGCTTGATATTCAGGACATGAAGAGTTAAAGCTCTTTTTGGCGTGATTATTGGTTTCACAGGCATAATTAGTACATTTGCACACTAAAAATTCTTAAAAATGAACAAACTTTTTAAAGTCGCTTCAGTTGTTATGTTGGCATTTAGTTTACAACAAGCACAGGCGCAAAAAATGGCTCACGTACAAATGGATTCGCTTATACAGCTTATGCCTGAGACTAAGCAAGCAATGGAAATTGCACAGACTTATTTAAAAGATCTTGAAAAACAAGTATCAACCATGAAGGCTGAGTTTGATGGTAAATACCAGGACTATCTTCAAAACAAAGATACGTATAGTGAGTTGGTAAGAAAAACCAAGGAAGAAGAGTTGCAAAGCCTAAATCAGCGGATAGAGGATTTCCGTCAGCAAGCACAGGCAGACTATCAGAAAAAATACACTGAGCTTTCTAAGCCAATACAGGAAAAGGCAAAAAAAGCTATTGACGCTGTATCAAAAGAAGGAGGATATAGGTATGTATTTGATACAAGCACAGGCGTAGTATTATACCATGAGCCAAGCGACGACATTTTAGCTTTAGTAAAAAAGAAATTAGATAGCATGCCTGCCGCAGTATTACCGGGCGGAAGCACAGCTCCAAAAAAAGAAACCCCAAAGCCTAAAGGCGCGGGGGGAAAATAATCCTTCACTTCGACAGGCTCAGTACGAGCAATCAAAATGACAATGTCTGTCATGTCGAGCGAAGTCAAGATACGGAAATATAAAATAAAAAACCTCAGCAACAGCTGAGGTTTTTTTGTAGTTTATTTTATAGCCTTCGCTCAACTAATCGTTCTACTTTCTTTAAGTATTTCATGCGCTTTCTTTCGTTTATAAACGGTACCGACCACAACTGTACAATTCTGCATTTAAATAAATTAAAACAAAAACTTAAAAAGCCCAATAGAAAACGAAACTTAACAGCGTTTACATAAAGTATTTTAACAGGCAGCGCAGGGGCGCCATGTGTAATAATGCTTAACACTCTTTTATCTCTTAATAACGGAACGGGAATACCATATTTGCCAATAATTTTTTTGAAACGATAGGCAAATCCTGGAACAAAAACTTTATCTAAAAACCCTTCAAGTATAGCAGGAGCCCTAAACCACCAAACAGGGAAAATAAATACAATATGCGTTGCAGCAGAAATTAAATCGCGGTAATTTTTTGTGCTTTCTGCCGTAGCTCCGTTCATTTCTTCCAAACTCAAAACCGGATTAAAATGCTCGGCATATAAATCAATAACCCTAAAAGGGGTATTAGCTTTTTCCAAGGTTTTAATAACCGTGTTTTTTATAGCGGCATTAAAGCTGTTGGGATTTGGATGGGCATATATTAGTAGAAACATGCGCTGTAAAAATACATAATCTAAAAACAAAAAGCCCCAGCATTTCTGCGAGGGCCTTTCCATTTTAAAAATCTTTTATCTTAGTTAGCGATAGCTTTAAAATCAGCATTCTCTCTCCATTTTAAAAACTCGCAATCATCTTTTGCCATAGCTTTTAAAGAAGCGTCTTTTTCAATAGCTGTCTTTAATGAAGCTAAACCTGCAGCATCTCCTTTACGAGCAGAAGCAACAGCCTTTATGTAAAAGCTAAGCGCCATATCTTTCTCGTCACTACCGTCAACAGTTGCGGCAGCACTTTCTCCGTTTCCGTTTAATACTTGTGCTAAAGCAAGGTTAAAGCCTTTGTAGCTACCAAAATTTGTAACCGCATCAGCATATTTACCATCACGTACGTTAACAATACCTTTGTTGTAATTAACCTCAGGACCTGCACCATTAGCTTTGTCGTAGAAATCCATTGCCTCGCGACGATTACCTGCTTTCGCAGAGATAATACCCGTGTTGTTCATTACAATTGCATTACCGTTTGCATTTGCAGCAGCACGAGCAAAAGCACCTTTAGCATCGTCAGTTTTGTTTGTCATCAAATAGGTAACGCCTAAGTTGTTTGAAGCTCTCCAATCAGCAGGATATTGTTTTTCTGCAGCTTTGTAGATATTTAATTTGGTGTTTACATCTGTAGTTAATGTAGCGCCGTACAATAATTCTTCAATACTTAAAGAATCAGGATTGCTACCACAAAGACGTGTAATCATCTCGTCTGTACGTGATTTTTTGTCAACCATTACAGAAACTTCAGCACGACGAAGTTTTGGAAGAACCTGATCTTTTAATTCTTTATAGGTCTCAGAAAGGTTCTTAATTTCTTTTCTGCGCTGATCAGCATCAGGATACATAGTAAGAACACGTAAGATAAGATCTTTGTCTTTCATAGCTGATGCATCCATCATACTTTTAAAACCTTCCCAGTCTTCACGCGTAGTAACTGTTTTGTATTGAGCTTTGACTTTACCAAAAGTTACCTCTTTATTTTTGTTCTTTTTAAATTCTCCAACCATTGCATCGGTACCGGTTTTTGCACGGTCTTGAGCAAGTTTTTCGTTTTTATCTGTTTCTCCATCCGGCGAAGCGTATGCAGATACGTCAATACCTTTAAATTCGTACCAAGTAGTATTAGCCAGGTTATCAGCAATAAACTTAGAGATGGTTTTCATTTCTTCACTTTTCATTTCTGCCGGACGAACACCTGATTGACCCAAAGCATAATAAACATGCGTAACTTGATTTGCAGAAGTAACTTTTACAAAAGCGTCTTTAGCAAAAATGCCTTTTTCGTCGTTACGAACAAGTAACGGAGTAATAATTGTTCCGTCAGCTAATTTCACAGCTTTAAATTCTTTTGGTTTTTTCTTACCAACAGCTCCCGAAGCTCTTACTTCAAGAATAGCGTTTTTCATCCCACCCTCGTATACTGTACGAAAAGTCTTAGAATAAGTTCCACCTGTAGCATTAGGTATTTTTTGTCCGTTACCAACAGCTTTTTCGCCCAATAATACAACGGGCTCCATTGCTTTTTCGCCACTGGCGCTATATTTAATTACCGGAGTTAATGTTACAATTGCCTTTTTTGCAAACAATTTAGCAGGATATTTACCTG
This sequence comes from uncultured Flavobacteriaceae bacterium, assembly GCA_964653165.1. GTDB lineage: Bacteria > Bacteroidota > Bacteroidia > B-17B0 > Aurantibacillaceae > PALSA-968. Next base: position 36,237 of record CAZZEI010000004.1, on the reverse strand, counting down.
AAACTGTAAATACAACGGTATCTCCGTGCATTTCAAGTGGTTTAGGCGTAACATCATGCGTGATGAGGTTCTGCTTTTTAATCATTTTCCCTAAACCGTCGCAGGCAGTAAGTAATAAAACTGACCCGGCAACAGCGGTTAACAATTTAATGGTATTCTTTTGCATATTTTTGATTTTTAAAATGATGTATTTTGGAACCGCAAGTATAGGCATAGTTTGTTTAATAGCAAAATTTAAAGAAAAGATGAACAGAAAATTAAAAAACGAGGAACTGAACCGAATTAGCAATGTAGAATTTAAGAATACAGAAAAGATACCGGTAGTTATTTTGCTTGATAACGTGCGAAGCCTCCACAACGTGGGTTCTGTTTTCCGGACCTGCGATGCCTTTGTGGCTGAAACCCTATATTTATGTGGGTATACAGGCACTCCGCCAAATACGGAAATTCACAAAACCGCCTTGGGGTCGACCGAAAGTGTGAGCTGGAAACACGAAAAAGACATAGTTTCATTGATAAAAAACTTGCAAAAAGAAGGGTACATGGTCTATTCAATAGAACAGGCTGAAAAAGCTGTTTTTTTACATGATTTTAAGCCCCAAAAGGCAGAAAAATACGCTCTTGTCTTCGGAAATGAGGTCAGCGGAGTGGCTCAGGAGGCGATTGATGTAAGCGATGGGGTTATAGAAATTAGTCAGGGCGGAACCAAGCATTCTTTAAATATTGCTGTTAGCGCGGGGGTTGTTTTGTGGGAGTTTTATAAGGGATTACGGAAATAGTACGCAGAAAAATGGGGCGCAGATACCGCGGATTTTTATGATTATCGCGGATTTTTTTTGGTGTTTGTGTAAACTTCAAGCCAAAAGGTTTTAAGATTTAAGTTTTTGTAATTACTTGGAACCGGAATCTTGTTTTCCTTATTCTGCACAAAAAACTTGGTCGTATCGCTCACCAACAAACTGTTGTTGTTTTCTTTGTTGAGGTAGGAGTGCAGACTAAATGTATTCCACATTGATTGGTCAATGCCAATAATTTCTCCGTATGGAATAATTTTTTTAAGTGTGGCAACATCTTTTATCATTCCCTCGTCTCGTTTGTAATCGTTTTTAAATCGGAAGAAAAATAAAATTCCTCCCAATAGAAAAACCGCAGCAACAACCGTTGTGATTTTTTTTCTATGCTCAAACATGATTGTAAACAGAAATAAAAATTGTTCTTTATAAAGAAGCACCAATCCTAAAACGATAAACGGAAAAGAGGGAGCTAAATAAAATCCGCGCTGCTCAAGTGTTAATGCCATTGGTAAACTAGCGGAAAGACTAATTAAAATTAACCACAAAGCAAGTTTATTTTCTTTCATGTTTTTCCATTGCAAGGAAAAAGATTGTTGTTGCTTTACTTTAAAATAAAGAGAAACTAAAAACAACAAAACAAAAACCGGAATCAATTCGCTGAAATATCTTACAATTATTTCGGCATGATAATCAGCCGTTGCGCCAACATGATTAAACGTTGCAACCAAACGTTTCTGAAAATAACTTTCCATCCAAAAATGCGCTTTTGCATTGGTAAAAAACACCAAGGCACAAACTCCGACAAAAGTTATTAGTAAGAAAAAGTTATTCGTTATTCGTTTTTTAAAGGTCACTTTATCACAAGTAATCCCGGCTAAAAATAAAGCGACTAATAAAAAAACAGATTGCGCTCCTTTGGTAATTAACAATAAAAACAGCAAGCCGACAATTCCAAAAAAAGAAAAAACTTTTTTCAATTTGGTTTTTTCCTCAATGAAAACCAGGTATAAATAAAAAACCAAAAGCGACAAAGGCACAACCATCGTTTCAATAACCTGATTGGCAAACATCCATGAAAAAATCGGAACCAATAATAAAAGCAACGATGGCAACCAGGAAATTTTTGAATATTTTCTATTGGTAAGTTTATTCCAAATAGCAGAAATCAGCAGGACAGAAAAACAGAGCAAGACAAGTGTAAAAATTTTTTCAGCAATTTCGTTCCCATCAAAAAAATTGTAAAACCAACTCAAAGATTCGAAATAGAGAGGAGGTTGTTCGCAAAAAAACGACATCGATGTTTCGCTGTATCGCTGTTCCCAAAAAGAACCGTATCCTTTAAAACGATTGAATGCAACGGTTAAATACATTAGCCCATCACCAAAAACACCTTTTTGAAATAAGGGCGTAAGTATAAAAATCGTAAGAAACGAGAATAGAAATAAATAGCCGCTGTTAATTCGCGATAATAATTTCATTATTTCATGCTACCAACCATGTCCTCAGGTCGCACCCATTTATCAAATTCTTCATTTGTAACGTAACCCAATTCTATTGCCGCTTCGCGTAAAGTTTTATTTTCTTTGTGCGCCTTCTTCGCAATTTTTGCACATTTTTCATAGCCAATGTGTGTGTTCAACGAAGTAACAAGCATCAAAGAATTTTCCATGTGCTTTTTAATGATTTCTAAATTCGGAACAATTCCAATTGCACATTTATCATTAAAAGACACACAGGCATCGCCAATTAATCTGGCGCTTTGTAAAACGTTTGCTGCAATAAGCGGTTTAAAAACATTCAATTCAAAATGTCCCATGCTTCCTCCCATAGAAACAGCAACGTCATTTCCAATAACCTGTGCGCACACCATCGTTATTGCTTCGGGCTGAGTAGGATTTACTTTCCCGGGCATGATAGATGAACCGGGTTCGTTATCAGGAATCACAATTTCTCCAATGCCGGAGCGCGGACCCGAACTTAACATACGAATATCATTCGCAATTTTAAACAGCGCAACAGCCGAGCGTTTTAATGCTCCCGATAATTCTACCATCGCATCATGCGCGGCAAGCGCTTCAAATTTATTTGGAGCCGTTACAAATGGAAACCCGGTTAATTCAGCAATTTTTTTCGCAACCAAAACATCATACCCCTTCGGAGTATTTAATCCTGTGCCGACTGCAGTTCCGCCAAGCGCTAATTCGCTAATCATAACCAAAGTATTTTTTATTGCGCGAATGCTATTGGTGATTTGTTGTGCATATCCACCAAATTCTTGTCCAAGAGTAAGCGGCGTAGCATCCATAAAATGCGTGCGCCCGGTTTTCACAATATTTTTATATTCTTCAGCTTTCTTTTTCAATGTATCCCGCAACTTTTCCATTCCCGGAATTGTAATTTCTGCCACTTGCTTGTAAGCTGCAATGTGCATAGCGGTTGGATAAGTATCATTACTCGACTGCGATTTATTTACATCATCGTTAGGGTGCAAAACTTTTTCAGCATCCGTTAATTTTCCGCCTTTTAAAACATGAGCGCGATAAGCAATAACTTCGTTTGCATTCATATTACTCTGAGTACCCGAACCGGTTTGCCAAATCACCAACGGAAACTGATCGTCCAGTTTGTGCGCAATAATCTCATCACAAACCTGTCCTATTAAATCGCTTTTATCCTTACTTAATACTCCAAGCTCGCAATTAGCAAGGGCTGCGGCTTTTTTTAAATAGCCAAAAGCATGTATAATTTCTTTGGGCATGCTTGCCTCGGGACCAATTTTAAAATTATTACGGCTGCGCTCTGTCTGTGCGCCCCAGTATTTATCGGCAGGTACCTGTACCTCGCCCATTGTATCGTGTTCTGTTCTGAATTCCATTTTATTTGGAGTTAATGTTTCTATTAGGCGAATGTAAGAACAATTTGATAATTGGGGCGTTTCCCTGCTATGCAAATTTCGGTAATTTGAAATATAATTCCGCGGGGTCGCGCTTTTCGCTGCAAGTCCTCGCTCCCAACAGCTCGCTGTGGGCTTTCCGCTACAATCGCTAACGCAAATACCCCTAATCGAGGTAATTTTTACGCCATATTATATTAACTTTGCTCTTTCCAAAAAACAAAATATGCAAACCCAAATCGACCTAGAAAAATTAAAATACCCGGTTGGGAAATTTCAGCAGCCAGCAGTTTTTAGTTTGGATGCGGTTAAGAATTATATAAAAGAATTAGAAGCTTTACCCGCCATGTTAGAAAGCACTATTAAAGGAGTCCCAGTTCGAGACCTAAAATATTCTTACCGTCCTGAAGGATGGAACATCTCACAAATCGTTCATCACCTTGCCGATAGTCATGCTAATTTTCATACTCGTCTTCGTTTAACTTTGACGGAGGAAAAGCCGACCATAAAACCGTATGACGAGAATAAGTGGGCTTTGCTGGTTGATGCTAACGACATTAATTTGGAAGCTTCTATACAAATAGTTAAGGGGGTTCACAAAAGAGCGGTACAATTATTGAATACATTAACTGAAAATGATTTTGCAAGGGAATACCATCATCCCGAAAATAAAAAGGACTGGAACTTATTTTGGCTCTTATCTTTGTACGCATGGCACGGTAAACACCATGTTGCACAAATTAAAGGAGCAAGAGAACATAAATTTTAGAAGTGGAAACGAAACTAAGAACACATACTTGCGGAGAATTAAGAAAAACGGATGTCGATAAAACCGTTTCCCTTTGCGGATGGGTGCAGCGCGTTCGCAAAATGGGCGCAATTACATTTATTGATCTACGCGATAGGTATGGTATTACTCAGTTATACACACAACAAGAAATTACATTAAGCAGAGAGGACGTAATAATGGTGTCTGGAAAAGTTTCGGCAAGAGAAAGTAAAAACAGCAATCTTCCTACCGGAGAAATTGAAATTATCATTTCAGAAATCAAAATTCTTAATTCAGCCATCACCCCTCCATTCACAATAGAAGATGAAACAGATGGTGGCGATGAATTGAGAATGAAATACCGCTACTTAGATTTGCGCAGAAGTGTTGTCAGAAAAAATTTAGAGTTACGTCACCGTTTAGCAATGGAAACGCGTAACTATCTCGATAAACAAAATTTCCTCGAAGTAGAAACTCCTGTTTTAATTAAATCTACTCCCGAAGGCGCTAGAGATTTTGTTGTTCCTTCAAGAATGCACGAAGGACAATTTTATGCACTTCCTCAATCTCCACAAACATTTAAGCAGCTATTAATGGTGAGTGGTTTCGATCGCTATTACCAAATTGTAAAATGTTTTCGCGATGAAGATTTACGCGCCGATCGTCAACCGGAATTCACACAAATAGATTGTGAAATGTCTTTTATTGAACAGGAAGATATTTTAAATATGTTTGAAGGAATGGTGAGACATTTATTCAAGACAGTGAAAAATATTGATATTCCTACTCTGCCACGAATGACATACGCCGATGCCATGAAACAATATGGCAACGACAAACCCGATACACGTTTCGAAATGAAGTTTGTAGAAATGAACGGCGTTGTGAAAGGCAAAAATTTTAAAGTTTTTGACGACGCCGAATGCGTACTCGCAATCTGCGCAAAAGGCGCAGCAGAATACACGCGCAAACAATTAGATGAATTAACTGAATTTGTAAAACGCCCGCAAATTGGCGCAACCGGATTAATTTACGCGCGCGTTAATGCCGACGGAACAATAAAATCATCAGTAGATAAATTTTACAACGAAGAAGAATTAAAAAAATGGTCAGCGGCATGTAATGCACAAGCCGGAGATTTAATTTTAGTCCTTTCTGGTAAAGAAGAAAAAACACAAAAAGCATTATCTGAATTGCGCTTAGAAATGGGAACGCGTTTAGGTCTGCGCGACAAGAATAAATTTTCTTGTCTTTGGGTAACTGATTTTCCATTGTTAGAATGGAACGAAGGCGACCCGAATCTTTTAGCATCACTTGCAGGAAGATGGCACGCAAAGCATCATCCTTTTACTTCTCCAAAACCGGAAGATATTTCTATGTTGGAAAAGGATCCGGGAAAAGTGTGTGCAAACGCATACGACGTAATTATAAACGGAGTTGAAATTGGCGGAGGCTCTATCAGAATTCACAACAAAGAATTACAAGCTAAAATGTTTGAGATTTTGGGTTTCACAAAAGAAGAGGCGCAAAATCAATTCGGATTTTTAATGAATGCTTTTGAATACGGCGCGCCTCCACATGGCGGTATTGCACTTGGTTTCGACAGACTTTGTTCTATGTTTGGGGGCAGCGATTCTATTCGTGATTTCATTGCCTTCCCAAAAAACAATGCGGGCAGAGATGTGATGATTGATAGTCCGAGTGAGATTAGCAACGAACAATTAAATGAATTACATATCTTAGTGAAAAAATAGTTATCAGTTAATAGTTATTTGTTATAAGTTAAAATACAAAAAATAAAGTTTAATTAAAAAACAAACAGCATGACCCGAGCCTTTTTAGGCGAACACCATGTTACAAAAATTAAAAAAACCAAAACAACATGAACACAAAAACAATTCTTTTAGCACTTACATTATTGTTAGGAACAACAATGTTAGCACAAGAAAAAAAGCCAGTAAAAAAAACAGGAGCAACGCAAAGCGCTGCCGGCGCTTGTTATGCAGATAAAAAATGGAAAATATACAAAGTAGAAAAATTCTCTCAGGAAAAAGACCCGAACCCGGAAATGAAAAATGATTGGCTGGAATTAAAGGGCGACAATTCATTTAAGATAATGTATAAAGGCATTGAAAAATTCGGAACCTTTACAAAAGGAGGAATTCTCCAATTAAAATTGGCTGACGGAAGCGAAACATGGCCATTTAAAGTTATTTCTTGCGACGGCACATATTTTAAAACGGATTACCGTGATGGAGACACACACAACATTCTTACTTACAAGGCAGAATAATTTATGGTCGAATTTTCTGTCATCATACCCATTTATAACGAAGAACTAAACATTCCCAATTTAGTTACACGCTTACGTCCTGTTGTAGAAAAAACAGGAATGAGTTATGAATTAATTTTTGTGAACGATGGCAGCAGAGACAGTTCTTTACAATTAATAAAAGCATTAGCCCAAGCTGATTCTCATGTAAGATATATTGATTTCAGCAGAAATTTCGGTCACCAGATTGCTGTTACAGCAGGAATTGATATGTGCAAAGGAAATATCATTGCAATCATTGATGCCGATTTACAAGACCCTCCCGAGCTGATTGAAGAAATGGTTTCTTTAATAAAACAAGGAAACGAAGTTGTGTACGCAAAACGCAAATCGAGAAAAGATAAAAACATTTTTAAAAAATTCGCATACAAAACTTTTTACCGCCTGCTTGCAAGAATTTCAAACGTTGATGTTCCCTTAGACACAGGTGATTTTAGAGTGATGACACGCAAGGTGGCAGAAGTTTTAAAGAACATGCCCGAGCAACATAAATTTTTACGCGGACAAATTGCCTGGCTTGGCTTTAAACAAACTTTTGTAGAATACGACAGAGATGTACGCGCCGCAGGAGAACCGGGATACACGTATAAAAAATTATTCCGACTTGCTTTTGATGGCATTACCGGATTTTCAAATGTGCCATTGCGCATTGCAACAATTATGGGATTTGTTGTGTCGGGCATTTCGTTGGTGTTAATATTGTATGCGCTTTTAGCTTATTTCTTTTTTGGCACCGGTATGCCAAAAGGTTGGGCATCGCTTATGATTACCGTTTCTTTCATTGGCGGAGTACAATTAATTTGTTTGGGAATTATTGGAGAATACATCAGTCGCTTACAGACCGACATAAGAAATCGTCCGCTTTATATTGTTAACGAAACAAATTGTTAAGCATGCACGCGTTGCAGCCTTTCATATTGTTTATCACGGTGCGCTGGATAGATGCGCTTGATATTTTTCTGGTTGCCATTTTACTTTACAATTTATATCACATCGTTAAGGGCACGCCTGCCGTAAGTGTTTTCATTGGCATTACAGCAATTTATGTCGTGTGGATTTTCGTTCGCGCGTTTGACATGAAATTGTTTGGCTCTATACTCGGAAAATTTATTGATGTGGGTGTTATTGCAATCATTGTTGTTTTTCAGCAGGAGCTACGAAGATTTTTATTATTTATTGGCAGCAGCGAATTTTTGAGCAGGAATAAATATTTAAACAAGATTTTTCATCCCACTAAAAGTGGCTTTGTTGAGCAATACGCCAAAGTTGATTTTACACCATTGATAAAGGCCTGTTTTAAAATGAGCGAAAGCAAAACAGGCGCACTTATAGTTTTGGCTCGCAACAGCGATTTAAATTTTTATATTAATAGTGGAGAACCCGTTGATTCTTCGGTAAGTGATAGAATGTTAGAGAACATTTTCTTTAAAAATTCTCCATTACATGATGGCGCAATTATTATTAGAGGAAACAGAATTGTTGCTGCTCGTTGTGTGCTGCCTGTTACGGAGAAGGAACAATTCCCAGCACACTATGGTATGCGTCACCGCGCAGCAGTTGGTGTTACAGAAAGTACAGATGCAGTTGCACTAATTGTCTCCGAACAAACCGGCGGAGTTTCTATGTCGGTTAACGGAACGATTCGCTCAAATCTTAATTTCGAAAAATTGAAAATTTATTTGGAGAAGGAGATGGGGAAGTAGACCTAATGCGTCATGCTTAACTTGTTTCAGTATCTCATCATCTTTATCCTTGCCATTCTCAATCATCCCGCCACTTAATTGTTAAAAACGACCAGTTACAAAGTTGAGTTGTATCCCAGGAAATTATTGTCTAAATTTGAGTATCATCATAAAATGAACAACATGAAAAAACTTTTCTACTCCCGCATTTTGTTGTTGGCTGGTTTTTCCAACTGCCAACCTGCCCGACTTCTTTTACTATTAATGTTGGCAGGTGGGCTGTCAACTACTAACTGTTTTTCCCAAACCCCCAACTACCTCTGGGCTAAAAGAGAAGGTGGAACGAGTCAGGATTATGGTCAGAGTTGCACCACCGATGCAGGCGGCAATATCATTGCAACGGGTGTTTTTTATAGTCCCTCCCTCACCTTCGGAACAACTACTTTGACGAATACAAATGTAGGTTATGTTGATTTTTTTATTGTGAAATACGACCCAAGTGGAAATGTGCTCTGGGCTAAAAGCGCAGGCGGAACGGGTAATGATTATGGTTACAGTTGCAGCACCGATGCAAGCGGCAATATCATCGCGACAGGTTATTTTCTGAGTCCTTCCATCACCTTCGGAACAACTACGCTGACGAATGCAAGTGGAGGTGATATTTTTATTGTGAAATACGACCCAAGCGGAAATGTGCTCTGGGCTAAAAGCGCGGGCGGAACAAATTATGATTATGGTCAGAGTTGCAGCGTAGATGCAAGCGGCAATATCATCGCCACGGGTTATTTTAGCAGTCCCATCCTCAGCTTCGGAACAACTACGCTGACGAATGCAAGCGCAGGTGTTGCTGATATTTTTATTGTGAAATACGACCCAAGCGGAAATGTACTCTGGGCGAAAAGTGCGGGTGGAACGAATAGTGACGCGGGTTACAGTTGCAGCGTCGATGCAAGCGGCAATATCATCGCGACAGGTGATTTTTGGAGTTCCTCCATCACCTTCGGAACAATTACGCTGACGAATGCAGGTACAACCAACTCTGCTGATATTTTTATTGTGAAATACGACCCAAGCGGAAATGTACTCTGGGCTAAAAGCGCGGGCGGAACTTATAACGATTTTGGTCAGAGTTGCAGCACCGATGCCAGCGGAAATATCATCGCGACAAGTGCTTTTCGGAGTCCCTCCATCACCTTCGGAACAACTACGCTGACGAATGCAGATGTTACAGGAAACACTCTTGATCTGTTTATTGTGAAATATGACCCAAGCGGAAATGTCCTCTGGGCTAAAAGCGAGGGTGGAACTAATAATGATTATGGTTACAGTTGCACCGCTGATGCAGGAGGAAATATCATCGCGACAGGTGGTTTTCAGAGTTCCACCCTCAGCTTCGGAACAATTATGCTGACGAATGCAAGTGCAGGAGGGTATGATATTTTTATTGTGAAACTTGATGGCCTAACAGGTATAGAAGAAAATAATTTTGAGACCGGAGTAAGTGTTTTTCCAAATCCCTCCAGCGGAGTGTTTTGGGTATCCATTCCTTCGGAACAAATACAACCGGCAGTAGGCAGCAGCAGTGAATACAAAATAGAACTTTATAATGTGTACGGAGAGAAAATACAGCAGTTAGTAACCAACCGCCCAATTACCATTGACCTCTCCGCTGAAGCAAACGGAATTTATTTCATCAAACTAATTTCAGAAAAAGGTACAGATAGCTATCGGGAAGAAACCAAAAAAATAATCATCAACCAATAATCACGTATGATCACAAAAAAATCTCTTTTGTATTAATCTCATTCATACACTTAAAATGTTTTTTAGGACATTTTTTGTAGCCGAGTTTAGAACAAGGTCGGCACGAAAGATTTTTGACTTCTAAAATTTTACTGTTTTTTCCGGGGAGGTAAGGATACATGCCAAATTCGGGGATTGTGTTTCCCCAGAGTGAGAAAACATCTTTTTTAAATGCGGAGGCTATATGCATGAGTCCGGTATCACTGGTAATTATTTTATCTGCTTGCTCAATTACTGAGGCAGATTGATTGATGCTTAATTTCCCGCAGGCATTAAAAACTTTTCCGGGGAATTCTCTTGCTAATACTACACCCGTATCGACATCTTCTTTTCCGCCAAGAACTATTATTTGTTTGTCGCTTGCCGTACAAATATCTTGCAACTTATTAAGTGGAATTTGCTTTGTGAAATAAGAACCACCCGCAACCAGACAATGATATTTGCCTGCTTCTATTCCGAAAAGAGTTTGTGTATTTACTTTTTCATCTTCTGCAATAAAATAATCCAATCCCAAATTATCATTGGTAACACCAAGTCCTTTTACCGTTTCAAAATACCGGTCGACAATATGAACGTTTGGAAGTTTATTGATTTTTAAATTGACAAGCAACCATTTTTCTACATTCAGCTTATTGAAGCTGCTCGACTTTGTTTTCAAAGCGCGTTTTACTTGCGAGCTGCGGAGATTGTGATGTAAGTCGATGACGTAATCAAAGCTTTCTTTTTTTAATTCTTCTATGCACTCACTTACTTTATTTTCTATTGCATGAATTTTAGAAACGTAAGTATTGTGTTTAATGACGGAAAGGAAATTTTTCTTGACTAAATAATGTATTTCGCAATTCGGTATCTGCTTCTTTAAACAGCGAACGATGGGTGTTGTGAGAACAATATCCCCAATGGAAGAAAAGCGTATGATGAGAATTTTCAAGTTTTCTAAATGTTGTGTTTTTCCCGCGTCTCGACTCCGCTCGACGTGCGCCAACCGAAGTTAGCTGAATAATTTTATTATTTGCAGTGGGAAAGTTACTGAAATCGCCTGATAATTCGGCGATTTCAATAATAAATTCATTGTCTCCTGTACTTCGACATTCATCTTTTTGGCGATCATACACAATTCCGGCCTCAAAGAGGGCATTCTGTAGTTCTTGGCGTTGGGTATAGTCGCCGGAAGCCCACATTTCACGAAGGTTACAGGCGAACTCAAGGCTTACAGAAATGAAGTCTTCTAACTTCGACATCTCTATTTTATTATTCGCCCTTTGTGCCTCTAATTCTTCGGTTTCCTTCTCGAACTTGGCTTTATACTTATTATAAAGTTCACCAGTCAGTTCTTCCAGTATGAAACGCTCTTCCAGCCTTTCGAGTTTATGACGGATATCCGTCATTTGACGGCTAATCATTTCCTCGCTTTCTTTAAGTCCTGCGTTGTGATTCTGAAAGGTTAAATACAACTGCTCTTTTATTAAAGGGAGAAATGTTTTATCAATTCTATATCCCTCTAACATTTTCGCAAACTTGTTATTCACTTCGTTTGCATTGCGGTTGCACTTACATCCCGGTGTGTTGCATTTATAATAAGGCACGTTCCATCCGTTTGCAATGTAGCCTCTCATTGGTTGGTTGCAAGTAGCGCACTTCATAAACCGCTTTAAAGCGATCTCAGGGCGTTCCTTTTTGGTTTGTAGGCCGAGTTTCTTTTCAGCCATAATATTATTGGCTTCTAAAAAAATAGCTTCTGAAACTATTTTCTCATGCTTACCATCCACCACTTCACCTTCCAATGCTTTATGCACCATCTTACCACAGTAGAAAGGGTTTGTAAGTATTTCTCCGATTCTCCGAAGGCAATAATTCAGTCCGTAGCTTTTAAGACGTTTTTGTATTTCAACATTAGGCATCCGTTCTTTGGCTTTCCAATAGAACATTTTTTTAATGATTAAACCTGTATCGTTTACTACAATTTTACGTTCCTTATTATGCTTTACTGTATCATAACCAACGGGCGAAGCTGTTACCCATTCGCCTTGTATCAAATGTTCTTTTACTCCTGCCATGCATTTCTGTCTTCTCAATGCATTGTCCATTTCTCCGAACATAAAAAGCATTTTTTGTTGCATCACTCCGGCAGGATTGGTAGTATCAATTGGTTGGGTGGTCGAAATGATCTCTATTCCCAATTTTCTTAATTGAATAATCAGCCAAATAGAATTGTCATTCCGTGAAAAACGCTCCAGACTGTAAACGAGAATTTTGGAGATTTTATACTTGGTCTTTTTCAGGTATGCAAGCATTCTCTGAAACTCCTTGCGCTCATCCTTAGCGGCACTTTCATAAGTACCGCCAAAATATTCACGTACAATTAGTTTGTGTCTTTCAGCGTATTCATTTGCGCCCTTCATCTGAACTTCCAAACTAAGGCCATCCATTTGTTTTGCACTTGATACACGAGTGTAGACTACACATTCGTTTGTTTCTATTCGGGTTGTTTTTTTTCCTTTCCCGAAAATTTTAAATAAGTGATTTGTTTCCATGATAATTTGTTTTAAGCAGCGTTAGTGAATTCATCCGGTGGTTCGACATAAAGTTGTCTCACATTATCACTTTCGATTTCAGTAGTATTTGTTTTAGAATACAACTGATAAGCAACTTTGCAAAATGCTTTAATTCGTTCCACCACCTTTTTCAATCTCTCTTCAGAGATTTCTTTGCCTAAAAGAGCTTTGGCTCTTTCAAGGCTCAACTCATTCACCCGCTTAATCATGGCTCACCTTTCTAAGTACATTTTTGTTTCCCAGCTTGTCAAAGAACACTCTTTTTAGGAGGAGATTGCCAAAAAAAGCAACACTCCTTCCTACTTTCAAATCTAATATACACATAATCTTTCTCATATAAAAGTACTTTTATTAACACCCCGAAATGCCTGATTTCACTGATATTTCGAGACATTTATTTCAATAACTTGTTTACTCTTCAGTCTCCACTTCTTCATAAAAGTCATCAAGTAATTCAATGAGATTCATTACATCATCTCTTTCATTTGAATCATACTCAACTTCAACCACCAGTTCATCACCTTCATTCACTTCAACCAGCTCATAAGCCAGATCAGTATTTTCTAATGCTCCAAAAAAATTCCCTATAAAATCTTTCGGAATTTCAAATTGTCTTGTTTTATTTTGCTTCGCCATAATTTTTTTGTTTTTAATGTTATTGTTTTAATGATTTCTCTTTTCTGAATTATTAATTGTATTTCATGATCTCCTCCTTTCTTTATTAAATTATTTTTCTCTGAACTTTAACTCACTGAATTTAATTTTGCCAACAAATTGGGATAATTCAAAACGAGTTACGATCAGGTTTTGTTTTTGCTCGCGACTTATCCGATATTTAAACTGCTCTTTCAGAGGATTAATACAGGTGGTTTTTATTTGATCCCTTAATTTTTTTATTTCAGTGGTGTATGGATAGCTTTGGTGTAAACATTGATAATAATCTGAGTTTATAACATCCGTGAAGGCATTACAAACTTCTTTCAGATCATCTAATTCAATTCGCTTCATTTCTGTAAACGTGAGCAAAACATCAATTAAACAACGATATTTTTCGCTCACCCACAATCCTGCCTCATCAGCTTCATCAAAAAACTTGCTTAAACCATACCACACATCCCTTTCTATCTGTAAACGCTCCAATTGCATTACATATCGGGATTGATGATCTGTGTAATCACTCTTGACGGCTACTGATTTATTTTTAATTGTTACTGGCAGTGTAATCTTTTGTTCATCCGTCTTGACGGCTAATTCCGTTTCAGCATTGACAGCTAATTCTTTTTCCGTCCTGACGGATAAATTATTTATTTCATTAATATTTTCCTTTAATTCTTCCGACTTTGACAGGTGTTGAATTTTACCAAGATTTTGTTCCACTAATTTTTGACGCATTTCAGGTGTTTTTTCATCCGAAGGGATCACCTTTACCAAAGACACATCTTTTAATGGTTCTTTATTGCTCTTTCTTAATACATAGGCAAACTGTCTGCATGAATGAGAGCAGTATAATGAATCCGTCCTTTTTGGCAAGAATGGCTTATTACAATATGAACACAGATATTCCATTAGTTATCCCTCCAGTTTAAAGTTTCATTTTCTGAAAATCGAAACTCATGGTAAGCATGAAGTAAATCCTGAATGTTTTGAAACGCTTTTAATTGTCTCGGTTTACTCTGATCAATTCCTATTGCAAAAACAGCCATTGCCCGATTCTCAAGAACTTCCGTTATTTCATATTTTAATTCTTCTTTTAATAGAATTGATAAAATATCAAGGATCATATCCTGCGGTATTTTAATAATCTCATCTGTGATTCCTTCGCTTTTCATATTCAATAATATTTAATTTAAATACTTTCGTTTTCTTTCAGTTAGTGATCTGTCTTTTCGCCTTACCTGAAAATAGTCATCTTCCTTACCAGGCATTTCTTCTTCGATCTCTTTTGCTTTGAACTTTTTGTTAAGCCCTGTAATTAATTCATCTAATCGTTCTTCTGTATTCTCAACTTTTTCCTTCAACGCACTATTTTCTTTTGTCAACGCTTCAATCTTTTCCTGCATTGGTTTTATCGACATCAGGTAATTGAATAAAGCCGCACCGCCTGCTGAGAGTAAATGCTTAATTAACTCACCTAATCCGGGACTGCTTAATAATCCATTAAGGTCAAATCCTGCGTTGGGTGTTGTAGTTGTGTTAGTTTTGTTTGTTTCCATCTTTCTTTATTATTTGTGCTAATTCTAAAGAAGCCTTTACCTTAGCGATTTCATTCAAAAAAATTAATGAGCCTATTTGAAGAAGTGAGGTGAATGATTTTTCGTCTTCTTCCATTTCCGTAATTAGTTCTTGTAAATATCCGTCCTGATCTGACAGATAATTTAGTCTCATTAATAGCCGTCCTGCTTGATCTAATCCTTCGTATTGACAGCTAATGTTGTTTTGGTTCAAGCATTTTAATGTATGCGATGCTACACATTGAGGGATACCGATAATTGATGTTCTCTTTTCCATGTCTTTTTGTTTTTAAGTTTGTCCTGACCACTATTGATCCTGACAGTTTTTTACTCTTTTACTTTTGTTTTTTTGGTTTTATGATGTAAAGGAAGCCCTATACTATGAGGTTTGCCTCCTACTTGGGGTAGGCTTGGAGTAGAATTTCCGTAAGATGTTGACAGATAAGTCCTGATATAAAATAAATAAGGACGGATAAATACCCGTCCTTATCGATAAACTATTAAAATCCTGAAACGCTATTTTTTCTTTTTGCTTTCGATTTGATCCTGAAAATATTCATGATAGGCTTCTTTAATTTTATCAAAAACCGGAGGCTGATAATTGTTTTTTGCTTTATGAATACTGGAAGAGTGGTTGGCCTGCCAACCCTTTCCCAAATCAATTTTAAATACCCCGGCGAGGCTTTCTACTATCTTGGTAATCTCTCCTTTACCCTCGTTGATATATCCGGCCTTATGTAAGCCGTAAATAAGTTGAACAAACTCATTTTTATTGTCTCTTTTTCCAGTCCATTTTATAGGATGAGTCGTCGCCACCGGGGTACTTCCCGATTCATCAAACATAAGGGGTAAATGTTTTTGTATTTCCCGGTATGCAGTATCCCGAATCAACAATTTTAATAGTTTGCGTTGATCTAATGCCAGCTTTTTTAGTGCCTGATCTTCTTCGCTTAAATAGAGCGTAATTTTTTTACCGTTTTCTATTCGCTTGAAAGGAAGCTCGTCTTCAATTTCTCCGTACATTTTTCTTATGTCGCCAAGAATAACTTCAATATCTTCACCTCGCTTATACCTATCTGCGAAAGCCCCAATAAGTTTGCCTTTTGAAATATCAAGCCATGTCCAGTCAAGGATAAAGTCAGTTCCTTTTTTGAGTTCGTCTTTTATAAATACTTTGTCTTTTGCTTTCTTATAACGTGATTGATAGTCCTTCTCAATAGTTTTTACATATCGCGAAACCAACTCGTTAAAAATAGTATTTAAATCTTTTTTCATTTCTTTACCTATTCTCTAAAATTCAATTATTAATATATATTTCCTGTTCTAATCCCTTTTTATATTTGTCAATAAGAGCAATTAACTTTATAATTTCTTTTTCCGTAATTTCTTTTTCGTCTGGCCTTCTTTCAAGTTGCCTATTATATAACTCTCTATTTCCGTTAGTCTTTAATAAGTTTTCGATATGATGTGGAATAAAAAAAGAGGCTTTTTCATTCAAGTGTTTTTTATATTCATTTAGATAAATATTAATCCCCTCAAAGTCGAAGTCTCCGAAATGCAAATATTCATTGGGAATCCTTTTTAACCACTTTACTAAGTCTTTATTTTGTGGATATCGAGACACAAACAGCGGAGAAATATTATTAAATAAGGACCTCTGCTTTTGAATTTCTTTAAAGTTTTCAGGGTTTTCAATTCCGACAATTGTTATGCTGGTCGGAACTTTAAAATCCTCATAATCATATATAAAAGTGTATGTTCCTTCCAAAGGATTAATTATAAATGGCTTTTCAGAAAGAAGCGCATCAATTGGTTGATAACAATTAACTAGAAATCCTTTAAATGTCCTAACCTGCTTTAACTTGGAATCCGAACTTATCAGAACAGATTCATTTCGTGTGCCTGTATCTTTTTTTTGATATTCAATATAATTTTCTAAACTTGAAATTCCAAAATGATTCGCAATGTATGCAGTTAAACTTTCCGGCTTATTTACATAATACATTCGTTGACTTTTACCAATATTTCTAACTTGTATTACACCATCTTCAATTAGTTCGGTTATTACAGCATGTTTGAGTTTACTGGATGGTATTTCTACCTTATCAAGCAGCTGCTTTAATTTTTTCGCTATGTTCAATGGAAAACTCATGCTAAAGCGTGATTAGTAATAATTCTTTTTATTTTAGAAAAACTTTTTTCATCCTTTTCTAGTTTATAAATGTGTTTGTAATCAATTGCATTATTTTCAGTTGGAGAACCATTGACCAAAAGAATATTACGATCATTAGCAAATTTTAATATCCCTTTGATATTGTTAGGATGAAGCTTGCCTATTTCATCCATAACACAGTGTAATCTGAAATCTTTAAACCTCTTGGATGCTCCATCTTTAAAAACATTCAAGAGCATAATATTTATCATGGCTTTGACAAGAATGTCTGTTCCATCGCTTCCTACATTTGCGAGCTTCTCCACCCATCCGGTATCGTTTTGGTTTTCCTGAATCCTGAACTTTAATTCAAAGGAATCTGAAAGCGAGATGGTTTTCTTTCCAAAAGTTGTAATTTGTTTAATTAGTTCTTTAAGCAGATCAACAGCCTTTTTGTTTTTTGAACCTTGGTCATTCCCGGAAAATAAGTTTGGAGTACCTAATTCATTTATATTTTCATCATTGAATTTTTTTATTGCGAGCAATATGCTCACCACAGGATTACTACTATTATCCCATTGCAATTCTATTTTTTTGATAGCCCCAACAAAATTTCTTTGTTCAAAATCCTTATTAATACTATGAATTATCTTTTGAATTTCTCCTCCTTTGGACATTAAACTACCAGTTTCCTTGCCTATGGACGTAATTATAGAAGCAAAGCGTTCATTTATTCTTTTTTCAAACTGTTCTATTTTTCTCTCTTCAATGAAATCATTTAGTTCGTCAGCAAACTGAGCACGTAAACAAAGTTCTTCCTGTCGGATTTATTCCTAATGAAGATCAGGGTCAGATCTATGCAATTATTCAAACACCTCCGGGAACTACACTTGAAAGAACAAATGAAATATCAACAAAACTTCAGCATATCGCAAAAGAAGTAGAAGGTGTTCAATCGGTAACTTCCCTTGCAGGTTATGAAATTCTTTCTGAAGGAAGAGGGTCTAATGCTGGTACTTGTTTGATCAATTTAAAAGATTGGGCGGATAGAAAACATTCATCAAAACAAATAATTGAAGAGCTAGAAGAAAGATCAAAAGACCTTCCTGCTACCATTGAATACTTTGAGCCGCCTTCTGTACCGGGTTATGGTTCTTCTGATGGCTTTGCTGTCCGTTTATTAGACAAGCACAGTGATGTCGATTATCAAGTGTTTGATAAAGTTAACAATGACTTTGTGAATGCACTCAGAAAAAGAAAAGAACTCACCGGATTATTTGCTTCTTACTCGGCTAAGTACCCTCAATACGAATTGATCATTGATAATAAAATGGCCATGCAAAAGGGAGTTTCCATTGGAAAAGCAATGGAAAATTTGAATGTTTTGATTGGCAGTACATACGAACAAGGATTTATAAGGTTCAATAATTATTACAAGGTATATACACAAGCCAGTCCCGAATACAGGAAGGAACCATCAGATATTTTGAATTTGTTTGTGAAAAACGAAAAGGATGAAATGGTTCCTTATTCATCTTTTATGAAAATGAAAAAGACACAAGGGCCTAATGAAATATCGCGGTACAATTTATACCTCTCTTCTTTAATTAACGGAGTTCCTGCTCAAGGTTATTCTTCAGGAGATGCAATCAGAGTTATACAGGAAGTCGCAAAGCAAACTTTACCGCAAGGTTATGACATTGCCTGGCAAGGGCTTTCATTCGACGAAGCAAAAAGAGGAAATGAAGCTATTTACATATTCCTAGTTGTTATACTATTCGTATATTTAATTCTGGCTGCACAGTATGAAAGTTTTTTACTGCCGTTTGCAGTGCTTCTTTCTATTCTACCGGGAATATTTGGTTCATTCTTGCTTTTAAAAATGATGGGGCTGGCCAATGATGTTTACGCACAAGTAGGACTGATAATGCTCACAGGATTGCTTGGAAAAAACGCCGTTCTGATTGTAGAATTTGCTGTTCAGAAACACGGGAAAGGAGCAACCATTCTGGAAGCTGCAATTGAAGGAGCGCGTGCGCGTTTCCGTCCTATTTTAATGACATCGTTTGCGTTCGTTGCCGGATTAATTCCTTTAGTAGTTGCAACCGGACCTGGTGCTGTTGGTAATCATACTATAGGTTCATCCGCACTTGGCGGTATGCTCTTCGGAACTATTTTCGGAGTTATTATTGTGCCCGGACTGTATTATATATTTGGAAAAATGGCTGAAGGCAAAAAGCTTATTAAAGATCAGGATGATAATCCTCTTAGTGAAGATTTTGTATCAAACAAATCAGAGGCGTCTATGACCAAAAAAATTAAAGAAATAGTAACAAAAATCCTGAAAAGAAATGTTGCAAAGGAAAATTCATAAAACACATATAGCAATACTCGTAACATTATTGCTTGGAGGATGTATTCCGTCACTCAAGATCACAAAAACGGAAAATAAATCTGTTCCACAGAGCTATGGTAATTCACAAGATTCAACTAATACAGCAAAAATTAGCTGGAAAGTATATTTTTCAGATCCCGATCTCGCTGTATTAATTGACTCGGCATTGAAAAATAATCAGGAATTAAACATAGCCATACAAGAGATCATCATCAATAAGAATGAAATAAGAGCGCGTAAAGGAGAATACCTTCCTTTTGTTGGGTTACGCGGTGGTGTAGGTTTTCAACCCATCCCTAAATACACATGGCAAGGAGCCGTTGAAGATAATGTGGATTTTAAAACCAAAAAGGATATTATTGAGTCAGTATCCGATTATTCTTTTGGAGCATTTGCTTCATGGGAAATAGATATTTGGAAAAAATTGCGCAATTCCAAAAAATCGGCAGTGATGAGATATCTCGCAACCACTGAAGGAAAGAATCTTCTTGTAACAAATCTTGTTAAAGAAATTGCCAATTCATACTACGAGTTGATGGCACTTGACAACCAGTTAGATGTAGTCCAAAAAAATATTGAAATTCAAAGCAACGCTTTACAAATTGTAAAGCAACAGAAGGAAGCAGCCAAGCTCACTCAACTTGCTGTAAATAGATTTGAAGCGCAATTGCTCAATACAATCAATCTTCAATATGAAATTAAACAGAAAATTGTTGAAACAGAAAACCTAATCAATTTTCTGACAGGCCGATTTCCGCAACCCGTACAGAGGAATTCTACCAATTTTATTAATACGGGCATTGATTCTGTTTATACTGGAATTCCTTCTCAACTACTATCAAACAGAACAGATGTAAGACAAGCTGAATTGCAATTGGCAGCCACCAAACTGGATGTAAAAGTAGCGAGGGCAAATTTTTATCCAGCTTTTAAAATTCAAGGCGGACTGGGTTTTCAAGCATTTAATCCGGCCTTCCTGATTAATCCCCAATCAATACTTTTATCATTGGCAGGAGACTTAATGGCACCACTGATAAACAGAAATGGTATAAAAGCTGTTTATTATAATGCGAATGCCAAACAGATTCAGGCAGTTTACAATTATGAACAAACAATACTACAAGCATACATAGATGTTGTTAATCAGCAATCAAGAAAAAGTAATTTTTCCAAAAGTTATTCTACTAAATCAAAAGAGGTAGAGATACTTTCACAATCCATCATCATTGCAAATAATCTCTTCACATCAGCCAGAGCAGATTATATTGAAGTTTTACTAACTCAGCGCGAAGTTCTGAAATCAAAAATGGAACTTATCGAAATCAAGACGAAGCAAATGAATGCTAAAGTCAGTATTTATCAAGCATTAGGTGGAGGATGGAGATAGTATAATAAAAAACTACTTATTAAATTAGATATATACTAAATAAAATCTATACTTTATTTTAAACGATAAAATAGTATTTAAGAAGCTTGCCTTCCCTCTGAGATTATTTTTAATTATCAGTAGAAATTTCTCAGGGGTGTTGGCGAGTCAATCGTTACACCTAAAATATTAATTTTTGCAAAACAAAATAATACTGGAAACCGTAGATAAACAACCCCTTATAGAATTTATTAAAATTAATGGCTTAAATTTTTCAAATACAAACCTTGAATTATGTTCATTAGTAGAATTGGTAATTCGTAAAACAGAAAGAGAATTAAGATAAATGAAATTACTGAAATCAACCCACAAAAATTTTGGCATTTAATAATTATTCATCTAAAAGCAGAAATCATGAACGTAAAAAAAATAGAGGTAAAAGAAATTGCTAAATTACACTTCTCACCAAAAGATGTGCTTGAAAATGAGGCTCAAAAAACCGAAAGAAATAATAAACTTATTAGCGGTTCAATTTTAGGAAATATTGAAAAGCAAAAATGTAAAATTGTTTTTCATGCTAAAGAAGGAGATAGTTATGTCGAAGCTACAATTTGGGCTTTAACTGATAAGTACATATGTCTAAAGGGAGGACTTTATCTTTTAATAACTTCAGTTATTGATGTAATACTATAACTATCTAATCTTTTCTATCTATCTTGTTTCAAAATCACTCTGCCTAAAGCAATTAATAAATTTTACCTATGAGTCAGGATTCAAACCAACTTCTTAAATCAGAAGAAGAACAATTAAATAAGTTACAACAAATCGTTAAGCAAACAATTGCTGAGGAAAAATTAATAATTGAAAATCTTTTGCATGAGCCAAAAGAAATACTAAGTAAAGGTCAAAGTATTTCCGATAAGGTGGCAACTTTTGGCGGCAGTTGGAAATTTATTATTTCCTTTTCAGTAGTACTAACAGTATGGATTTTATTCAACACACTTTTACCCAAGTATTATCAATTTGATACATACCCTTTTATACTTATGAATTTAGTTTTGTCGGCAATTGCTGCTCTACAAGCACCCATAATAATGATGAGCCAAAATCGTAAAGAAGAAAAAGATAGAAAGCGCAACGAAAATGACTACCTCATAAATCTTAAAGCAGAATTAGAAGTAAGAAGTTTGCATCAAAAAATAGACTTGCTGTTGGAAGACCAAATCAAAATTTTATTCGATAGCCAAGCCAAGCAATTAGAGATTTTGAAAAGAATAGAGGATAAATTGCAACCCTAGAGTAAAATTCCATATCGAATTCGCAATAAAATCCCTATCTTTACGTTAGGTATTCAATGAAAAGGCAATTTGCATATTGGTATTAGCTTATTATTCAATCGGCTCAATTATTTTGCCTTCAGCAGATTTTTCTGTCATCCCCAATCTTCCTGAGCTATACGCCCATTGTAAGGAAACAGAAGATAAGGATATGAATTTAGTAGATTTCATTACCGACCACTTAATGAATATCGACGGCATATTTGATGCGCATGAAAACGGAG
Organism: uncultured Flavobacteriaceae bacterium; assembly: GCA_964653165.1. Taxonomy (GTDB): domain Bacteria; phylum Bacteroidota; class Bacteroidia; order B-17B0; family Aurantibacillaceae; genus PALSA-968. The sequence goes on along the minus strand of CAZZEI010000004.1, from coordinate 13,704 downwards.
ACAAACAAAAGCCACACGAACCTTTCGATCATCAAATAAATTATTCATTTGCTTTTTTAATGTTCCACCCTATTCCAGAACTTTCACAACCAAAAGAAACCATTAAGTCGAGTGTTATTACACCAAACAAAGTGTATCAGTTCGATTTTATTGGTAATATCTTCCGACCTCCGATTAGCTAACTTTCATTAGCAATCTTAATAAAGTATTTTAAAACGTTTAATATAAATCAATATGAAATATTTAATCATTTTGGTTGTAAGCATTCTTTTGTCTGCTTCAACCATTTGTGCAACAGAAGTGCCGGACGCTGTTAAAACTGCGTTCTTCCAAAAATTCCCTACTGCTAAAAAAGTAAAATGGGTAAAAGAAAAGAACAGCGAATATGAAGCTTCATTTATGCTTAATAGCAAAGAAGTTTCTGCCTTGTATTTACCCGATGGTAAACTAAAGGAGGTAGAAACAGAGATTCCCGTTTCAGAACTTCCTAAAGCGGTTACCGATGCAGTTACTAAAAAGCATCCTAACGCCAAGATAGATGAAGCGGCAAAAATTGAGCGCTCAGATAACTCAATAGTTTACGAAGCAGAACTCAAAATAGGCGGCAAAAAAACCGACCTGTTATTTGATGAAAGCGGAAACGTTGTGAACTAAAAGGGTTTCCTTTTAAAATTGTATTTAGCAAGGTGCGGGCATTTGCCTGTGTCTTGCTATACAATTATTCCTGCCAACAACAGGATTAATCCAGAATTGATTTTTAACTTCGTAAAGAACTAAACCATGAGTTTTAAAATAAAATATTTCATAGTAATATTCCTATTCGTACAAGTTACCTTAATAAGTCAGGTTTCAAATGTAACGGTTTCGGGTATTATAAAAGACAAAACAAACAAAGCGCCCCTGCCATATGTTAGTGTGGTTTTAAAAACCGAAAAAGATAGCGTTTTTATTACTGGCGCAATTACAAATGAAGAGGGAAGATATACCCTCTCAAATATAAAAGAGGGACACTATAATTTAATAATCTCTTACATTGGATATAATACAAAGAAGCAAGCTATTTTAGTTGGTCATTTAAGTGAGTTTTTAGATTTGGGCGCAACAGATTTAGAAGAAAATTCCAAAACCTTAAACGAAGTTGAAGTTAGTGTTAAGCAAGATGAAGTGAGTGGAAAAATGGACAAAAAATCTTTTAACGTTGAAGATAACGTTAGCCAAAGCGGTGGTTCTGTTTTACAAACTATGCAAAACTTGCCCGGTGTTACCGTGCAGGATGGCAAAGTACAATTACGTGGAAGTGATAAAATAACCGTTCTAATTGATGGCAAACAAACAGCATTGACAGGTTTTGGAAATCAATCAGGCTTAGATAATATTCCCGCTTCTGCCATCGAAAAAATAGAGATCATAAACAATCCATCCGCAAAATACGATGCCAATGGTAATGCAGGAATTATTAATATCATTTACAAAAAAAATAAACAAGAGGGCTTTAATGGCAAAGCGGGTTTATCTGCTGGCTTGGGTGCTTTATGGATTAAGAAAGAAAACCTCCCAACAATAAGACCACAGTATCAAAACACACCAAAATTAAATCCGTCTCTATCCCTAAACTATCGCAAGAAAAAAATAAACGTTTTCTTTCAAGGCGATTATCTCTATACTCAAACGCTTAACAAAAATGAGTTTGTTACACGTACTTATTCAAACGGAGAGATCATTCACCAACAAACAAAGCGAAACAGAACAACAACAATTGGTACAGGAAAAGCAGGTTTTGACTGGAATATTAACGACAGAAACGCATTTACACTTTCGGGCTTATTCAGTAGCGAAAAAATTCTCGACCGTGGAGATGAGCCCTTTTTTAATTACGATTACACAGACAGGAAACGTTTGTGGCAGTTTTTAGAAGACGAATTAAAAACAACCGTTACAGCATCCGCCGCTTACGAACACAAATTTAAACAAGCAGGGCATAAATTAAACATTGGTTTCAATTATACATTTCACCGCGAAGATGAAAAATATTTCTTCGATAATATTTTACCAACCTATACGGGGCATGATGCTTTTAAATTAATTTCCGACGAACATGTTGGAGATTTAAACATTGATTATGTTAAACCATTAAAATACGGGCGTATTGAAGGCGGTTTAAAATTCCGCCGAAGAGTTATTCCAACCAACATGCTATTTATTCCCGGAATTAATTCGCCCCTCGATACTTTGGCTGGCGGTCAAGCAACCTACGAGGAAACTATCCCCGCTCTATATGGTAATTATGTGCTCGAAAATAAAAAGTTTGAATTAGAGGCAGGCTTAAGAGTTGAGTATGTTGATTTACAATACAAAGTAAATCCAAATCACAACACCTATAAAAGCAACGGTTATAGTTACACGCAACCCTTTCCTAACGTTCGTTTGGCTTTCAAAATAAATGATAAAAATAAACTCTCGGTATTTTATAACCGTAGGGTTGATAGGCCAAATGAAGTGGACATTCGTATATTCCCGAAATACGACGATGCGGAAATTATTAAAATTGGAAATCCTGCGTTACGCCCACAGTTCACAAATCTCTTTGAGGTGGGCTATAAAACAAGTTGGCAAAAAGGATTTTTCTATACCGCAGTTTACCACCGCTTAGCCGATGGTACAATTACCCGTATTGCAAGTGCCGATAGCACCAAATTAATTTACTCTATCATGCAAAACGCAGGGCGCAGTTATAATACCGGCATTGAAATTGTGATATCTCAAAATATTACCAAGTGGTTTCTGTTGAATTTCAATCTAAACGCTTACAATAATAAAATTGATGCTTTTTCGGTTGTTAATCTTTATCCTGTGTCAAATACATTTACAGCATCCGCACAGGAAATATATTCAGGAAACGCGAAACTGAATTGTACTTTTAAATTGCCTAAGAATTTTGATTTTCAATTAACTGGCATTTATTTAGCTCCCGATATAATTCCGCAAGGAGAAATAGGCGAACGTTTTTCTTTAGACATTGGAATGAAGAAAACCATACAAAAAGGAAAAGGTGAATTATTTTTAAACGCTACTGATATTTTAAACACGATGCAAATAAAAAAGAATATTCAGGGCGATGGTTTTAAATATGTAAGTACGGATTATTACGAAACGCAAGTCATTAGAATAGGCTATAATTACAAATTCTAAAAACATTAGACTTGCTCTCCCGCATAAACGATAAACTACATTGTTTCAAGGGAAAAGACTTAAGTAAGGGAAAACGTAAAGAAAGGCGAGCTTAGATAACGAGTAAATAGTTGTCAGGACGGTTTTATCCGTCAAAAAACCGCTTTTAAGCGGGCAATTTTTAACATATCTTTGTACAGGAGACTTCGACATTTAACCCCTCCGCCTGACATAATACCGTCACCCTGAGCCTGTCGATGGGCTACTTAGTGAGTTGTTTAAATATATCTTCCAGTTTCTGTTCTTCTTTTTGTAAAGCGAGAACACTTAGTCCATTTGCTACTGCATAATTAAAAATTTCTTTACGAATATCTTTATCTGCATCGGTAATTACGTGCCAGATATTTCCTTCAAATTGTTTTACTTCTATAACGCCCTCAATATTTTTTAATGAACTTTCGCTTGTTGCTTTATCAAACTCTACACGCAACACCTGTTTTTGTGAAGAGGTTTGTTGTAAGTGGGCGGTTTCATCATTGGCAACAATCTTTCCTTTATTGATAATAATTACCCTGTCGCAAACCGCTTCAACTTCCTGCATAATGTGCGTGCTGAGCATTACGGTTTTTTCTTTTCCGGTTTCTTTTATCAGATTTCTTATTTCCTCCAGCTGATTTGGATCTAATCCGGAAGTAGGCTCATCTAAAATTAAAACTTTCGGATTATGAATAAGTGCTTGCGCCAAACCAACGCGCTGTCTGTAACCTTTAGAAAGCGCGCCGATTTTTTTATTTTGTTCAACTTGCAAACCAACAGTTTCAATCATTTCTTTTACGCGCGCTGTTTTGTTGTTGATGTGATGCAGTCCACCAATAAACTCTAAATATTCTTTTACATACATGTCTAAATAAAGCGGATTATGCTCCGGCAAATAACCAACCTGTCTGCGTACTTCGAGCGATTGTTCTTTTACATCAAAACCACAAACTTCCGCTTTACCATTTGTTTGCGGAATATAGCAAGTGAGAATTTTCATGATTGTACTTTTCCCCGCGCCGTTCGGACCAAGGAAGCCGACAATTTCTCCACTTTTAATTTCGAATGAAACATCGTCGAGTGCTTTTTGAACACCATACAACTTTGTAATATTTTCTACTTTAATTGACATGAGGCAAAGTTAGTAAATTATGGTTGTTTTACTGAATATGGTATGAGTTATTCTTATGAGGGCGTTCCTCTTTGTTTTAATTTTCTTTTTTCGATAATTCGAACACGGGGTCGCGCTTTACGCCGCAAGTCCTCTTCCGCCAGATAGAAATTAGTTGTATAAATTTATTTTTCGGTGGCGGGTTCCGGGCTTTCCGCTACAATTGCTAACGCGAATACTGGCATTGCGTGAGGGATTGAGTAACGGTGTTGGAGCTCTTTTTGCAGATAATTCTTATGGGAGAGATTTGCTCGGCTCTCGACTACGCTCGAACAGACATGGTTGCAAAAAAGCGACTTACGAAAGCCCGGCCCTGCATAGTGTTGATTTTGTAAAGGAAGTAGAATGTTAAGAGCAGGGGCACGCCCAAAGAAACAACACTAGCAAAGAACTAAACTAATTTCATCAATCTCAAAACCTTCTCCACATCTTCGGGCGTATCTATACAGTGACTATCAAAATCGGTAATCGCTAATTTTATTTTATAACCATTTTCCAGCCAACGTAATTGTTCCAGCGATTCTGCTTTTTCTAATCCAGAAGGAATAAGGGTGGTAATTTTTTTCAAAATATCTGTGCGGTAGGCATACATACCGACATGCCGGTAATATTGAAAATTTTTATGCCACAGTTTTTTTTCAACGCCTTTTATGTGGGGAATCACTTCTCTGCTAAAATAAAGCGCTTCCTGTTGGTTGTTCATTGTAATTTTTACTTCGCCTGTATCAAACAATACATCGTGTGAATCAACCGGAATCATAAGTGTTGCAAGTTCTGTTTTATCATCACACAATTTTGCAAGTAAATCAATTTGTGAAGGATCAATAAAGGGTTCGTCGCCCTGAATATTTATAACATATTTAAAATCTTTACCGCTTTTTTGAAGTGTTTCGAAACAACGGTCGGTACCACTTGGGTGGTTTACCGCGGTCATAACAGCATTACCCCCAAAGTTTTTAACGTGCGCCAAAATTCTTTCGTCGTCGGTCGCAACAATAACTTCTTTTAGTTTGTGCGATTTCTTTGCTTGCTCGTAAACACGCTGTATCATTGATTTTCCCTGTATATCAATAAGCGGCTTGCCCGGAAAACGGGATGAAGCATAGCGCGCGGGAATAACTCCTAAAATCATAGCTAAATTTATACAAAAATACTAAACAAAGCCGCAGATTGCACAGATTTTCACGGATGAATACAAAAATAATCTGTGCTAATTCTATGTGCTCCTATTAATACAAAAAATCCATTTTAATCTGTGAAATCTGTGGCTATATTTGTGTTCTATGATTAACAACGTTAAATCGGCTGCCTTATTTGAGAAAGCAAAAAATTATTTCCCCGGCGGAGTAAACTCGCCTGTGCGCGCATTTCGCTCAGTAGGAGGGACGCCACTATTTATTAAAAAGGGAAAAGGCTCGCATATTTGGGACGTTGACGGAAACGAATACATTGATTATTGCTGCAGCTGGGGTCCGCTTATTTTAGGACACGCAAATGATGAAGTTTTAAAACAGGTAAGTGAAGTGATGCAAAACGGAACATCGTTTGGTGCGCCCACAGAATTAGAAAACAAATTGGCCGAGTTAATTATTTCCAATCATAAGTATGTTGAGAAAATTCGTTTTGTAAGTTCTGGTACAGAAGCAGTGATGAGCGCAATACGTTTAGCTCGGGGATATACGAAACGAAATAAAATTTTAAAATTTGAAGGCTGCTTTCATGGTCACGCCGATTCTGTTTTGGTAAAAGCCGGTTCGGGATTAGTAACTTTTGGAAATACTTCTTCGGCAGGAATTCCCCAGAGTTTTGTCAATGAAACTTTAGTTGTTTCTTTAGATAGTGAAGCAGCCGTTGAGCAAGCTTTTAAAGAACACGGAAAAGACATTGCTTGTATAATTATTGAACCTATTCCGGCAAACAATGGTTTGTTGTTACAACGAAAGGAGTTTTTACAATTCCTCAGAGATATTTGTACCAAGCACGGAACACTTTTAATTTTTGATGAAGTTATTTCCGGATTCAGAATTGGATTTGAAGGCGCGGCAGGATATTATAGTATCAAACCCGATATTATGACGTTTGGAAAAATTATCGGCGGAGGATTTCCAGTAGGAATGTACACATCGAGTAAAGAAATAATGAGTAACATTTCTCCGGAGGGAAATGTGTATCAGGCAGGAACACTCAGCGGAAACCCTGTGGCAATGGCTGCAGGAATTGCACAGCTGACAGAATGCTTGAAATCAAATTTTTATTCTGATTTAGAAAAGAGAACAAAAAAACTTTGTTCCGGCATTGAGGAGCAATTTAAAAAGCGCAAGATAGAGTTCAGGGCATTTCAAGTTGGTTCAATATTCTGGTTTTCGTTTTCAAACCAGGAGCATGTGCGAAGCGCAAATGAAATAGGGGCAGAAGGAATAAAAAAATTCAATTCCATTTATCACAAACTACATGAGCGAGGAATTTATTTTGGCCCATCGGGCTATGAAGTTGGATTTGTAAGTTCGGCCTTAACAGATGCAGATATAGAAAAAACAATTAAAGTCTTTGGAGAAATACTTTCTTAAAATTATGCCATGAATAATAACGATGTAATGAAAAAGCTAAGGGTTGCTCTTAAATTACGAGACGACCAGATAGTAGACATACTTAAACTTGTAGATTTTAATATTACCAAAAGTGAACTCGGCGCTTTTTTCAGAGCGGAGGATCACGAGAATTATAAAGATTGCGGAGATCAGGTTTTGCGTAATTTTTTAAACGGGCTGGTAATTCATCTTCGGGGGCCTCAGAAAAAGGAAGACGATGATAACAAAACCACAATTCATTAATAACCAATATCACCAATGAAAAAGTTTTTACTTTTTTTCTTCATTCTATGTTTTACAGTTGCCGCTTTTTCTCAAGATGGTTTTGTTGCGGGCTATATTATAAATTTGAAGGGTGACACAATAAAGGGCAAAATTAAGGACAGAAAGGAACCCAATGATAAAATAAGTTGGCAGAAAATAAATTTTATTGATGAAAAGGGAGAAAAGATTAAATATACTCCCGATGATATCATAGGGTATAAGAAGGGGAACAAAAAAGTGTTCAAAACGCTTATGTTGGGCGTTGAAGCAAGAAATCGATTTGTGGAAACCGTAGAGGCTGGAAATGTTTTTTTATATGCCTACTCACTTGGCTTATCACCAAAAGCTCCGCCTGATTTTTTTCTTATGAAAAAAAGCGACAATAACAGTTTAATGGAGTGGAGGGGAAAGGATTATAAAGTTACCGCCGAATATTTTTTTAATGCGGATAAAAATTTAATGCAATTAATAACAAGTGATTCGCTAAAGCATTCCGATATACAAACTATTGTCAAGAGATATAATGCGGGCCGCTAATTAAAGTTCACTAATCTTCAACATATTTTTAGAACGAACTCCTTTTTCAGTATTTGTCAAACTACAACATTCATTAACTGAATCGTGCTCAAAAAACAAAGTCCAGTTTTCTGCAACAGCTTTTTGCAAGATGCGTTCTTTTTCTTTCAGCGTTTCAAGTGGCCGAACATCATAGCCCATTACATAAGGTATTGGTAAATGTCCGACTGAAGGAATCAGGTCTGCACAAAATAAAACTTTAGTGTCTTTGTATTTTATCACCGGTAACATCATGCCCTCAGTATGCCCGTTTACAATTAGTACTTCAAATCCGGGAAGCCACTCACATTCTTTATCAATAAAATTTAATTGACCGCTTTCTTTTATGGGCATAATATTTTCTTTCAAAAAGCTTGCCTTCTCTCGTGGGTTTGGATTTGTTGCCCAATCCCAATGTTTGGAATTGCTCCAATACTGCGCATTTTTAAAGGTAAGTTCTAATTTTGTTTTATTGGCGTCGGTATATTTTACACTTCCTCCGCAATGATCAAAATGTAAATGGGTTAAAAAAACATCGGTAATATCATCTAATCCAAAGCCTTGCTTTTTTAGTGATTTCTCCAACGAATCATCTCCATGTAAAGAATAATACGAAAAGAATTTTTCATTTTGTTTATCGCCAAGCCCGTTATCAATTAAAATTAAACGATTATCGATTTCAACCAAAAGACAACGCATAGCCCAGTTGCACATATTATTATCATCAGCAGGATTGGTTCTGCTCCAAACAGATTTAGGCACTACACCAAACATGGCACCGCCATCTAGTTTAAAATAACCGCTGTTAACCGAATAAAGTTTCATTATTTTAATTTTTCGTTGTTCTTATGTCTTTCACTATCGCGCATAGTTTTCTTTGTCAAATTTTCTTCTAATGCTTTTTCGAGATTTACCCCTGTCTGGTTAGCAATGCAAATAAGGACAAATAAAACATCTGCCAATTCATCATCTAGCTTTTTATTCTTATCACTTTCTTTTTCTGATTGCTCACCATAACGCCGCGACATAATTCTTGCAACCTCACCAACTTCTTCGGTAAGAATAGCCATATTGGTGAGTTCGTTGAAATAGCGCACGCCATGTTGCTTTATCCACTCGTCAATTTTATGTTGCGCTTCTTGAATAGTCATGCTGTAAAATTAAATTTTTAATCCGATTACCAAAATATCATCTGTCTGCGGCAAATCCTGCTTCCAATTGTTATGCGCATACTCTAAGAACGAACGTTGCTCGGCCATATCCATGTCCTGTATGCTCAATAACAACTCATAAAAATTCTTCCGTTGGAATTTTTTGTTTTTTTCACCACCAAACTGGTCGCTGTATCCGTCAGAAAACAAATATAAAGCATCTCCTGTTTGTAAATGGAATTCATGCAAAGTAAATTTTTTCTCTATTTCAACATATAAGCCAATAGGAAATTTACTGGCTTTAAATTCAATCAGCTTGTTATTTCTTATTAATACCAACGGCCTGAATGCTCCCGAGAAAGAAAGTTTTTTGCTTTCTAAGTCTATTTCGCAAAGAGCAATATCTATTCCGTCGGTTGATTTCTCACACAGTAAGGCAGCTTGCAATTCTTCATCCAGTGCAAAAAGAATTTCAGCGGGGTTACCCAAATTTCTTTTCGCGATAATACTACGCAACAACCCGTTTGCTATAACAGACATTAATGCGCCTGGAACCCCATGTCCTGTAAAGTCAACAGCCGCAACATACAGCTTGTTTTCTTTCCGGTAATACCAATACAAATCACCACTAACAATATCTTTAGGTTGATAGTGTATAAAAGAATCTGAAACATATTCTGATAACCCGGCTGGGTTTGCCAAAATACTTTGCTGAATTTTTTGTGCATAGCTTATGCTCTCGGTTAACTCGGTATTTTTTACCTGTAGTTCTTTTATTTTTTTGTCCAGTAAAAGTTCAGCGCTCTTTCTTTCAGTAATATCATAACCAATTCCTACCAATCCACCATCATAAGAAGGACACATGTTCCAAACAATAAATTTTTTTTCGCCTTTTGAAGAACACATTTCTCTTTCATAAGTAGGAAATATGCTATTCGGTTTTTGTATAACCGACAGTATTTGGCTTTTTACCAAGATACTTTCTTCTTCCGTTGCCCTTGGAAGTTTCCACCAGCCGTTACCCAATAGTTCTTTGCTGTCAAACCCCAGCAAACGTTGTACAGATGGACTAACATAGTTAACCTTGCCATTGGGATTTACAACGACAAGCAATATATTTAAAGTATGAAGTATAGTTTCACTTACACTTTTCATGATGATTTGTTTGAAAGAAAATTTGATTGAAAAAGAACAATAAGCCGTGCGGCCGAGTAATTAGCGAATAAATCGCGTTGTAATCGGGCAATTATTACAGAGAAGAATATATTGCTTATTGTTAAACATGACGCAAATATACGGGCTTTAAAAAGTAGAAAACAAATTATTCTTTGTTTTTTGTGTCAATTAGTATAGTAACAGGACCATTATTCGTCAAATTGACTTTCATGTCTGCCCCGAAAACCCCTGTTTTTACAGGCTTTTCGAGCGTTTGCGACAAGACTAAAATAAATTTATCGTAAAGTGGAATTGCAACCTCAGGTTTGGCGGCTTTTAAGTAAGAAGGACGATTCCCTTTTTTTGTAGAAGCGTGCAAAGTAAACTGACTAACCACTAATGCTTCTCCGCCAATATTTTTTATACTTAAATTCATTTTTCCTTCGTTATCTGCAAAAACCCGGAGGTCGACAATTTTTTTGCAAAGCCAATCAATATCTTCATGGGTATCTGCCTCTTCAATTCCTACAAGAACAACTAACCCGGTTTCTATGGCAGAAAAAACCTTTCCTTCAATAGTAACGCTTGCCGAAGAAACTCTTTGGATAACTACTCGCATAGCACAAAGATAATTTTAATTGTCAAAAATTTCCGTGTTTCGAGAAATTGCATTAATTATGTATAAGCAATTTACAACACATGAAAAACAAAATACTTTTAGCCTTAATCTTTTTGTCGTCATACACGAGTGCAACTACATGGAACGTAGGCCCCACACGCACCTATACGTTGCCAAGTCAAGAAAAAAATTTAGCGGCCGATGGGGACACAATTTATATTGACGGAGCTATTTACAGCAATGATGCAACAAAGTGGATTAAAAAGGGGTTAAAATTTATTGGCCTTGGAACAGGCGGCAATCGAACTATTTTGCAATTCATAGGGGATATTCCCAACGGAAAAGGTCTATGGGTTTTGGAATTAGCGGGAACTAGCGATGACGCGTTTATAGAGAATATTGTTTTTGACGGAGCGCAAGTTTCAGACGTCGACGGTGTAAACGGAGCGGGGATACGTTATCAGGCAAATAACTTAACGGTTATAAATTGTAAATTTATGAATTGTCAAAATGGAATTTTAGAAGGAAACGGAAGTATCACAACCAGTAACGTTACAATAAAGAATTCCGAATTTCAGAACAATGGGTATCAATTACAAAACGACCCTACTTATTCAGGCTACGAACATAATATTTACATAAGCGTAAGTACAGATACTTTACTAGTACAGAATTGTTATTTCCATGATCCAAGGGGACAAGCGAATTCTTTAAAGACAAGGGCGCAGCGAAGTTATATTTTATACAACCTTATTGATGAAGCAGCAGGATATGGCAGCTGGGAATTAAACATTGCACAAGGCGGTTTAAATATTATTATTGGAAATGTAATTATACAAGGTAATGGCGGCGCAAACCACGGCATTGTAAGTTATGATGCCGCTACAAATGCCTTGGAAGATTTTTATTTTGTAAACAATACCGTTGTAAATAAATATCAGGGAAACATAAAATATTTTAATGTAACTCCTGCTACCGGAATAAATACGTATAAAATTTACAATAATATTTTTGCATCAGTTCCCGGAGCAAGTAATACTTTTATCGGAGGAACTGTTCCTTCGGTATTAGATTCTTCAAATAATGTTATCGCAGTAAATTATTCCACACTTGGATTTGCTAATACTTCCAGCAATGATTATTCTCTAACCGCATTGTCAGCAGCGGCAATTGATAAAGGAACAAATGCGGGAGCTACTAATACACTCTATTCTTTAACTCCGGTTAACATGTATCAATCTTTTAACACAACCTTATTGCCACGAAGTATTATTAATTCAGCAATTGACATTGGGGCTTATGAATATAATACCATATCAAGCATTTTTTCTCTGAACAACGAAAACGAAATAAAAATTTATCCGAATCCCTCAAACGGTGATTTTTTTGTTGAGACAAACGGCGTAGCTACTAAAATAGAAATGTATAATTCTTTAGGCGAGAAAGTTTTGAAAACTGAAATACAGAGCAAAACTTTTATAAATGAAAATAAATTGGCGAATGGAATTTATTTTTTGAAAATGACGCAAGAACAAAGACAGTCTTCGGGAAAAATTTTAATACAGAAGTAAATTTGCGTGAGCGATTGCAGTGAAAAGCCCAGACTGAATCCCGCCTGTATTTTGCGGGGTGAAGGAGGACTTGTAGCGTAAAGCGCGACCCCGCTTTTATGCTAAATAAAAAGCGAATTTTTGATGCGGGGTTACGCCCAAAAACTAAACTGTCTCTCCAACAACTTCCTTCACATCATCGGGAAGTAAACGTTTCAGTAAACCTTCAATGCCGGCTTTTAATGTCATGGTGCTACTTGGACAACCCTTACAAGAACCTTTCATTTGTACAGTTACAACGCCTTCTTTTAATTCTTTAAAAACAATCATACCACCATCTTGTTCTACAGCCGGACGAATGTATTGCTCTAAGGTTTCAATAATTTTTGCCTCTACTTCGTTTTTTGGCGCGGCGTGTTCTGTAAAAACACTTTTCGTTTCAGAAAAAGTATTGTCAACCGCAACTTGTTGTGTTGGGAGTTCCATCACAACGAGTCCGTTTTTATTTAAATATTCTGTAATAAAAGTGCGCGTCTCCATTAAAATATCATCCCAGCTTACAAAATCGGCTTTACTTACCGTTAAATAATTTCCTGAAATAAAAACCTGACGTACAAAAGGAAATTCAAATAATTTTTGTGCTAAGGGGGCTTGTCTTGTATCTAAAATTGTATCGTACTGTGCCGTTGCTCCTTGTGGTAATAATTGTTTGTTTGCCACAAACTTCATAGAAGAAGGGTTTGGGGTAGACTCGGCATAAATCATAAAAGGTACTTCGGGAGCGTCCATCTTTATAAAAATTCGTTACTTTGTGCTGTACAAAGGTATGAAAAGAAAGACAGACTTTTTGGTAATTGGTTCAGGCATTGCAGGCTTGAGTTTTGCTTTGAAAGCGGCTGAACATGGCAGTGTGTTGATTATTACCAAAAGTAATGAAGACGAGTCGAATACAAAATATGCTCAGGGAGGAATAGCAGCCGTTTGGGCAAATAAGGATGATTTTGAAAAGCATATAAAAGATACATTAAGTGCCGGCGCAGGACTATGCGATGAGGAAACTGTAAGAATGGTAGTTACCCAAGGGCCCGAGCGCGTAAAAGAATTAATTGACCTTGGTACATCATTTGATAAAACTCCTGATGGAAATTTTGATTTAGGGAAAGAGGGAGGACACTCAGAAAATCGTGTGCTGCATTATAAAGATATAACCGGGAAAGAAATCGAGAGAGCACTTCTAAAAAAAATTCGTGAGCATAAAAATATTACAGTAGCCGATCATTATTTTGCAATTGATATTTTAACGCAGCATCATTTAGGTCAGGTTGTTACTTCTCAAACAAAAGATGTTGCTTGCTATGGCGCCTATGTTTTAAATTCACAAACACAAACCATAGAAACAGTTTTAGCTAAGATTACTTGTATGGCAACGGGAGGCGCAGGACAAGCG
>CAZZEI010000003.1:0-54680 GCA_964653165.1 uncultured Flavobacteriaceae bacterium | reverse complement strand
CACCGTAAAAGAAACGGTGCCCGTGTATCTACAATTAGTTCCAACATCTGTAACCGTATAATTACAACTGGTGCCACCACATTGGCTGGCAATATTATCTAAAGTTGCTCCGGTACAAGACCAAGCATAAGTAAATGGTCCGGTTCCTCCTGTTGGAGTTAAAGTTGCTGTTCCATTACAAACGCCGCCACATAGTGGATTAACAACAGTTGGAGTAATAGTTGCCTGTGGCGGAGGTGTCATTGTTCCTGTAACAGAAACCGTACATGAATTAACATCACTAACAATAACTGTATAACCTGAAGTACTTCCGGCTGTTACGGTAAGTGTTGCAGCTGTGCAACTTGCATTTCCTCCAATTGGTGACCATGTAAAAGTATTTGCACCAGTACCACCACCCGCAGTTACACAAAGTTGCCCGTTAGCTAATGTTGGACAAGTAGGGTTTGTTGTTGTTGTAATGGTAGCGGTTAAAACAGGAGGAGGAATTAATATAATTGTTGCTGTGTCTTTACAAAGATTTGCATCAGTAATAATAACTGTATAAGTACCACCACCAATATTCGAATAAATTGAAGTTGGACTTACTCCACTTTGTGTTCCCCCTCCAGGAGACCATACAAAAGTATAACCTGCAACTCCACCACTTGCGGTTACAGTTGCACTACCTGTTGAACCAACATTACATAGCGGATTAGTAGCCGTTATTGTATTTGATAAAGGTGTTGGAGTTGTGATTGTAAAGGTTTTAGTAATTGAACAATTATTAAAATCAGTAATTGTACATGTGTATGTTGTACCGGCAACACTACCGCATAAGCCAGAATATGTTGAACTGGTAGCACCATCTACCTGAACACCGCCAAGTGGCGCCCACGTAAATACATAAGGAGCAGTTCCACCTGCAACAGTATTAACATTAATAGAACCATTGCAAGTGTTATTACAATTAACATTTACCGAACCTGTTAAAGGGCTTTGCACAGCTGTAATAGCCGGAACTGTAACAAATGATACTGAGCCTGTAAATCTGCAATTTGTACCAACATCAGTTACTGTGTAATTACAGGTGGTAGCACCACACTGTCCGCTGATATTATTTAAAGTAGAAGCCGTACAAGACCAAACGTAACTAAAAGGACCTATTCCACCAACAGGAGTTAAGGTTGCACTTCCGTTACAAACTCCTGAACACAATGGTTGTGTAATGGAACTATTAATAGTTGCCTGTGGTGGAGATGTCATAATCCCTGTAACAGAAACAGTACACGAATTAATATCTGTTATTGTAACCGAATAATTGGAAGTGGCTACTGCTGTTACAGTAAGTGTTGCAGGAGTACAAAATGCATTACCACCGGCAGGTGCCCATGTGTATGTATAAATAGGTGTGCCACCACCTGCGGTTACACAAAGTTGTCCGTTTGCTAAAGTTGGACAAGTTGGATTGGTAGTTGTTGTAATAGTTGCTGTTAAAACCGCTGGAGGCGTTAATGTAACTGTAGCAGTATCTGCACAAAGATTCGCATCTTTAATAATTACCGTATATGTACCACCTCCAATACCTGAATTAATTGAAGTTGGACTGACACCACTTACCACCCCTGAAGGATTCCATGTAAAAGTATATCCGGCTACTCCACCGCTTTCAGTAACTGTTGCACTGCCTGTTGCGCCAACATTACATTTTGGATTTGTTGCTGTAATAGTATGTGATAAAGGAGGAGGAGCAGTAACAGTAAAAGTTTTTGTAATAGTGCAATTATTAAGGTCTTTAATAGTACATGTATATGTTGTTCCGGCAACACTACCACATAAATTAGAATAAGTTGAGGTTACAGAAGTACTTGTAACTGTTCCGCCGGCGGGAGTCCAGACATACGTATAACCTCCGGCACCTCCGGCAACACCGGTAACACCAATTACTCCATTACATGTATTGTTACATGGAATATTTAAGGAACCTGAGAGCGGACTTTTTGTTGCACTGATAATTACAGGCGCAACAATAGTGGTGTTGGCAGAATCTTTACATCCGTTTGCATCCGTAGTTTTTACGGTATATGTTCCTGAACACAAACTTGAATAGGTTGAATTAGGACTGACCGTAGTGACCACCCCTACAATCGGCGTCCAGGTAAAAGTAAATGGTGCTGTTCCCCCACTTTGTGCATCTGTAACAGTTCCATTACAATCGCCATTACATAATAAAACACTTGGGGTGATTGTATGTGTAACAACTGTTGGTTGAGTTAATACGGTAACAGATTGGGTAGACACGCATCCGTTTGCATCCGTTAATACAACCGAATAGCTACCTGCGCAGGAATTATATAAAGTATCCCTGGTATGGTTATTAATTGTATGGGTTGTAACCGCAACAGGATTGGAAGATGTCCATGTTATTGTAATTGGAAGTGCGCCAAAAGTATTTAATTGGCAAATTACCTTTCCATCGCATTTTCCAAAACAAGTTGGTTGTTTAAGAATAAAAGAGGTAACCTTCGCCGGAACAGGGTCTGCAATAGATATTGCGAATTGTCCGTAAATACTATCTTGAGTAATCTCATCGTTTGTAAAAATAACACTGTATTGTGTACCACAACCACAAATACCTCCAACCGTATAAGTAGTGCCGGGGATAATAGTTCCTGTTGGAACAACTGTACAACCGCCACCGGTATTCCAAACTGCATAGACTGGATTTGAAGAAGTTAAACAGCCAGCAGGAATAGTAAAAGTCATTGTTCCATTACAACTTTCTGCACAAGTAGGATCTGTTTTTCCTGTATTCAAAACTACACAAGACTGTATACCGTTTAAATTATTGTAGCGCGTACCGGAATTTCCACCAGAAGGAACAAGAAATTTTGCTACATCCTTAATATTAGCTATTACAAGTGATTTTGTGTCATTAAACAAAGAACCTGTTTGAAACAACATCTTATCTTTTACTTTAAAAGTAGATTTATTTGAATTGACAACAACACCAGATGAAACAATCATGTTTCCACTGTAAATACCGCCATTTGTTACGTTTAATGTTCCCTGCTTTAAATATACACTTGAATTATCATCTGTAATAATATTGCCTTGCAAATTCCAGATAGTATTTCCATTAAAATAAACGTTGCCCTTACAGGTTACCAATGAAAAGAAAATGGAAGTTGAAAATTGAGAAGAGACAAAATGAATATCTCCCAAAAACTGGTTGTCTATATATGCGTTTAATCTAAGACTTCCGTGAATAATAATTTTTTCATTCTGTAAACCTGAAAATATTACTTTTTGTGTGTACTGAGAAAAAGCGATATCATGAACCTCGGTTTGGCCAATAAAATTAATGATTGATTTTCCGGAAAAGGAATTTTCATCAAAATAAACATCATCTGATGCCGTAGGGGATTTAACTCCTCCCTGCCCTCCACTTTGTAAACTCCAGTGATTGGCATCGTTAAAATTACCCGAACCATCTACCCAATAAAGCTTATCTGCCCAAGCCGTAAGACTAAGTATAGTAAAAAAACTTATTAATAATGGTCTAATAAATCTGTTCATACCTTTATTCAATTCTCTCTGTTACGAATTTAAGGAAAAAATTCCAATAAATAAAAGATTAAAAAGCTTTTTTTTACAAAAACGATGTTGATTACTCATACACCTAAAAAATACGTTAAAAGACGTAGTAAATAGCTCTATATACACCCAACGTTTTTGTCAAATAATTCGTTCAAAATTTCAATTTTGTCCTTACAAAAAACTAATAAGGTGATTGTTTTTTAATAAGTCTGTAAAATAAAGAAGGAAAAAATCTTTTTACATAAACAGAACGCATTTCCTTTCCCCCAATAAAAGCCTCCATTTTATTTGCTTCTATGGCTTTTAAAATCCTTTTTGCACACTCCTTAGCTGTCATTGCGCCTACATGACTTTCATCCTGTTTATTATGCTTGCTGCCATCTGATGCCATTGCATTAACCGAAATAGGGGTATCTATTTTACCAGGACAAGCCAATAATATATTTATGTTATGCTTTTCTATCTCTAAACGTAAAGATTCAAAGTAGCCATGCAGCGCGTGTTTTGCAGCTGAATAGCTTGACCGTAAATAAAAACCAAACTTTCCGGCTATACTGCTGACAACTGTTATGTGTCCGCCTTTTTGCTTTATCATAACAGGCAAAACTGCTTTGCTAAGCGCAACGTGGCCAAAATAATTTACTGCAAATAAATTTCTTTCTACTTCTGCGCTTGTTTCTAAAGCCTCTGCGCGCTGGCTAATTCCTCCATTATTAATGAGAAAATCAATGCGGGAAAATTTTTGAATAACTTGCTTAACATATTCGTTAACTTGTAATGTTTCAGTCAAATCAAACGGAATCAGTAAATAATTTTCGGGTTTTAGTCCGCACTTTTCGGCAACTTGCTTTAATGCAGTTTCGTTTCTGGCTGAGAGTACAATTTTAGCATTGCTCAACGCCAATTCATGCGCCAAGGCTTCACCAATACCCGAAGAGGCACCGGTTATCCAAATTACTTTTCCGGAAAAAAAAGAAGACATTAGTTAAATAAATGCTGAGAGAGTTTAGTCCTCAACCAATTCTTCAGCACCCTGCAAAACGGTGTCATAAAAATCGCTGTAAGCCTGAATATATTCATCTTCAGATTTAAACGGCAAAATTAATTTACCCGATTTTTTTGCGTGTTTCAGCAACTCAGGATTTACCTGTTCGCTTGCTATTACAATTCCATCCGAGTTATCAATGGCCAGTTTACAAAGATTAATATACGTAGGATCGTTAATTTGCTTTACGTCTTTTGCAGTGATATGCTCAGATACTAATTTAGAGGCAAGTTCCTTATCTAAAGAACCTGTATACTCATCGTTATGTAAAGAGAAAATCACCTTAGTATCCGTAAACAGAGGGTTATCATTAAATTGCTTTTTAATGTAAAGAGGCATTAAACCGGTAAACCAACCCTGACAGTGGATTACATCAGGCTGCCAACCTAGTTTTTTAACAGTTTCAACTACACCGCGTACAAAAAAGATAGCGCGCTCATCATTATCATCAAACATTTTTCCTTTTTCATCCTTCAAAACGTGTTTGCGGCTGAATAAATCGTCGTTATCAATAAAATACACCTGCATACGTGCAGATTGTATAGATGCAACCTTAATGATAAGAGGATGGTCGCTATCGTTTATAATAAGATTCATACCACTTAAACGAATAACTTCATGTAAAGAGTGCCTGCGTTCGTTTACGTTGCCGTAACGGGGCATAAAAACACGAATTTCTTTACCTTTTTCCTGAACACCTTGTGGCAGGTAGCGCGATATTTTACTGATAGGGGTTTCTTCCAGATACGGGAAAACTTCTTGCGATACGAAAAGAACTTTAGCTTTCTTGTTTGTCATATGCGATGGGGGTTTATGAAATTAGGATAACAAAATTAAACAAAAATTATTGAATTTTCAAAGGAAAAATTTAGATTTGGCATACTTTTATGACTATTTGTGGCACTATAATTGAGGTTAATCGACTGTTACTTGAACTTCAAAAACAGGGTAAACGTATTGGTTTCGTGCCTACTATGGGCGCATTACACGAGGGTCATATTTCACTTTTAAAATTTTCGAAAAAAGAATGTGATGTAAGTATTTGCAGCATTTTTGTAAATCCAACTCAATTTAATGATAAAAACGATTTAATCCGGTATCCACGTATGCCTGAAAAGGATTGCGAAGTGCTTGAAAAAAATGGTTGCGATATAGTTTTCATGCCTTCAGCCGAAGAAATCTATCCTAAACCGGATACACGAATATTTGATTTCGGAAACCTCGATAAAGTATTAGATGGCGCTCACAGACCAGGACATTTTAATGGAGTTGCACAAGTAGTGAGCAGATTATTTGAAATTGTAAAACCCGATAAAGCTTTTTTCGGACTGAAAGATTACCAGCAAGTTTTGGTCATTAAAAAATTAACACAACAATTAAATTTACCAATAGAAATTGTTGCTTGTCCGATTTTAAGAGAACCCGACGGACTAGCCATGAGCAGCAGAAATATGCTTATGAGTATGGAAGAAAGAAAAGCGGCTTCACTCATTCCAAAATTAATGCAGGAGGCAAAAAATTTATTTAGCACTATGCCTTTGGCAGATTTAAAAAATAAATTGTTGACAGAAATAAAAAATCAACCTCTGTTAAAAGCTGATTATATTGAGTTTTGTAAAGCAGAAACACTTGAATCAATCTCAGAGATTAATTCAAAAGAAAAAATAATTTGTCTGGCTGCAATATTTTCGGGTAAAATACGATTGATAGATAATATAATTATTAATTGAACGAATTTAAAAAAATACTGGTCATACAAACAGCCTTCATTGGCGATGCAATACTTGCAACAGGTGTATTGGAATCACTTCACAAAAAATTTCCAGAAGCAGAATTGCATATTTTAGTAAGAAACGGTAATGAATCTTTATTTGATAATCATCCTTATTTAAAAAAAGTATGGATATGGAATAAAAAAGAAAATAAATTAAAAAATCTATTCTCATTAATTTCTCAAATACGAAAAGAAAAATTCGAATGGATTATAAATTTACACCGCTTTGCAAGCTCGGGCTTACTTACTTTTTTATCTAAAGCAAAAATTACTTGTGGTTTCGATAAAAATCCTTTTTCTGTTTTTTTTACTTACAAAGTAAAACATGAAATAGGAAATGGCTCGCACGAAGTTCAGCGAAATCATTTGTTACTGACAAAACATATTGATACAGCATTTTCTAAACCAAAACTATATCCATCAAATGCTCAGCAAGAAAAAATAAAACAATACGCACAAACACCTTTTGTTTGCATGGCACCCGCTTCTGTTTGGTTTACAAAACAATTACCAAAACATAAATGGGTTGAACTTTGTAATTTAATTTCTCCCGGAAAAAATATTTATTTATTGGGAGCTAAGGGCGACGAAACGTTATGCAACGAGATCCTGAAACAAGTTCAGGATGACAAGAAAAAAAATATAACCGTGCTCTGTGGAAAATTATCACTGCTTGAATCGTGCGCGTTAATGGAAAAAGCACAAATGAATTACGTAAATGATTCTGCTCCTTTACATTTGGCATCAGCGATTAATGCACCGGTCACAGCATTTTATTGTTCAACAGTAAAAGAATTTGGTTTTTATCCGCTATCCGATAATTCTAAAATAATTGAAATTACTACTCCTCTCTCCTGTCGCCCTTGCGGTTTACATGGATTTAAAGAATGTCCTCAAAAACATTTTAAGTGCGGGAATGATATACAGGTGGCAGTAGGCACTTAGACTAAAGAGCTTAATAACGGAAGACCACCCCGTTTTTCGAAGGACAAGCCTTCGATAAAAACTTCCCCTCCTTGTGACATAGTCATCCCTTCGGGAAAATAAGGAGGGGAAAATACAGTTATGCTTTGGGCAAAGTAAAAATAAAAGTAGTTCCCTTATCAAGTTCGCTGCTAACTATAATTGTTTGTCCGTGTGCTTCTATAATGTGTTTTACAATTGATAAACCCAAACCGGTACCGCCCTGCTCTCTACTTCGTCCTTTATCAACACGATAAAATCTTTCGAATAAACGCGATAAATGTTTAGCATCAATTCCAATTCCATTATCACTAACAGTAACTGTAATTTTATCATTATCTGATGTAACACTTACTAAGGTTTCACCATTATCTTTTCCATACTTAATAGAATTGCTTAATAAATTCGAAAGCACCTGCCTCATTCTAAATCTATCGGAAGCAGTTTTTATGTTTTCTTTTGGCGCTTCAATTTTTAAAGAAATATTTTTCTTTGCGGCTTGTATTTCTGTCTGACTCACGATATCATGTATCTGCTCCACGATATTAAAATTTTCTATATCAAGCGATAATGTTCCGCTTTCCAGTTGAGAAATTGTTTCCAAATCGTCGATGATATGAATCATACGGTCGACACTTTTATCGGCACGTTTTAAATAATCCAAATTTATTTTAGGGTCGTTTATTCCTCCGTCAATTAAAGTTGAAACGTATCCCTGAATATTAAAAATCGGCGTTTTAAGTTCGTGTGAAACATTTCCTAAAAATTCTTTACGGTAGTTTTCCAATTTTTGCAAGTGCTCTAACTCTTTTTGTCGCTCGTTTGAAAGATGAATAATTTCTTCGTTGAAACGCTCAATAGGATCTGATACATCACTTACAAAATCGATGTTAGATGCTATTTGTCCTTCGGGTCTGAACTGCCTGAGTTTACTAAGTGTATCATTAATCCTACCGAAGATAACTTTTTGATAGAAAAAATTAAAAAACAAAAACGAAAGGGCAAACGAGAAGAAAAAAACAATGAACATTAAATAAAAAGGAAAGTTTACGTTTAGAAAATAACATAAGCCCCAAAGTGCAAAACATAAAAGAATAGAAAAAATTGCACAGTACTTTAAAAAGATTGAAGTGTTTTTATTGTTCATCTAACACCACGCTATTTTTACGGTTGAATAAAAGGAATCAAGCCACGCACACCCATATCTACAACTGCATCACCTGCAGCAGGCTCAAAATAAGAGTCTCCCCCTACTTCTGTCCACTCAAAACTATTATTAGTTGATAGAGAGACAATAATTATAATATCTTTTGTTTCATTACCGGTAATGGTAAGCATTTGAGCAGATCCGGTTGAGCTTACAAATTGCCCGGTTGCTAAACAAGATCCTGCCGGTATGGGTGAAGTAGCAAAAAGCGGATTAACTACAGTAGTCGCGCCAGGAGGAGCCTGCCCTGTAGATGTTGTTGTGGTTGTAACACCCATTATTGTTGTTGTAGTTTCAAAACCCCAATACCCCTGCAATTTATTTGTATTAATAGCAGGAATGGTTTGTG
This sequence comes from uncultured Flavobacteriaceae bacterium, assembly GCA_964653165.1. GTDB lineage: Bacteria > Bacteroidota > Bacteroidia > B-17B0 > Aurantibacillaceae > PALSA-968. The sequence goes on along the minus strand of CAZZEI010000003.1, from coordinate 45,763 downwards.
TTTTTATTTTATAAGAATTAATGTACGTACTATATCCAATAAAAGAAGCAATGGTTCCTTGAAAAAAATAAGGTACTCCCAAATAAACAAATCTATAGGTGATATCGTAATTTTGATAAGCCAAAGAAACGCGTAACCATTTATATGTTCCGGCTGGGACTTGAGAAAGCGGCATTGAATAAAATTCCTGATTATTGCCAACTCTTGTGCCTTTATCAAAATCAATTGCATTTGTATAAGTACCTGTAGTAATACCTGTTGTTACTGATGGAGCAAGATGCAAAACAGCACCAGCTCCCAATCCGGTAATATCGCTCTGAGCCATTTCTATATAATGAGCACTCATGCTGTTAAATTTTGGAGATTGTGCCTGGTTACCTGCGGGAACACCAACGGGCTGACCAACAGCATTCAACCTGACCTGCGTTGAATCGAATTTAAATTTAAATATTAAACGTGGCGCAGCCGGCGCCGGAGTTGTAACAGCTGCAGTATCCTTTTTGCAAGAAGATAAAACAAAAAATAGTGCAATGATTGACAGGGTTATAATTCTTTTAATCATATTGTGATTTTTTAATTATGGTTTTAGTCCGTATTTATTTATGTATTTAAAATATTGTTCCTGTTGTGTGTTGGTGAGAATTAATTTTTTTCCGTTTATGAACGCTAAGATAACGTTATTTGTTTTCATATCCAAAGCATCGCCTGTACTGATAAAAAACGATGCGTTTTTCCCTTCTTCAATTGAACCGATTTCCTTATCTACACCTAAAATTTTAGCAGCGTTATAAGAAACTGAAGCAACAGCTTGCTCGTTTGTTAAACCGTATGCACGTGCTGTACCCGCAAGAAAACCTATGTTACGCACATTAGCCACTTCCTGATCACCTGCGTTTTGCAGACAAAAAAGCACACTATCCTTTTGTAATAAATAAGGCAACTTATAAGGTAAATCAATATCTTCAAAATCCGACTCCGGCAAACTATGGACACGTGTAAGCATGACAGAAAAATTATTTTGCTTAAGCAACTTTGTTACTTTCCAGGAATCGTGTCCGCTTACAAGTACAGGTTTTTTAATTTCGAATTTCCTTATAAAATTTACAGAAGCTATAATATCTTTTACATAATTTGCATGTATATATAAATTTTGTGATCCCTCAAAAATACCGCGCATTGCTTCGAAGCGTAAATTTTTTTCTTCGTGCGTTTTCTCTTTGCAATACGCTTTTGCATCATCAAAAAACTTTTTTAGCTCGTTGCATTGTTCATCATATTTTGAGAGTTGGGTTACAGGCGTTGACTCAATTCCTCTGCCTTGCCGCTGAATTATTTTTGGAAAATTCAAATGTATACCATCATCCTTTTTCAAAACGGCATCTTCCCAATTCCAACCGTCTAAAGTCATTATACTCGATGCTCCACTAATTATTCCGGAACTTGGAGTAACCTGCACAAATAAAATTCCATTAGTGCGGGTTGTGCTTATTATTTTGCTGTCGCTATTATACGCTATCAGTGCACGCACATGGGGATTATATCCTCCCACTTCACTAAAATCTTTTGTTGCTCTTACTTCTTCTACTTCCTGCAAACCCAAAATTGAGTTGGGCGCAATAAAACCGGGATAAGCATGTGCATTGGATAAAACTATAGTTGTATCGTAAGCACCGCTCTGTAATTTAATAACACTTCCATCTGCTACTAAAGTAATTCTTCCATTCTTAAAACCAATTACTCCGCTTTCAATTACTTTGCCTGTACCAACATGGATGGTTAATCCGGAAATTAAAATTGATTTGGTTTGCGGTGATGCTGGAGTCGGGTTCTGACCATGGAATACAAGAGGCAAGAGTAAAGAAGCAAGAGTCAAGATGTTTTTACAAAATTTCATGTTTATCGTTTTAAAAAATTTAATTCTCAATTGTGTCACAAGTGTACAAAATATGTCTTTTTGGCTGTGGCTTTTGTGTTGTTGCGCCGCTTTGTTTTTCCTTTATCATTTTTTGTATAATGTGTAAGCGTTCAGTTTTAATTTCTTCCCTGAGCTTTGCATCTTCTAATACATCAAAATAAATTATTCCGTCGATGATAGTTTTTTCAACTTTTGCATTTATTGATAATGGATTATCTGTCCATAAAACAACATCAGCCACTTTTCCTACTTTTATACTTCCTACTTTATCATCCACATGCAACATTTTTGCCGGATTAAGAGTTGCCAGTTTCATTGCTTCTTCTTCACTCAATCCACCATACTTAATTGCTTTTGCTGCTTCCTGATTCAAGCGTCTTCCCATTTCGGCATCATCGCTGTTAATACAAGTAACTATTCCCATTTTATTCAGCAATGCTGCGTTATAAGGAATCGCATCCATCACTTCCATTTTATAAGCCCACCAATCAGCAAAGGTAGAAGCTGCAGCACCATGCGCCTTCATTTTATCGGCTACTTTATATCCCTCCAAAATATGCGTGAATGTATTTACTTTAAAACCCATGCTATCTCCAACATGCATCAGCATATTCACTTCACTTTGTACGTATGAGTGACAGGTAATAAATCTTTTTTTATTCAAAATTTCTGTCAGGGCATCTAATTCAATATCTTTTCTCGGAGCAATTTTTAATTTATCCTTGCTCTCATTAAATAATTTCCATTTTGCTTCGTATTCCTTTGCTCTTGTAAAATAATCGTAATAAACTTGCTCAACTCCCATTCGTGTTTGCGGAAAACGCACAGTATTAAAATCTCCCCAATTACTTTGCTTAACATTTTCGCCAAGTGCAAATTTTATAAAACCATCCCACTTCTCGTATTTCATTTCTTCGGGTGCCAGCCCCCAACGAAGTTTTATCAATTGTGTTTGTCCCCCAATAGCATTAGCAGAACCGTGCAATAAATGTGAGCATGTAACGCCACCCGAAAGTTGACGATAAATATTTATGTCTTCGCTATTTACAACATCACCAATTCTTACCTCGGCACTTGATGATTGCGTTCCTTCATTTACACCTTCGCTAATAGCAATGTGTGAGTGTTCATCAATAATTCCTGCTGTTAAATGTTTTCCTTTGCCGTCAATTATTTTTGCGAAAACATTTTTGGGTGCATCAATATTTGGAGCAATGCGGACAATTTTTCCATCCACAATATAAACATCGTGTTCTTTTAAAATACCATCTGATTCGTTCGTCCAAACGGTTGCTTTTTTAATTAAAATAGCTGATAGTCTGTTTTTATAGCGTTGTATTATATTTTCTTTTGCTTCCGGTCTTCCATACGAAGAAAAAGGATAAAACACACTTCCTACCTGAGGGGCTTCTTTCCCTGCCTTGCCGGCAAGCAGATTTTTGTCATCTTTTTTCTTTGCAACAAACTCTCCGGTTTTCACTAATGTTGCTTCGTACCAATTACCGTTACCCGATTGGCAGGAACCCGAAATAGAAGAAGGAGTATAATTTAAATCGAAACGTTCGAGGTTAACCGAATCCTTATTAAAATAAAAATTCAGGTTATTATTTTTAAAAGTAAGCGTGAGGTTTGTTTTTATTGTATCCTTTAAATTAATTGTTGAAGTTAATTTATCAGGTTCTCCTCCTATTTCAATTTTATATTTAACATTGTTGTACGAAAGTTCGTAATTGCCACGGACATCAGGAGCATTCATATCGCTTAAACGATAAGCATTTCCGCCAACCCAGTTTTCGTAAATAACAGAGCCTTCTTCGAAAATATTTTTTGATGTAATAATAAAGTTAGCGCACATTCCTTTTTTAAGCGCGCCAATTTTATCGCTCATGCCAAGCATTTCTGCCGGAATTGCAGTCAGCGTTTTAAAAGCATTTTTTTCTGTCAGTCCGTACTGAATTGCTTTACGAAGATTTTTAAGAAACTTTGTTTTATCTTTTAAATCGGCTGTTGATATAGCAAAAGGAATAAAATTATCCTGCATAAATTTTGGATTGGCAGGAGCCATTTCCCAATGTTTGAGCTCGGCTGTTTCCAAAAGTTCTGCTTCGTAAGGATCTTCTACATCAAAAGCATCTGGGAAATTTAACGTAACAATATATTTGCAATTAGTCAATTCTATATCGTGTATGCGTTGGTATTCGTCTCCTTTTCCTTTAATGATATATTTTACTTTAAACTCGTCGCCAATTTTATCGGCACGCAAAGCGCTTAGTTTATCGCTTACTTCAAAAATTGAAGGGAGAAGTTGTAAGGAATTAAAACTTTCGAGTGAAATATTTGTCTCCGTTTTATTTTTGTTTGTTGCATACCACTGTGCATCTAAATAAGTTTGTCTGAGCAAAGCGATACTACCCATAAGCGAAGAAGGATAATCTTGTGTTGAAGTACCTTTGCTGAAAGAGTAAAAACCGGCGGCTTTATCTTTCAGTATATTTTCGTTTTCTCTTTTTTGTGAATTTAATAATACAACTGCACCACTTCCACGGACAATTCCATCTTTAGGAGATGTAAGAACAGTACCAAAACCAAGTTTACGAAGCTCATCAGCTTTGGCTTCATTGTTTATAAAAATTTTCTGCGCTTCTACATCAGCTTTTACAGCTTGGTTCCAACCATAGGCACCTTTTATGTTACTTTCCATTTGCGGTCTACCAAAATTAATTGTAGCAGGTTTTACCTCTGGCATACCATAATCACTATACATTTCAATAAAAGAAGGGTAAATATGTTTTCCCTTTAAATCATAAACTACAGAGCCTATTGGAAAAGTAACTTTTTCTGCTGCTTCTACCACTTGTCCGTCTTTAATAACAAGATTTGCGTTATTTATAGTTACATCAGCATCAACATGCAGTGTACAATTGGTAAATACATAGTAATTATGATTTGAATTAGGAGCGCCATTAGTAGGGAAGGTTTGAACCTGAGAAATTAAGAATGTAGAATTAAGAATTAGGAATGAATATAGAAGATTCTTAAATAAGGTCATAGTTTGGCGATTAAGGGTACTAAAATACGGAAAAGGATTTAAAACAGGAAGCAGCAGTTGGCAGCAGCAGTTGGCAGTAGCAGTTGGCAGCAGTAGTTGGCAGTGGCATTGGCATAATGAAGTTTTTGTATATTTATGCACTTCTTTTAAATGAAAAATAGTATTTCAATAACGCTTGTATTACTTTTAACATTATCTGCTTATGTAAAGTCTCAAACAGATTTTGACCCAAAAGCATACGGGCAGGAAATTCTTGACGGAAAAGCAAAACTAAAAAGCAAGAAAACTATGCAGATAGTTGACAGTTTGTTTTGCAAAAACGAAGCCGACAAAGATTTCTATTTTAATGTAGTTGTTAAAATTCAGGAATTGATCGACGAAAACTCCAAAGGGCATCTCGCTAATCTTTGCAGTAAATATTATCTTGAAAATACGCTGGAATTTCTTACGCGCTCAAAGAAAATGAAAAAAATTGAGGTCAATAAATTTTTGGATTTTATTGCTTACGACATTTACATTTTTAATGCGAAAGAAAAAGACATGAAAGTAATAAAAGGGAAGCTGAAAACTGTTTATGATAAACACGCCGATTTTCCTAAAGCAGAAAAAGGAATGCTAAAAAAATATAACGCTTATCTTTTGCAAAAAGCAACAGGGCTTATTAAATCTAATCAGCATTAAATCAACTCTATGAAAAATAAATTATTACTCTCTGCCGCTTTTTTATTTGTTGTTTGTTCAACATCATTTTCCCAATCAAAGCTCAAAGCCATAAAAGCCGGAAAGTTTGTTGACACAGAAAAAGGCGTGGTTCTTGAAAATCAAATTATATTAATTGACAGTAATAAAATTGTTGCAGTCGGTGCAAACCTTGTTATTCCTCCAAATACGGAAGTAATTGATTTAAGTAATTCAACTGTGCTTCCGGGTTTGATTGATTGTCATGTTCATATCACTCAAGATCCGGGGACTAATTATTACGCCGAAATTTTCAGAGAAACAGATATTGATAAGGCTGTACGTGCCCACATTTTTGCAAAACGAACACTCGAAGCAGGATTTACTTTATGCAGAAACGCAGGCGCACAAAATTTAATTGATGTCTCTTTACGCAACGCAATTAACGAAGGAAGTGTTGTTGGTCCAAGGTTATTAGTCTCAGCATTTGCTATCGGTGCAACGGGTGGTCACGCAGACCTTACAGGCTTTAACCCAAGTATTGATTGGAAATATAACCCCGATTTTACGGGCGTTGCAGATGGCGTTGATGAAATAAAAAAACGCGTTCGTAATAATATTAAATGGGGAGCCGATTGGATAAAATTTATGGCAACAGCCGGCGTGTTAAGCGAAGAAGAAAGTGTTGGTGCACCACAATACTCCTTCGAAGAAATGAAGGCACTTTGCGATGAAGCACATTTATGGGGAAAAAAAGTCTGCTCTCATGCACACGGCACAGAAGGAATAAAAATGGCAGTAAGGGCGGGCGTAAGTTCTGTTGAACATTGCAGCCTGTTAGATGATGAAGCAATTGCACTGATGAAAGAAAAAGGAGTTTATATGGTCCCGACTTTGTATGCGGTAGATTATATCATAGAAACATTTTCTGCAAAAGGTTATCCGGCGAAAATTATTGACAAGGCAAAAAAATTACGTGTCCTGAAATTAGAAAGTTTTAAAAAAGCTGTAAAGGCAGGAGTAAAAATTGCTTATGGGACAGATGCAGCGGTTATGCCAAACGGTTGGAATGGAAAAGATTTTAAATATATGGTTGATGCCGGCATGACTTCTATGCAGGCTATACAATCAGCAACAATGGCTGCGGCAGATTTATTAGATTGGAAAAATAAAGTAGGTTCGATAACAAAAGGAAAATTTGCAGATATAATTGCAGTACAAGGAAATCCGATAGATGATGTGAGTATTCTTGAAAACGTAAAATTTGTTATGAAGGATGGAGTGGTTTACAAAAACGAACTGAATAAAAAATAATCAAATCACTTTCTTGATTACTCTTAAATGATGTGAATACTTTTTTGTATCCACATTAAAAATGCCGTAGTGATCGAATTTATCTATCCGTACTTTACCTGATGCGTGAATAATCTGATTATTGTCTAAAACAATTCCAACATGAATAATTTTTCCTTCTTCGTTATCAAAAAAAGCTAAATCTCCGGGTTGTGCTTCTTCTACAAAAGAAAGTGGAATTCCTAAAGTTGCTTGCTCAGAAGCATCGCGTAAAAGTTTAAACCCGTTAAGCTTATAAACTATTTGAGTAAAGCCCGAACAATCTATCCCAAACATGCTTCTTCCGCCCCATAGATAAGGTGAGTTTAAAAAAGTATGCGCGGCAGAAACAATTTTACTTCTGTTTATTTCCTTTCCATCGGGAATATTGGTTTCACCGGTAAATTCATATTCCTGATTTTCTAAAGTGAATTTTTTATTTTTCAAAAAGGGAATTGTACTTCCGGCAAGAATTGGAAAAAATTCATCTGTACTTTTATAATGAACTAATTGCACCGGTTCTGTAGAAATAGCTTGCCATGATTTTTCAAGTTCTTTAAAAGTATCTGGTTTTATAGGAAGAAACTGTTTGTTGCTAATCCAACACTCGTAATTATCGTAAGCAGTTTTTATGTGCAACCACTCATCGGTCTCAGCTAAAATTGTAAAATGATCTCCAAATAAAAGTTGCGTAACCATTTCGCTTCGGTGCGAGGGCTCCTTTCTGCAAGGCACTATACTTTGGTTACAAATTCCATACATTACTTATTTCGAGTTTAATATTTCGGGTTTCGGGTTGGGCACTTCGAGTTTCGGGTTACATATTTCGGGTTGAATACAATCCTAATTATTTATTTTGGTTTTCATATTTCGTATTGTAATTAATAACACGAAATATCTAACACGAAATACTAAACTCTTTCAATGACGACTGCACTTGCTCCTCCCCCTCCATTGCAAATTCCGGCAACACCGTACCGTGCATTTTGTTGTTGCAATACGTGAATTAAAGTAACAATAATACGAGAGCCCGAAGAACCTAAAGGATGTCCAAGAGCAACTGCACCACCGTTAATATTTACTTTTTTAGGATCTAAATTCATCAATTTATTATTTGCGATAGAGACCACAGAAAAAGCTTCGTTAATTTCGAAAAAATTTATATCGCTCATTTTTAATCCTGCTTTTGCAACTGCGGCAGGAATTGCTTTTGCAGGAGTTGTTGTAAACCACTCAGGTGCTTGTTCGGCATCTGCATACCCAATAATTTTTGCCAATGGTTTTAAACCAAGTTTCTCAGCTTTTTCTTTGCTCATTAAAACCAAAGCAGAAGCACCGTCATTTATTGTTGAAGCATTTGCTGCAGTAACTGTCCCGGCTTTATCAAATACAGGTTTCAATACCGGAATTTTTTCAAAACTTACTTGCTTATATTCTTCATCTTCTGAAACTGTAACATCACCTTTTTTAGTAGAAATTGTAAGCGGAATAATTTCTTCTGTAAACTTACCGGCCTTCCACGCATTTGCAGCACGTGTATATGATTCAATTGCAAAAGCATCTTGCTCTTCACGTGTAATTTTCATTTCCTTAGCACAAAGCTCTGCCGAGTTGCCCATATGATTTTGATGATATACATCTGTTAAACCATCTTTTACCAACCCGTCTATAACAACACCATTACCCAAACGATACCCATTTCTTGCATTATCTAAATAATATGGAACAGCACTCATGTTTTCCATTCCACCCGCAACAATTACATCGGCATCACCAAGCATAATGTTTTGCGCTGCAATAATTACAGATTTCATACCCGATGCGCAGACTTTATTTATAGTTGTACATTGCACTTCATTTGGTAATCCTGCAAATTTAGCTGCTTGTCGCGCCGGAGCCTGACCTAAATTGCCCTGCATAACGCAACCCATATATACCTGTTGCACTTCTGCAGGAGTTAAACTTATTTTTTCGATTGCTGCCTTAATTACAGCCGCACCTAATTTTGTTGAAGAAACACTTGACAATGCACCATTAAAAGAACCAATAGGAGTTCTGATGGCGGATACTATATATACTTCTTTCATAGTAAGTTTTTAAGACGAGCAAAAGTAGCTTTTTACATGAATTAATGAAATAATTTAGACTAATGTTTATTAACTACAAATAACCACGACTTTAGTTCCGTAGGAACGCCATATTGGTAAAACCTAAAACTAAAAAAACAGATTGTACCCTAGGTACAAAACCGTTGCGTACCTACGGCACGCTAAGACTTAGTTTTCTCCCTTTTTTACCAATATTCCGTCCTTACAGGACTTTAAGTAAAACTTAAGAAATTAAACTCAAGTCCACACTTTAGTACCTTCTGTACAATTTTGGCAGATATCAATTTCTTTACGGGATTTTAAAATTGAGGAGCGGAAATTATTGTATTCTTCGCTATTCCATATTTCTTTAAATGTTTTTTGCTTTACATCACCTAAACGATGTTGTGCATCTTTATCAAAACAACATGGGACTACTTTACCATCCCAGGTAATTACAGAACCACTCCACATACGCCAGCATTGGTTCAGCAATTTATTTTTTATAGAAAATTTTCCGCCGCCGCTTTCTCTATATCGACTATATTTTTGGTTTGTCGGCATTAATTCATTTCCATTTTCAAAATCATTTAACTGGGCCGTTTTAAATTTTATTTCATCAACGCCTAATTCCTTGGTCAGTCTTTTTGCATCTTCTATTTGATGCTCGTTTGGCTTCACAACTAAAAACTGAAAAATGATATATGGGGTTTTGCTTTTCAGTTTCCGTTTCCACGCTATAATATTTTTTGTCCCTTCTAATACTTTATTAAGCTGTCCTCCTACTCTATATTGCTGATAAACATCTTGTGTAGTTCCATCAATTGAAATAATTAACTTATCTAGGCCCGATTCAATTGTCTTACGTGAATTTTCATCATCTAAATAATGAGCGTTGGTAGAAGTAAATGTGTAAATATTTTTTTGCGAAGCATATTTTACCATATTTAAAAAATCCGGGTTCAAATACGGTTCTCCCTGAAAATAAAAAGTAAGGTAAATAAGTGTGTCGCATAATTCATCGATTGTGCGCTGAAAAAATTTTTCATCCAACATTCCTGTTGGTCTTGTAAAAGAGCGCAAGCCGCTTGGGCATTCCGGACAACGAAGATTGCAACTTGTTGTAGGTTCAAAATTTAAAGTAAGCGGCAAACCCTTACTTTTATTTTTTTTTGTAATACGAGAATAATGGTAAGTGGTAAATACTTTTATAGCATTTCCGATTTTTTTGGAGTTGAGTTTTTTTATAACTGCTATGTTCTCAGAAAAACTCACTTCGTATTTTTATTTTGTTTTAATCGATCCAATGTTTTGTTAATGTATATCTCGGTAGTAAGTATTGATCGTTGTATTCTTCTGGCATAATAAATGCTGTCGATAACTTCCTTTTGTTTAATCTCGATTTCACTTTTTTGTTGTTCAATAATCTTATGTGCAGGATTTATACGCTTAACCTGTTTATATAAAACAATTGCTATAAGTACAACCATTAAAAATCCTCCAATAAAAATATTTTTAATAAGCGCAGAACGTCTTTCCTTTTCATCGTGTATCGCAAGTTCATTCTTCAGTACTTCACTGCTGGCAAGGCTATCTGTTCTTAATTTACTTTCGAAATTAAGCCGACCAATTTCTTCTCTTTTGCTTAAACCAAAAAGACTATCCTTAATTATAAAATAACGAGATTGCAATTCAAATGCCTTTTTATCCTGGCCTAAAGCGCCATATATTACATATAATTCTTCATCAGCACGCCGTTCTAGCTCACCAAGACCTTCATTAATTGCCCCTTCTCTTGCATTTTCTAAAAAATCAATTGCCTTTGTAGTTTGGTTAAGTTTATTGTATGTTTTTCCAATATTTGTATTTGACTCGATAAGACCGGCCGAAACTTCATGTGACTTTTCTCTTAGCTCACTTCCCTTCAAAAAATATTCAAGCGCTAAATTATATTGTTTCTGCACATAATAAAGTGTCCCTAAATTATTATTTACGCGGGCAACATTTTGTTCATCCTTTACTTCCAACCCAATTGCAATGCTATTCCGATAATAATAAAGGCCTTTGATAAAATTATTTACTCCCACGTAACTTATACCAATGTTGTTATAAGTCTTACCCAAATATTTTCTATTTCCCGTTTTAATAATTAACGGAACCATTTTAGGATAATACTCAATAGCCATATCCTTTTTTCCCAAATAGCTATGGACAGTTGCAATATCGCTATATAAAACTATATGATCTTTTATGTTCTTTACCGATTTCAAAAGCAACAAACATTTATTAAAATATTGATAAGCACGTATTAAATTGCCGGCTTGCATATATAAAGAACCAATTTTATAATTCGCTTTAAAAACCAATGAGTCGCATTTTATACTTTCAGCAATTGCAATCGCTTTTAAAGCCGTTGAAAATGCTTTTTCAGTTTCATCATTAAAAAAGAAATTACCCGATTGTGAAAGTGTAAGATAATATTCTGTGATGGCACCCGGTTTGGTTTCATCTTTTAACCATTTCATTTCCTTTTCTGCGCCGAGTTCATCTCCCTTTTGAATCGCAGAAAAGTATAGCCGATAAACAGAATCAATCTTAAATACTGATTGTCCTTTTAATACTTGAGAGAAAATAAGTAAAACAAATATAAACCTGAGCTTACACATAGCTATAAAAGTAAGAAATTCTTTGAGATATTTTTAAAAGAATCTAAACGCGTATACCCATTATTAACACGTCGTCAATTTGCTGTAATTCGCCTTTCCATTTATCAAAAGTTTCTGCTAATCTCATCTTTTGTTCCTGCATTGGTAATTGGTTGACAGAGAGCGCTAATTCTTTCAGTTGCTTGTATTTGAATTTCTTTCCATTATCTCCTCCAAACTGATCAGGGTATCCGTCTGTAAAAATATAAATAACATCACCTTTAGTCAGCTTTAGCATATGAGTTACAAAAGGTTTTTGGTGATCTGATTTACCAATGGGCTGTTTGTCGCCTTTAATTTCCTTCAGCACATTGTCTTGAATTATCCATAATGAATTGTTCGCGCCGGCCCAAAAAAGTTCGTTCGTGCTTTTATTCCAGGCACATAAACTTATATCCATTCCGTCATTTACTACGTGTTCACTTTTTTCAAAAGTTTCTAGAACCAATTCTCTGACTTTGTTTAATATATCACCGGGGACCACCAGATTAAATTCTTTTACCGCTCTGTTAAGCGGATTTGAACAGATAACACTAACCATTGCACCAGGCACGCCGTGTCCGGTGCAATCGCAAGCTGCAAAAAGGACCTCACCCCGACCCTCTCCTACAGGAGAAGGATTATGTAACCAATAAAAATCGCCTGCAACTATATCTTTTGGTTTATAAAAAATAAACGAATCGGGAAGAGAAGAATTAATAATGCCTACCGAAGGAAGAATTCCGTTTTGTATGTGTTTTGCATATTCAATAGAATCGGTAATCTCTTTATTTTTTTCGGAAACAATTTGGTTCATTTCAACCAGGACGGTCTGATAATCTTCATTAGCGGCTTTAAAATAAAAGGTAATGAAATAAGTTACAACCGCTGCGCTTATAATATTTACAAGTATAAAAAAACCGGTTTCACTTTTATTAAGCGTAATTAAAGGAATAAAATTTGACTGCACCATTTTTAAAATAACAACCAAAACAATGATAACAAATAGATAAAACACAGCTACTCTTTTATTTTTAAAGATTATTAGTGGCATTGCTATTGTGGGAATAAATAATGCTTCACTGAATGTATCGCCGGTATAAAGAGTAAAGAAACTAATACTTGCAGAAATTAATATAACAGCAAAATGTTTTGCCAAAACATACGCTCTTCTATACAACAAATACAAATCGATAACTACAAATAATTGCATTACAAAAAGAAAAGGAAGAAAAGTGTAAATTCTAAGTATAAACTCAAGAACGATATATAATAAAACTACAAGAGATGCGATAAAGTTTAATCTACATAAAAGTTTTATACGCCTTGCTTCTTCAGCGATTAAGTCTGGAGAATATCCCATATTGGAAAAATAATTCCAGATTTTTTTTCATTCAAAAATTAAGTCAAATTTCTTGTGCTCATTTATCTACAAAGGAATATTTCCATGCTTCTTTTTAGGAAGCTTGGCTACTTTATTTTCCAACATCTTAAATACTTTAATTAGTTTCTCTCTGGTCTCCTCAGGCTTTATCACTTCATCAATAAATCCACGCTCAGCAGCACGGTACGGATTCGCAAACATGGTTTGATATTCTGTTTCCTTTTCCTTCCATTTAGCATCTTTATCTTTAGCTGCGGCAATTTCACTTTTAAAAATAATTTCGGCAGCACCTTTGGCTCCCATTACTGCAATTTCTGCACTTGGCCATGCATAATTCATATCGGCACCAATGTGTTTGCTATTCATCACATCATAAGCACCGCCGTAAGCTTTACGTGTAATAACGGTAACACGCGGAACGGTTGCCTCACTAAACGCATACAATAATTTTGCACCATTGGTAATAATTGCATTCCACTCCTGATCTGTTCCGGGTAAAAAACCAGGAACATCTACAAATACCAATAAAGGAATATTAAAACAATCGCAGAAACGTACAAACCGTGCTGCCTTTTGTGCAGAGTGAATATCAAGAACTCCTGCCAATACAGCCGGTTGATTTGCAACAATTCCAATACTTTTTCCGGCTAAACGCGCAAAACCTACCACTATATTTTCGGCGTAATGCTTATGCACTTCGCAAAATGTATCTGCATCTATAGTCCCGTTAATTACCTCACGCATATCATAAGGCTGATTGGCATTTTCGGGAATTATTTTACTCAGTTCAGCACGTAATTCATTTCCATTACTTTCATACGGAACAAAGGGCGCATCCTCCTCACAATTTTGCGGAACGTAACTCAAAATTTGTTTTAAGGTATTGATACACTCAATTTCATTAGCACAGGCAAAATGCGTAACACCACTTTTTGTAGCGTGTGTCATTGCTCCACCTAATTCTTCGCTGGTAACTTCCTCGTGTGTTACCGTTTTTACAACGTTTGGTCCGGTAACAAACATGTAAGAAGTATTTTCTACCATTAAAATAAAATCTGTCATAGCAGGAGAATAAACTGCTCCACCTGCACAAGGACCCATAATAGCAGACAATTGCGGAATTACACCTGAAGAAAGTACATTCTTATAAAAAATATCGGCGTATCCCCCTAAAGAAACAACCCCTTCTTGTATGCGCGCCCCACCACTATCATTTAATCCAATTAACGGAGCGCCATTTTGGATTGCCAAATCCATCACTTTGCAAATTTTCTCGGCGTGTGTTTCAGAAAGTGAACCTCCAAAAACAGTAAAATCCTGAGAGAAAACGTAAACTAATCTTCCATTAACAGTTCCATAGCCTGTAACAACACCATCTCCTAAATATTTTTCCTTTTCCAAACCAAAATCATTACTGCGATGAGTAACCAGCATCCCTATCTCTTCAAAGCTACCTTCATCCATTAAAAAATGGATTCTTTCTCTTGCTGTTAGTTTTCCTTTTTTATGTTGTGCCTCAATACGTTTTGCACCTCCTCCTAAAAGAGCTTCGGCTTTTTTCTGTTCGAGTTGTTTAATTTTGTCTTTCATCCTGATAATATCTGTTATACAAAGAAAACAATCTTTTCCGTTTTCTCACGCAGTAAATTTGTTTTTTTAATGCGTTCAAGAATACCCTGATAGCATTGCCTTTCAACCCATATTTTCGGTAGGGGTATTTTTAAAAACCTTATTTATAGCCCCAAAAATTAGCTTTGTCTAACATTTTTGACAGTAAGTAATTAATCCTTAACTTCGTAAAGATTGTTTAGTGGAGGGTCTCTATGCTTAAAAAAGAATTACTCTTAGAAGTAAAGAATTTAGTTACCGAATTTAAGACGGAAAGTGAAACGATTAAAGCGGTTAACGATATTTCTTTCACGCTTCATCGCGGCGAAACCATTGGTATTGTTGGCGAATCGGGCTCAGGCAAATCGGTTACTGCCTTATCAGCAATGCAACTTATTCCAAACCCTCCCGGAAAAATTGTTTCAGGAAATATTATTTTTCATTCAACAACAAAAGGTCCGATTGATCTTACAACTCTTTCTGGGAATGAAATGCGCAGTTTTCGTGGAAACGAATTAGCCATGATTTTTCAGGAACCAATGACCTCATTAAACCCTGTTTATACATGTGGCGAGCAAGTAATGGAAGCCATTATATTGCATCAGAAAGTCAGCAAAAAAGAAGCCCGTGAAAAAACACTGGAACTTTTTAATAAAGTAAAATTACCACGACCGGAACAAATAATTGACTCGTACCCACATCAAATATCGGGCGGACAAAAACAAAGGGTAATGATTGCTATGGCTATGAGTTGCAACCCAAGCATACTTATTGCCGATGAGCCAACAACAGCGCTTGACGTTACCGTTCAAAAAACAATTCTTGATTTAATGCTTGAATTGCAACGCGAGCAAAACATGGGTATTTTATTTATTACACACGATCTTGGTGTTATTGCTGAGTTAGCGGATAAAGTAGTGGTAATGTATAAAGGCCAGATTGTTGAACAAGGTACAGTAATGGAAATTTTCAGCAATCCACAACATCCCTATACAAAAGGTTTGCTTGCTTGTCGCCCGCCTTTAGATAAACGTTTATATCATCTTCCAACTGTTTCAGATTTTATGGAGCTAGACGGGCGAGGCGATATTATTGAAAAAACACAAACTGTACAGGAAGCCCTTAATAGCGCAACAGTTACTACCATAGAGCGTTCGAAATGGCATACGGAATTATACGCCCGACCTAAAATTTTAGAAGTGCACAACATTAAAACATATTTTCCAATTAATAAAAGTCTATTTGGAAAAGCAAAGGAATTTGTAAAAGCAGTGGATGATATTTCGTTCGATGTTTACGAGGGGGAAACACTTGGTTTGGTAGGAGAATCGGGTTGCGGAAAAACTACTTTAGGAAGAACCATTTTGCGTTTGGTTGAGCCAACATCCGGACTCATTACTTTTAAAAAACAGGATATTACAAATATTCCCAACGAAGAAATGCGTGCGCTTCGAAAAAACATGCAGATAATTTTTCAGGACCCTTATTCGTCACTTAACCCTCGTATAACAATTGGCGAGGCTATTTTGGAGCCGATGAAAGTGCACAGACTTTATAAAAATGATAGGGAACGTAAAGAAAAAGTGATGGAACTGCTGCATAAAGTAAATATGATTCCGGAACATTTTTACCGTTATCCGCATGAGTTTAGCGGTGGACAACGACAGCGTATTTGTATTGCACGTGCATTGGCTCTTAATCCGCAATTTATTATTTGTGATGAGTCTGTTTCTGCATTAGACGTATCTGTACAAGCTCAGGTATTGAATTTGCTCAATGATTTAAAGAAAGAATTTAAGTTTACTTATATATTTATTTCGCACGATTTAAGTGTTGTTAAATTCATGAGCGACCGTATGGTTGTTATGAAAGACGGTATGGTAGAGGAAATTGGCGATGCCGATGAAATTTGCAACAACCCTAAAAGTGATTATACAAAAAATCTGATTAATTCTATTCCTAAAGGAAGAGCAGAAGATATAAGGGCCTCCATAGATCGCAAAAAAGATTTAGCCTCATTGTAAATGACTTTACGTATTTATACCAAAACAGGTGACAAAGGACAGACCTCGCTTATTGGCGGAACGCGCTTGCCTAAACATCATATTCGTATTGAGGCTTATGGAAATGTAGATGAACTTAACTCCTGGATAGGATTGGTGCGTGACCAAAAAATAGATGAACATCATATTAAAATTTTACTGGAGATTCAGGACAGACTTTTTACCATTGGCTCTTTACTTGCTGCCGACCCTGAAAAGAACAAAATGAAACTTCCCGAGATAAAAGAAGAGGACATTGTTTTATTGGAAAAAGAAATTGATGCCATGGAAACAACACTTCCGCCAATGAAAAGTTTTGTTTTACCGGGTGGGAATACAATTGTTTCTTATTGTCATATTTCCCGTTGCGTTTGCCGACGTGCCGAGCGCTCTGTTTTACGTTTAGCAGAAGATGAAAAAGTAGATGAGCTTATTTACAAATACCTAAACCGGCTTTCTGATTACATATTTGTACTTTCCCGTAAACTTGCACACGATTTAAACGCCACCGAAACTCCCTGGGTGGCGAGAGTGTAATCGCACCGATTTTTACATAATGTTTGTCAGTTCGAGCGCAGGCGAGAACAGGAGGATGCCATCACCAAGAAACTATCAGCGTTAAAAGTTTATACCGCGTCTCGACTTCGCTCGACGTGACATGATCGATATAAAAACAAAAACGGCCACCTTTTGGGTAGCCGTTCATGTTAAAGATTAAAATCTTACTTCAAGTGCTTAGAAATAAGTTTAGCCATATCAAACATTGATACTTGCGCTTTACCAGCGAAAATCGGCTTTAATTTATCGTCAGCGTTGATGTTACGACGATTCTTTTTGTCTTGCAGGTTATGCTTTTTGATATAACCCCAAAGTTTTTTCACAACTTCTGTACGAGGAAGTGGTTTGTCGCCAACTACTGCTGCAAGCGTAGAGCTTGGAGTTAATGGACGCATGAATGCTGCGTTTGGTTTACGAGCTGTTTTTTTCTTCGCTGCTTTTTTAGCAGGTTTTGCTTTCGCTTTTGCTTTTTTTGCCATAGCTTTTGTTTTTTGAGTTAATTATGTTTTTAATGAGCCAAAGATATATGATTTCCCAATACAAAACACATGTTTTACCAATAGTGAAAATATTGTTGATAAGTATTTCCCAATGAAAATTTCATTTTCCCTTGGTAATTTACCCTATTTTTAAATATCTTGGCTTTTTATCATGACGGAAGACCTCTTACATTTCATTTGGAAATTTAAATTAATTCAACCAAAAAGCCTTTTTTCCATTGGAGAAATGCCTTTGCAGATAATTAAGTGCGGAGAACATAACACACACGCCGGTCCGGATTTTACCAATGCGCGAATTAAACTCGGCGACACAGAATGGGCAGGAAATGTGGAGATTCATAAAAAGTCGTCCGACTGGTTTGTTCATAACCACCATACCGATCCTGCCTATGATAATGTGATTTTGCACGTAGTTTACGAGTATGATAAGGAAATACGCAACTCTAAAAAACAAGTTATTCCCTGCTTTGAATTGAAGAATTTCATTGAGGAAGATATACTTCAGCGATACGAAAACATATATAAGAACAAACAAAAAATTCCTTGCGGAAAGCAATTTGGTGAAGTTCCCGCCATAGTAAAAGAACCCTGGTTAGAGCGAATGCTCATTGAGCGTTTAGAGGGAAAAACACAATTTATACAGGAGATTTTTGAATTTACCCAACATAACTGGGATGAAACCCTATACTTATTATTATGTAAGAACTTTGGTTTTAAGATAAACGGAGATGCTTTTTTACAATTGGGTAAATCTGTCCCCCTGCATACTTTGCTAAAACACGTTAATTCTATTGAGCAAACCGAGGCTTTATTATATGGACAAAGCGGTTTACTGGACAAAGACTATAAGGATACATATATAAGGCGTCTAAAAGCCGAATACGAGCATTTACAGCACAAATACCCTTTACCTCCTGCTATTCCTCATACATGGAAATTTTTACGCTTACGGCCAAGTAACTTTCCTACTATACGAATTGCTCAAATGGCGGGCTTCGTTTCAAGCTATCAACATACCTTCTCAAAAATGATAGAGGCAACTTCAGTTAAAGAGGTAAAAACACTTTTCCAAACTTCAACTTCTTCCTATTGGAAAAATCATTATGTGTTTGATGAGCAAAGTGTAATTACAGAAAAGAAATTAGGAAATTCCTCTATAGAAAATATACTTATAAATACGGTTTGTCCACTTTTATTTTTTTACGGGAAAACCCGTAACGAGGAACATCTCTGCGAAAAAGCAATTGCATGGCTCTATGAGCTAAAACCCGAGAGCAACCACATTACTAAACAATTTGAAAAAATTTCTTTTAAACCCAAAAGTGCCGGACAATCACAATCGTTGTTACAATTGCATACAAACTATTGCTCAGCTAAAAAATGTTTGCAGTGCGGAATCGGGACACACATTTTAAAAGCAAAATGATTGGCTTTGGCTAATACAATGGAACGCTGATAACGCAGATTTATATGATGAACGCGGATAAAAAATCTGTTTTTAATACAAACAAAAAAATCATACTTAATCATAAGCAACCAGCGTTATCTGCGTTCCATTTTTCGGAAGCCAAAGGATACGTGATTACATAATTTTGAATGTAAGGCCGCCGTTAAAGACAGAAACTCCGTAACCAAGTTCACCGAATACGCCCACTTTCTCAGTGAACATAAATCTGGCACCACCAAAAACATTCCATGCAATACCTCCATATCTTGAACTTGAATATGAATTAGCAGGATGCCCGGGATCAGTTGAAGTATACGAATAGGTAGCTATGTTGTAACCAAGCATTAGTCCGGCATATATATCCACTTTATCTCCCAGCTTAGTATCACTTAATTTTAATAAATTATTGAAGTGGTAAGCGCTGCGAACTCCCACAATGAAAAAATTCCAACGATATCTGTCTTGATAAGTATAATATCCACCACTTTTATTATAGCCGTAATTATATGTCTGTGTAGCTCCTGAGTATCCTAAAAACAAGCCTAACCCTATATCATCTGTTATTCCGTACTCACCTGATAAATTAATGAGTGGAAGAATGTTGGTTGCTCCTGTATAAATAAAAGTGTTGCCAACACCAAGACCCAGATTAATATTTACCTGACCTTGTTTAAACGCCTGCGCTTGTGTTGCTATTGAGGCAGTGACAAAGATTGCTAAAAGTAATTTCTTCATTGTGTTTTTATTTTCACAACAAAGGTATGTAAATAAGATTGATACTGCATTTAACATCTTAACAAATTATCAGCTATTTTCTATTAATACATTTATCTTTGCAAATATGTCAGCCAAAAAGAAAAGCAAAATCGTTTTAAAAATGATTCTCGTCATTGCACTATTGCTTGGCTCAGCTGTTGCTTATTTCACTTTTTTTAAACCGACGATTTATCTCGACGGAAAAAAATACAAATTCATTTATATCTCTTCCAAAGCCACCTACGAAGAAATGGTTGATATGCTTGTAGAAGAAAATATTTTGGAAAATAAAAAAACCTTTGAGTGGTTGGGCAAAGCGTACAATTTAGCTGATAATTTCAAACCCGGTAAATACCGCGTGATTGCCGGCATGAGCAATCGTCAACTCATCAACTTAATTAAGAGCGTAAAGCAAGAACCTGTTAAACTCACTTTTAATTCTTCCGACAGAACTCCGGAAAACATAAGCACAAAAATTTCTGAAAAATTAGAAATAAGTGAAAGCGAGCTGGAAAGTTTTTTTGAAAACGAAACTCCGGTGCGACAAAAATATAATCTCAATGAAGAAAGTATACGTTGTCTGTTTTTACCAGAGAGTTACGATCTTGTTTGGAACACTCCCCTGCCCGAACTAATTGGCAAAATAGAAGACACCTACAATAAATTATGGAGTGCTGCACGAAAACAAAAAGCAAAACAAATTAAATTAACACAGGCAGAAGTAATTATTTTAGCCTCCATCGTGCAATGCGAATCGGCCAAAGAAGGTGAGCAGGAAAAAATTGCCGGAGTTTACATAAACCGCATGCAAAAAAATATGCCGCTGCAAGCCGACCCGACTTTACTTTACGCCATCAATGATTTTAGCAGACATCGTGTACTTAATGGAGATAAAGATATTGACTCTCCTTATAACACCTATAAAAACAAAGGTCTGCCACCCGGACCAATTTGTCTGCCTTACACACAAGCAATAGACGCGGTACTTAACTACAAACACCACAACTTTATTTTCTTTTGCGCAAAACCCGCTTTAAACGGTTATAGCGACTACTCAGAAACCTACGAGCAGCACCGCAAATTTGCCGAGGCTTATCAGAAGGAAATGAATAGACGGGGAATCAACAAGTAATACAATGGAACGCAGATAACGCTGATTTATATGATTTAAAATGATTTTTTTTGTAGTAGATACTTTTTTTATCTGCGCTTTTCATAACAATCCGCTTTATCTGCGTTCTATTTTTCGCAAACACATCAAAAAAAAATCCCGAACATTTCTGAACGGGATTTTCATTTATAAAATTTGAATTTATCTTATTCCGGTTTTGCTTCTTCAGTTTCAGCAGCAGGTGCAGCTTCTTCTTTTGTTTCAACAGCAACTTCTTCTTTAGATGCAACAATAGCAGCATTCTTTGCGGCAATTTTTGCAGCCTTAGCTTCTTTAGCAACTTTCTCAGATGCTAAACGCTTAGTAGCTTCATCTTTGCTTCCGCCGGCTAATCCGTCTTTTTTAGAAGTGATTTTTTCTTCTTTACCTGTTAACCATGCCGCAAATTTCTTTTCAGCCTGCTCTAAGGTTAAAGCTTTTTTGTCAACACCTTCTAACAGGTGTTTTTTCATCATTACGCCTTTGTACGATAAGATGGCGCGACAAGTATCCGATGGAACGGCACCTTTTTGCAACCAGCCTAAAGCTTTGTCAAAGTTCATATCAATAGTTGCAGGGTTAGTTGTAGGATTGTAAACACCTAACTTTTCAATGAATGCCCCATCTCGTGGTGACCTCGAATCCGCTACGACAATGTGAAAAAAGGCCCTGTCTTTTTTCCCGTGTCTTTGTAGTCTTATTTTTACTGCCATTTGTCCTTTGTTTTATAAGGGCTGCAAATATAGTAAAAAGTCGAAAACCCACAAAATTATAATGCCAATTAATACCGTGTATTCCCTTCTCCAGAGGGAGAAGGTGTCCCGCCTTTTCGGTGGGACGGATGAGGTCAGAGGGCAGAGGCACTACGCGGCCATTTTACTCACAAAAAACCGCTTAACTATAGGTAGCAAAGTAGGGCTGAAAGGCATGGTAATAGGGCTGTTTATGGCATATACCGCCGGATTTGGCAACTCCTTACGGGTTGATATAAGGTCGGTCTTGATTTTCTCGAAAGTACCGGTAATGCTGTGCTCATAGGTACTTACATAACGGGTAGCAAGCTGTTTTAGCTGTTCATTTGCGCTCTCAATACTCGAAATACGGTATTGATACACAAATACCTCCTTTTTCTCATCGAGGTTAATAAATATATATCCTTCGGTGGTTCTAAGAGGAGTTATTCCAACTGCATTTAGTGAAAGATGCTTTTCTACGTAGTCATAAATCTTTTTTCCGGCCATAATCTTTTCGAAAAACAAGGGTAACGAAAAGTCTATAATCTGTTCAATTTCGTTTATAATTTCATCTTCGGGGTGCTCAGCTTTGTATTGTAACTCCATTTTCTTCCAATCAATGGCTTTCAATTCTTTCAAAAAACCCTTCTTGAGCTGCTCAGTATTTTCTTTAAGCTGCTTTAAATTGCGGTAATGCTCTATCACTTCACCCAAACAAGGATACAGCTCTTTGCTCTGATATGACTGTGCAACATCTTGCAAATACCCCAATACAAGGTACTTTTTATACTCGAAATCTATGTGATTTTCGGTGAGCCAGTTTTTAGTAAGTGTAGTCATAATACTTATACTTTTTTGCTGTTAAAAAGTTTCAAAAAAAAACAGATACACTCGCCTTCAAAAGTCTAATTTTGCTAACACCTAATTGTTAAATTATGCTAAAGAAAATTTTATGCCTTTTTGCTTTAACAGCAATCGTTTTAAGTTCTTGCGTTCCGGCGCGTAAATTAGATGAGTGTAACGAAAAACGCACTGCATGCGAAAATGAGTTGGCAGCTCTTAAAACTACCAACCAGAGCAATGAAGCCAAAATAAAGGAGATGACCGAACAGTTAACACAAATCACGAAAGACATCAAACAACTTGGTCGTGATACAACCGGAATGGGTACCCACATACGTGTTCTCGAAAAAAAATATGATAAACTAAATATATTAAATGAGCAATTGCTTGACAAGTACAATAAATTGCTTTCAGGAAGTGAAAGAGATAACGCTAAACTTAGCGGCGATTTGCAAATGACGCAAGCACAATTGTTAAAGAAGCAAGATGAATTAAATGCGCTTGCTGCACAATTAGCTCAACAGAAAAAAGATTTAGATGCTTTATCAGATCAGCTTAAACAACGTGAAGCGCGTGTAAACGAACTCGAAGCGGTTTTAAAACAAAAAGACCAAGCTGCTGCCGATTTGAAAAAGAAACTAAGCGATGCACTTTTTGCCTTTGAAAACAAAGGTTTAACGATTACGCAAAAAAATGGAAAAATTTATGTGAGTATGGATGAGTCTTTACTTTTTGCCAGTGGAAAAACAGATGTTCAGCCAAAAGGTATTGAGGCATTAAAAGGTTTAGCTAAAGTTCTTGATCAAAATGCTGATATAAATATTATGGTTGAAGGACATACCGACGATGTAAACATGAAAGGCAGTGGAGAGATAAAAGACAATTGGGATTTAAGTGTAATGCGCGCCACTTCGGTTACAAAGATTATTCTTTCAAGCAGTCCGAATATTGATCAGAAACGCATTACATCTGCAGGTCGCGGAGAGTTTTTTCCATTAGATCCGGCTAAAACCCCTGAAGCAAGAAAGAAAAATCGCAGGACAGAAATTATTTTGACTCCTAAATTAGATGAACTTTTGAAAGTATTAGGAAGTAACTAAATACTAAAAATCAAATAAAACCCCTCGCATTCAGAGGGGTTTTTTATTTCTTTAAGAAAAATAAAATTATGAGTAAAATTTTAATTATTGATGACGAAAAAAGTATCCGTCGCTCATTGCGCGAAATTTTAGAATTTGAAAAATTTACGGTTGATGAAGCAGAAGACGGCTTAAGCGGATTAGAAAAAATTACTGCCGAGAAATTTGATTTGGTTTTGTGTGATGTAAAAATGCCTAAGCTTGATGGACTTGAATTATTACAAAAATTACTGACGGCAGGAAACGAAGTGCCACTTGTTATGATGAGCGGACACGGAAATATTGAAACAGCCGTTGAAGCAGTAAAAAAAGGAGCGTACGATTTTCTGACAAAGCCGATTGATTTAAATCGTTTACTAGTTACACTTCGTAATTCTTTAGATAAACAACATTTAGTTACAGAAACAAAAACACTCAAAAAGAAAATTTCTAAAGGCGGAGATATCATTGGAGAATCAAAAGCCATTAAAGAAGTAAAAACTTTAATTGAAAAAGTTGCTCCGACAGATGCACGCGTTTTAATAACTGGTCCAAATGGTTCCGGAAAAGAATTAGTTGCAAAACAACTGCATGATAAAAGTAATAGGGCCAATGCACCCTTCATAGAAGTTAACTGCGCAGCTATTCCTTCTGAATTAATTGAGAGTGAATTATTCGGACATGAGAAAGGTTCATTCACATCAGCCGTAGCCACTCGCAAAGGAAAATTTGAATTAGCAGAGGGAGGAACTTTATTTTTAGACGAGATAGGTGATATGA
This sequence comes from uncultured Flavobacteriaceae bacterium, assembly GCA_964653165.1. Lineage (GTDB taxonomy): Bacteria > Bacteroidota > Bacteroidia > B-17B0 > Aurantibacillaceae > PALSA-968. The sequence goes on along the minus strand of CAZZEI010000003.1, from coordinate 21,098 downwards.
GTCCTAGTGCTCAAGCAAAAGTTTTACGCGCCTTACAAGAAAATAAAATTACACGCGTAGGCGGAGATAAATCAATTACGGTTAATGTAAGAGTTATTGCCGCTACAAATAAAAACTTAGCAAAAGAAATAGAAAAAGGAAATTTCAGAGAAGATTTATTTCATCGCTTAAGTGTAATTCCTATTCACGTTCCTTCTCTTGCAGAAAGAAAAGATGATATTCCTTTACTAGCTGAACACTTTTTAAATTTAATTTGTAGCGAACAAGGCAATGCAGTAAAAAATATTTCAGCAGAAGGAATTAAAGCTCTACAACAATTACCCTGGAGTGGGAACATTCGCGAGTTTAGAAATGTGATGGAGCGACTTGTGATTCTTTGCGACAAAACTATTTCTGACAAAGACGTAAAAAAATATACTTCGTTTGGGAATTAAAGACTCCTTACCCAAATAACAGATTTGTCCCGGAACATCTACTCAAAGTTACCAGTACCTGAATCTTAACATAAACCAAAAACACTTTTTGCTATTCTGTTTTTTGTTATATCTTAGCTAAACATTTATGCTAAAACATTTAAACAAAATATTTTTTTGCTTCTTACTTTTTAGCTCGTGGTTTTCTTATTCTCAAACTAACCCCGATATTAAACGCACCTACCATTGGTATTTTGGTGAAAAAGCCGGATTAGATTTTACATCCGGAAACCCCACAATAGACCTGAATAGCCAAATGCACAGTTTTGAAACAGGCTCGGTAATTTCAGATACTTCAGGCAATCTTTTGTTTTATACAAATGGCGATACGGTTTGGAATAAGAACCACCAAATAATGCCTAACGGAACGGGTTTAATAAATTGCAACAGTGCTACTCAAGGAGGAATAATAGTAAAAAAACCAAATAGCAGCACGTTATATTATATTTTTACAAACGATTGTGGGGAAAACGCAGGAGTTTCAGGGGTACAGTATTCGGCAGTTGATATGAGTTTAAATGGTGGATTAGGCGATGTAACAACAAAAAATACTTTACTCTATGCGCCAAGTGCCGAAAAATTAGCCGCCGTATATCATTGCAACAAACAGGATGTATGGATTGTTGGCCAGGTAAGAAACAGTAATAAATTTTGCGCTTATCTTATAAGCAGTAGTGGTGTAAGTAGCATACCGATAATTTCCGCTATTGGTTCACTAAATTCTGCTGGTGGGGGAGCGGGACAGTTAAAAGTTTCTCCCAATGGCAGTAAAATGGCTGCAGTATATACAGCATTCCCGGGCGGCGTTGAGGATTTATTTGATTTTGATAACAATACAGGCCTTGTTTCTAATTTTATCAGTTTACCCGCCGATACAAGCGAGTATGGTGTTTCATTTTCTCCTGATAATACCAAATTATATATACAAGCCGGTTATCTTGCAAACAAAGTTTTTCAATACGATTTATCCTCAGGCATCCCTTCAGCAATTATTGCATCACGTTCAATTATTTATAATATGTCAGCTTTTTATAGTAATGCGATTATTTTAGGCTTAGAATTGGCTCCAAACGGAAAGATATATGGTTCAAATTATAATTTTGATTCGTTAGATGTTATTAATAATCCTAACACTTTGGGCATGGCCTGTAATTATGTTCATAATGCTATTTGGTTGCAAGGTAGGCGTTGTCACGAAAATTTTCCCAACTTTGTTGAGAGTTATTTTGATACTTCGATAATGGTTGGCTGTACAACAAGTATGAGTAGTGTTGATTTTGAAAACAGCCTTTCTGTTTACCCTAACCCTGTAAATACAACACTAAATATTAAGGCGAATGAAAAAATTATAGACGCGCAAGTTTATAACGTGCTGGGAGTTAAAAGTAAACCCGAAACGCTTTTCTCAAATAACATTTACACCCTTGATATGAGCAATGAACCTAACGGTATATATAGTATCAAACTAAAAACCAATTATAATACAATAACTAAAACAATAATTATTAACCACAACTAAAAAAAAACAAAATATGAAAATATCAAAAAAATTCAATGCAGGCAAAATCCTTATGCTGATATTTCTATTGAGTACTTACGTAAGCAACGCCCAGTTTACCGCTGTTCCGGTAACTGCATTTAGAGGAGTTAGAACTGCCCCTCTCAATCAGGCAATAAGCGTTGGTAATGTTCCAAATGGTCTTATAGGACTTAATCTCATCCGTGCACGCCTGCACGTAAATTCTTTTTTCATGCCGGCGTCAACAGCACTTAATCCCTTTGGTCTTGGTAACGTGTTCCGCACCGATGGCAGCAGCACAGTAGCTAATATATGGCAAATGTTTACAGGAGCAACTGCGGCAACAGCAACCGAAAAAGGCGCATTATATACTAATGTTACAGCCGGCATTTTTTCTTCCAATGACTTTAACATAAAAGCCCCTGCCGGTGCTTTGTTTTTAGAAACTAAAAACTCAAGCGGAAACAATTATCACGTAATGATCGATAATGTCAAATCTTATGTAGGTATTGGTCAATTTAATTCCTTGTTTTTTCATCCAGACATGCCTTTACATATACTGGGTGATGGAGGAAATAAAATTACAAATAGCGGATGGTGGGCAGGAATTCACTTAGCCCAGCATGCTGTTGTTGCTTGGGACAACGATGGCAGCAATAGCTTTTTAATTATGGGCTTCCCTACTTTTGGAACTGATCATTCTTTCTTGTGCGGGCTTTCTCCAGGATTAGGATTGACCTCTGTTCCTAATTATGTTTATCGTATTGTTGATGTGCCGGGTGTTGGAACAGCACCAAATTCGGGAGATTTTGAAATTTTTCATGATGCTATTGTGCATCAGCGTTTAGGTGTAAACACCCTTAACCCTATTAACCAGGTAGAAATAAAAGCTGCCAGCGGAGTACCTTATTATACGTGGGGAGCAGGAGGCGGAACTTCAACAAGCGGTTTAAGAACTACTAATTTAACCTCTGCCTCTGTTGTTGTACCTAATGGAACCAATGGTGTAGACAATACAAAAGTTGCGACCGTTGACCAAAACGGAGATTGGGTATTAGTCACTTCTGCCGGCGGCGGTGGAGCTTTTGGTGGTGTTTGCGGAACCACTCCTGTTGGTTTGTCAAATAATTGGGAAATACCTTTAACTACTTTTAACTATGTATTTAGTGGCTTGGGCGCTGTTGGAATTGGAACAACATGTATCCCTACAGCAAAATTAGATGTACTAAATAATCAATTTGATGTAGGTGGTAATTTCTTTACTAACTCCACCTTTGGTTATAATGCCGGTGTTCAAAGCTGGGCAACTGGCTCAAGCTATCAAAGCGATGGAGTAGCCGGATATGGAAATGGTTCAGGGGCCTATAGCATAGGAATAGCAGGCTATGCTGACATATTTGGTACCTCTTTACCAACAACTACAAGCATTGGAATTTATGGTGCTGTTAAGGAGCCATCTCACGTAAACAGTTGGGCGGGCTGGTTTGATGGAAATGTTAATATAAATGGTAGCGGATTTCTAATGGGCAGTACTCCTATAACTTCAGATGTTATGTTCAAAACAAACATTGATACCATTGCAAACCCGCTTGCCATTTTAAAACAACTAAAACCAATAACTTTCTTCCTTGATACCACTAATATTTATGGAATGAATTTTAGCGGCAACCGCCAATATGGCTTCAAAGCGCAAGATGTACAAACAGTACTTCCCGCTTTAGTAAGCACCACAACCAAACCCGCTAATAAAGATAGTGCAGGAAATATTATCCACCCTGCTGTTACTTACAAAAGCCTTAACTACAACGCCTTTTTTGGTTTATACGCCGCTGCCATGCAAAAACAACAAACTGCCATTGATAGTTTAACATACAAGTATAATCAGCTTGTTAATTGCTGTTCTGCAAATTCAAGAACAACACAAAACAACAACGACAAAAATACAAACAACATTGATGTTGAGCTAAGTGATGCTGACATAGTGGTTTTAATTCAGAATATCCCAAATCCTTTTGCAGAGCAAACTACTATTCCTTATAACATTCCAAAAAATGCAAACGCTGCACAAATATTATTTTACGATATAAACGGCAGAATGATAAAAACAGTTGATGTAACTAAAAAAGGAAAAGGTCAGCTAAACGTTTACGCCAATGATTTAACTAATGGCATTTACAGTTATACGCTAATTATAGACGGAAAAATAATTGACACCAAGAAAATGGTTAAGCAGCAATAATTTATTTCTGAAATAATTCTTTAGTTTAATCATTATGTCCTTTATGAAGCATCGTTCATTTCAATTCTCTCTTTTTATTTATTGCATTATAATTACTTCCTGCACTGAAGAAAAAAAATCTTCAACTGAAGAAATAATTAAAAAAGATACCCTACTCTATCTCAATCATGCAGACACCGCACGTTATGTAGGAATAAATACCTGCAAACTTTGTCATCAGGGAATTTACAATACATTCATTGAAACCGGTATGGGGAAATCTTTTGCCGGAGCAACAAGAAAAAAATCTTCAGGAGATTTTAAAACTTCTGTTATCTATGATAAATTCTCAGATTTTTATTACAAATCCTATTGGGGAAAAAATGATTCGCTTTATTTTTTAGAATTTCGTTTGAAAGGAAAAGATACAATTTACAAACGCCTTGAACGTTGCGATTATATAATTGGCTCAGGACACCACACAAATTCGCACATGCAAAATATTAACGGGCATTTTAACCAAATGCCAATGACGTTCTACACTCAAAAAAAAGAATGGCATTTACCCCCCGGATTTGAAAATGGAGTTAATACTCGCTTCTCTCGCAAAATTGGTTTGGAATGTACTACTTGCCATAATTCTTACCCAAATTTTGAATTAGGCTCAGAAAATAAATACAATAAAGTTGATGAAGGAATTAATTGCGAACGTTGTCACGGCCCGGGAAGTGTACACGTGCAACAACGCAGCACAGGAAGTAAAGTTGACACAGCAAATTATACTGACTACAGTATTGTAAATCCATCTAAACTTTCAATTGATAGGCAATTTGATGTTTGTCAGCGTTGCCATTTGCAGGGAAATGCAGTTTTAAAAGAAGGAAAATCATTTTATGATTTTAAACCCGGAATGAAACTAAGCGATTTCATCTCTGTATTTTTACCGAAATATTCCAACGCTGAAGATGAATTTATTATGGCATCGCATGCTGATAGATTAAAGATGAGTCAGTGTTTTATTAAATCAATTAATCCTAAGGAGGTAAAGAATAAATTAAAACCTTATAAAGATGCGCTCACTTGTGTAACTTGTCATAATCCACACATAAGCGTAAAAGTTACCGGCAACGAAGTTTTTAATACTGCATGTTTAAATTGTCATGGCAAAAAAATTGAAATGAACTGTACTGAAAAGAAAGTTGCCTCAGCTATTAAAAATTCTACATTCCAAATTCTCAATTCTAAATTCAGTTGCGTTAGTTGTCACATGCCAAAATCAGGTTCAATAGATATTCCTCATGTAACTGTGCATGACCATTTCATTCGTAAACCCATTACTAAAAAAGAAAAAGACAAGATTAAAACCTTTTTGGGATTGTTTGCTATCAATGAAATAAATCCGGATTCACTAACAAAAGCCAAAGCCTATATTTATCAGTTTGAAAAATTTGAGCAGAAAGATTATTATTTAGATTCTGCCTCAAAATATCTTTCAGGAAAAAACAAGAGTATTCTTCTTAAAAACTTTAACGCTTTAATTCAACTTTACTTTTTGAAAAATGATTATGCAAAGATAATTTCGTTGGTAAATGAAGCAGGAAAAGATGAATTAATTAAATCAATATTAAACAAAAAATCATATGACAACCAACACGCATGGACATGTTACAGAATTGGGGAAAGTTTTAATTATAACGGTAAAGTTAATGAATCAATTACTTTCTTCGAGCAAGCAAACAAACTTGCGCCTTACGTTCCTGATTTTACCGATAAACTTGCAACCGCTTATGCGAGCACAGGAAATAACAAATTGGCGCATCAATATTTTGACGAAACCTTAAAAGAGAATCCCAAATATGTTCCTGCTATCGCTAATCTTGGGTTTTTATATTTAACTGAAGGAAATCAAATAAAGGCGGAAGAATTATATGGCAAAGCTTTGTTGATTGATCCGGATAATGAAGATGCCTTAATGAATATGGCAGGATTATATAATTTTAAAGGAAATACAAAAGGGGCAATAAGTATTTTAAAGCAATTGATTAAAAAACATCCAACAAATAAAAAAGCGACAGAAATTTTGAAAGCGCTGGAAACGGATAAACACGCGTAATCTATTTCACTCCTACGGAGCTTTAACCATATTTATTAAAATTTGCTGGTATTATTTTTCTCCTACGGAGAAACTTTTGTAGAAGATAAAGTTTAGAAAAATTAAAATCTCAAGCTCTGCTAGGAACGCCATATTAATAAAAAACAGCAGAACCATGGCAACAAGCTCCTTAGGATCAAAATAGCCGAGAAAAACCTATTTGATAATCCAAATACATAGAAAAATGTTAATTTTGATTAATGAATACATCTAAGTCAAATATTTCAGAATTAACTGAAGAGCAAATAATTTTTTTGGAAGCTGAACTTATTAATTATGAAAAAAATCCTAAAGAAGGTTCCACTTGGGAAGAAGTAAAAAAAAGAATCCTGTCTACCTCTTAAACAACATCCTCATCCCCTTCTCTTCTTCCTGAAAATGTTCGTTGTGGTAAACTTTATTTCCATTGACAAATGTTGCAATGACAGAAGATTTAAAAGTGTGTCCTTCGAAAGGACTCCAGTTACATTTATACAAAAGACTTGCTTTGGTAACGGTATTTGATTTCACTAAATCAACTAATGCAAAGTCGGCGTAATATCCTTCGCGAATATAACCCCGTCTATCTATTGAAAAAATATCAGCTACGTTATGACTTGCCTTTCGCGCAATTTGTTCAAGCGTTATTTTTTTTTCATGATAAAGATCTAACAAGGCAACCAGGCTATGCTGAACGAGTGGTCCGCCCGCAGGAGCTTTTAAATATGATTGAGATTTTTCTTCAATAGTATGAGGAGCATGATCCGTTGCAATAACATCAATTCTTCCATCTAAAACTGCTTCCAGAATTTTATCGCGGTCGTATGCAGTTTTTACAGCGGGATTCCATTTTATAAAATTTCCCTTTGCAGCGTAATCTTCATCAGAGAACCAAAGATGATGAATACAGGCCTCTGCTGTAATACGCTTATCTTTTAGCGGCGTTTTATTTTCAAACAAGGCAAGTTCTTTTGCGGAAGAAATATGTAAAATATGTAAACGAGCATTGTGCTTTTTTGCTATTTCGACTGCCATTGAAGAAGAAGAATAACAAGCTTCATCGTTTCTTATAACAGGATGAAAGTAGGCAGGAATATCTTCTCCATACTCTTCAATTATACGTTGCTGATTCTTTTTTATAATTACGTCATCCTCGCAATGCGTTGCGATAAGTGCTTTTACAGATGAAAATATTTTTTCCAATATTTCCCTTCTGTCAACCAACATATCTCCGGTTGAGGAACCCATAAAAATTTTTAGTCCGCAAACATTTTTAAAATCCACTTTATTTATCTCCTCCAGATTATCATTGGTTGTTCCCATAAAAAAGGAATAATTTGCCAATGAAACTTCGGATGCACGCGTGTATTTTTTTTCAAGTTCCGCAACGGTTACAGCTTGAGGCAGTGTATTTGGCATTTCCATATAAGATGTAACACCACCAGCAATCGCTGCTTTTGCTTCCGTATAAATTTCTGCTTTGTGCGTTAACCCCGGTTCGCGGAAATGAACCTGGTCATCAATTAATCCGGGAAATAAATGTAATCCGGTTGCGTCAAATATTTCGGCGCCATTCGGGCAATCAATTTCCCTTTCAATTTGTTTTATTATTCCGTTTTCAACTAAAATATCTGAGACAAAGATTTCATCCTCGTTAACTATGGTTGCGTTTTTTATTAATTTGAGTTTCATTTTATTCTTATCCCTTATTTCACGAGTTGTAGCATCCACTCATCTTCAAATTTATTTTGTCCGGTTTTAATCCATTGTTTCTTTAAACCAATTTCTAAAAAACTCAATTTTTTAAACAGATGCAAACTCTTTTCATTGCTTGCCGTTATATTGCAATAAATTTGCTTTACCAATATAGTTTCGAAACAATATTTTATTAATAACGTTAACGCTTCTGTTGCATAGCCTTTATTTTCTGTACCGCTATCAATCATAATTCCAATTCCCACACGATTATGTTGTGGATCGAAATCAAAAAGCTCAATTGTTCCGATTGGCTGAGCATTCTTAAGGCAAACCATCAATCTGATTTGCTTGGTGGTAAAAATATCTTCGTGGGCATTGACTAAATATTGTTCCAATACAAATTTTGAGAATGGGACAAGGGTATTACTTGCCGACCAGATAGCAGGGTTATTCTCCCATTTATAAAGCGTTTCTAAATCGGAAGGTTCGAGTGCGCGTAAATAAATATTTTCTCCTTGTATATTCATTTTTTAATTTCGGCCGAAATCTGCACTTGCAAGTCAGCCTCATTGTAGGGTTGAAGATAAAAAATATTTCCTTTGGTTTCACCAAGATTCATGCCGCAGGTTTCATCTATAAAATAATTTTCTTTTAAAGCATCCAATAAATCAAACACTAAATGAATATTTTCTCTCCTAATTGCATAATATTCTTCGAAAAACAACTTTACTGGAGAAAGACAGGTATTCCCATCCATATTTACTTTATCAAATAATTTTACCTGTTCAATAAAACTTTCGTTCAGGTGCTGATTGCTGAAAACCGGATGCTTTTTAATTTTAATAAAAATTGTCTGGATTTTCCTTACACCAATACTTTTCAATAATACATTTCCGGAAATATTAAGTTCCTGGCCCTTTATTGTAAGTGAATGAAATTCATTGTCAATCATTAGTCCAATATGAGGAGGGACACGATTTGCATGTAATAAAACCAAATAAATTCCCTTTTTTACTGCGTTGGCGTAAAAACTTTGGGTGATATATATTTCCCCTCTGCTCACTTAATTGCTTCGTAAATAGGGTTACCAATATTACCGTTTGTGTAAGGAATATTTAAAAGTTGACAAATTGTAGAAGCAATATCTGTAATAAAAACCGGCCGTAAAGTACTTCCCGCATTAATTCCAAAGCCAAAAAACAGAACAGGCACATGTGCATCATAACTAAAAGATGAGCCGTGGGTTGTCCCCGTTTTTTCATGATCTATAAATCCGGGTTTGTACGCAACTAAAATATCACCGCTGCGTTTATTGTTAAAACCTCTTTGTACTTGCGCCCTAAACAAAATATCAGTTTGTGTTTGCAATATTAATTGTTCTCCACAAGTTACATCGCCTATTTCAGGAAATGAAAGTAAAATTGGTATACAAAATTTCTCTATAGCGAATTTATCGAGTTTTTTTAAGGCAATGATTGAATCGTTTAAATAAACCTGTTGATTTATATAAGTCATAACAAGGGAATCGCCATATTCTTTAAATAATTCCTTTTTGAGTTTCCTTTTTATAGCTTTTGTATCAGCATAACCGGAATTTATTTTTTGAGATTGTAAATAAGCAGGTACCTCTGATGCGCCATGGTCAGCAGTTAGAAACAAAGTATAATTTCCCTTCCCGATCTTTGTATCTAAATAAATAAAAAACTCTTCAAGATCTTTATCTAATCTTATATAAACATCCTCCAACTCCACAGATTTTGGCCCGAATTCATGTCCTACATAATCCGTAGAAGAAAAACTTACGCAAAGCATATCGCAAATATTATCAACACCTAAATTTTCTCCTTCAATTGTTGCAATTGCTAACTCTTTTGTGATTGAATTTCCAAATGGAGTAGCTTTAATTATTTCAAAATGGTCTTTCTCCAATTGCTTACTGAATTCATACGGAAAAACGGGCTTCCCTTTTTTATTGGGAGCTTTTTCGAAAGAATTATCGTCTGGCAAGCTTTCTGTGTATTTATCTAAAGGCAATAAAGTATTCCAACCGGCTTGCAAATATTTCCTCACAAGTTGTTTACCATTAAAATCAACTAACCATTTTGGTAAATCGTTTCTGTAGAAGGAAGAAGTAATAAAATTTCCATTAGAGAAATCCATCCAATAAGCTGCATCTGCTGCATGTCCGGCAGGGAGAATAGAACTCCTGTCTTTTAAAGAGATGCCTATTACTTTCGCTTTATTGTTACTCGAAATTTTAATTTCGTCGCCAATTGTTGTTGCATCCAAATTTATGGGTGACATTAATCCTGACTTATTTAAAGTTCCAACCGCTTTTACATTCTTATCATCTGTACAATAAATTTCCCTTTTTGTTTTCTTATCAAACCATTCGTTAGCAGCAATACCGTGAATAGCCGGTGTTGTACCTGTGTAAATTGATGCATGTCCGGGCCCTGTATAGGTTGGCACATAATTAAACTGCGCATTTTTACAAAGAAAACCCTCTTTCATTAATCGTTTAAAACCACCTTCACCATATTTTTCTGAAAACCGATACAGATAATCATAACGCATTTGATCGACGACTATACCGACAACTAATTTTGGCTGCTGTGCAAAAGTATATGAAGAGAGAATAAGGAATATGTATACTAATCTGCGGTGCATTTTATTTTATGTTAAGAGTCAAAAGTTTTTGATTTTCTATTGAAGCTTCCAATACATCACCCATATTAACTGCGCTTACTCCTTCGGGAGTTCCGGTAAAAATCAAATCACCGGCTTTTAGTGTGATGAATTTTGAAACATAAGAAATCACCTGTTCGTTCGAAAAAATTAAATCTTTAGTATTTCCCTGTTGACGGAGTTTTCCATTAATGTTCAGATTGAAAGAAATATTTTTTAGCGAAGCGAATTTTTCTTTCGGAATAAAATCACTTACAGGTGCAGAGTTATCAAATGCTTTGGCTTTTTCCCAAGGCAAACCTTTTTCTTTGCATTTCATTTGTATATCGCGGGCGGTAAAATCTATACCAATACCGATTTCATTATAATAATCATGTGCAAACTCTTCTGCAATATGTTTTCCGTTTTTGCAAACTTTCAAAACAATTTCTATCTCGTGATGAAGGTCTTTTGTAAAATCAGGATAATAAAAATCCTTTTGGTTTTTAAAAAGTGCCGTTTCAGGTTTTAAAAAGAAAACTGGTTCGGTTGGTACATCCGATTTCATTTCTTTTGCGTGCTCAGCGTAATTTCTACCTATACAGATGATTTTCATTTTACTTCGTGAAAATTTAGTATTGCAAAGTAAGGCTTTTTTACTTAATTCTTCTCACAAACCGCCTTCATAAAATCGCTTACCAGATAGGCAATGAGTTTACCTGTTTTGTAATCGGCTTTTATATGAGAAAGTACAGGGGCTCCCTCAGCAATATGCAGATAGGCTGCATTTAATTCTTTTGCGCAGCGATAAACGTATTGTCTGGCTTGTAACACCGACAAACCGGAGGAAGTACGGGCACTTGTAGGAACATTTGTTATTGAATCTAAATCAAGTTCTACTCCGCAATACGTGTCTTTACAAAAATTAATACAATTCGTTAATGCTTGTGCAAAGGTTTCTTTTTCGCGAACAAAAATATCTTCGTAGGTATTATAAAAAAGGAATTCTTTGTTGGCTTTAAATTTTGCTACAACACTATCAATATTATGTTGTTCGTGCAAAGCAAATACAGCATACTTATTTAATATACCTTCTTCAAAAGCATAACTGAAACCGTTTCCGCTATGTCTGCCCTCAAAAGATCTGAAATCGGCATGCGCATCGCAGTTAATTGCATTAATTCCTTTTCTCTTTATTTTTCCTGTCTTACGAAGTGCCTCGTTTACTGCTTTAATAATGGGATACGAATTATTGTGTCCGCCTCCAATGATAATCGGAATTTTATTGCTCGCATCAACCAATTCAATCATATCATACACACGTGCGTCGACAAATTCTACCAGCTTGCGAAGTTTTTCAATATCATCTTCCGATTTGGATAGGCCTTTTGCCTGCTCCATTAAATCAGCCATTTCCACTTCGCCTAAAACAATTAAATTTTCTGATTGAAAAAAAGAATTATGTTGAAGATTTAAAATATTTTCGAGAGCAGGCCCCCATGCAGTATGTGCACCCGAGCGACCATAATTTGCGCGAACGCCGATATCTTCAGGAATTCCTATTAAAACAAATTTAGCCTGTGATTGGAGTAAAAACTCTTCAATATTTCCTCCCTTGGGCAAACAAGAAACCTTATCACCCACTTTACATTCGCCGTGACGTTTGCGGGTTAATTTTGCAATATCTTCTTTAGTATAATACTTACAGCGATGCATGCATGTTTGGCGACCATATAGCAGGGTCTTCGCGCCATTTTTTTAAGGAAGCGATATCATCTTCGTCAATGTAGTTAGCTTTAACAGCCTGCTCAATAAGCAAATGATAGTCGCATAAAGAATGATTAGCACATTTTGCCTTTTTAAAAGCATCTTGCGCCACTTTAAAATCATATGTAAAAACGGAAACCAAGCCTTTCACAAGTGCTCCCGCATCTCGTAATGCAGCAACTGCTTTAAGGCTGCTTCCACCAGTACTAATTAAATCTTCAACAACTACAACGCTTTGTCCCTTTTCAATTACGCCTTCTACCATATTACTTAAGCCGTGTTTTTTTGCTTCGCTACGTACATATACAAAAGGCAGGCCCATACCCTGAGCCACTAAAGCGCCCATAGCTATGCCTCCCGTAGCTACTCCTGCAATAACATCCGGCTTGCCGAATTTTTCATTAATTATTTCTATAAATTGTTGTCTTATATAAGTACGTATTTTGGGATACGAGAGAGTTTTGCGATTATCACAATAAATGGGCGATTTCCAACCACTAGCCCAAACAAAGGGTTTATCGGGTTGTAATTTTATAGCTTTGATTTGTAATAAATATTCAGCAATTTTAAAACTTGAATCAACGTTCTTGGTCATAGCGCGAAATTACGAAGAGGTTTTTTTAAATAGAAATAAATTATGAACAAGAATGTGATAAATGTTTATATAGGTGATTTTAAAGCAGTTTTTGTTGAAACGGCAAATCCCCAAAATAAAATCGACATCGTTCAGTTAGCCAGAGAGTTGAAAGGCGCATTTGCCAACCAAAAAGGAGAATTGATAGTTGAATGCACAAATATTGCCGACGACTTTAAGAAGTTTTCTGAAGAGTTTATAGTTATTGAGGCAGCCGGAGGCTTAATTAAGAATAAAGAAAATCAATACCTGTTTATTTACCGTCATGATAAATGGGATTTACCTAAAGGCAAACTCGATAAAGGAGAAAAACCCGATGCGGCCGCAATTAGAGAGTGCCAGGAAGAATGTGGCATACAGCAAATTGAATTAAGAGAATTTTTAACTCATAGCTACCATATTTACTTTTACAAAAAAGGCTGGGCACTAAAAAAAACGCATTGGTATTTAATGGAAAGTGAAGAAAATAATTTAACCCCTCAGTTAGAAGAAAGCATTACTGAAGTAGTTTGGAAACAAGTAAATGAAATTTCGGCAATGCTTACGAATACTTATCATAATATAATGGATGTACTTGAAAAGGGAGGATTAATTAAACAGTAAAATCAGGAGAGGCTTCGCCTCCTTTTTGCCACGGATTACGCGAATTTTCGCAGATTCTAAGCACAGATTTTTTATTTTGTACATTTTTATTTTTTTGTATTTAAAAATTAACACGATTTTTTTGTATTAATCTGTGAAGGCAATTCGTATAAATTCGTGAAATCTGTGGCAACCTTATGCCGATGGCATAGCCGAATGTTATTAAGGTTTTGTAATGAATAATTCAGTCTCAAAAGTAGATCGATTATTTTTTTTGTCACCCAAAATTAATTTCACTTTTATTTTTCCCTTTGGAGTATTTTCATTTAGTTGAAAATAAATCATTCCTGTTTTATGTTCGTACTCTGAAAGTTGAAATTTATCATTTACAAAAACCTTGAAATTTCCAATTCCACTAAAATCATCGCCGACTTTAAAATAAATTACATCTCCGGATTTATTTTGTTTCTTCTTTTTAGGTTGAATGCCTGCCTGCCGACTAGGTAGGAATTTTATTTTTGGTGCGGCGGTATCCAAAGACACTTTGTATTTTCCGAAATTCTTTATTGTTGTCTTTACAAAGCCGTTTTCCAAATTACCTCCAGAATACTTTTTTTCATTGCCCGAAACCTCAGCAATACAAAGTTTATCACCGTATTTTAAAAGTTGAGCTGGCGCCTTAATTGATAAGGTACAACTTTTATGAAATGGAACTTCATATTTATCAGCATACAAATGCAAAATTGAATTATTAAAAGAATCTACTAATGTAACATCTTTGTAAAAGCTCTTCTCCGGGATTTCAATACTATAATCAGCCGTTGCATTTTTATATGGCTTTAAACAATTTACTGAAGGATTAATAATTGGTTTCATTCTGTCGGCTGGTTTTCTCTTTACAATTATTTTAATTTCATCGCGTTGTTTAAAAAAATCGTACACCTTAATATTCAACTCGTGAAATAAAGTGTCATTCAAATAAATAAAACCTTTCTCCGCCCCTGTTTTATAAATTGACAAATCATTGTTTTTACCAACAAAACATTTTTGAATTTTAATTCCTGTTTTCTTTTTTATTGCATAATCGCAAAAAGTATTTACATAACGGGCCAAATCAAAATGTATACTATCCAAAGTATGCTCATAAAAAAGTTTACCGTCTAGATAAAGTTCGGTTATATAAATATTGTTTTTGTTTCCTTTTGCCGTTTCCAAATCAAAACACTCAATACCTATTCCGAATTTTGTAGAGACAGAAATTGTGTCTTGTTTCTTTCCTGCCCTACCGGCAGGAAAGTTAATTTTAACAAGCCCTTGCAATACATAATCATCTTCATAAAAAGCAACTATATTTATTTTTGGAGCAACAGTATCCAAAATTTTAAAAAATCGTAAGGGGTTTAACGGAGCCTCCGTTTTTTCATCACGTATTTCAAAATGTAAGTGCGGACCTTCTACATCTCCGGTATTTCCGCTATAACCAATTACTCCTTCCTGTTTTATAGGCAATTCATTTGGTTTTGGTAATAATTCTATTTCAAATGTTTCCTGTTTCATTTGAGCTGCCTCAACATACTTCTTTATAGTCTCATTAAAAGCATATTGATGTCCGTAAACACTTACCAAACCATTGGCATGCGTTATATAAAGTACTTTTCCATATCCATGTGTACCAACTTTAATACGCGATACATACCCGGCTGCCACCGCATATATAGGTATGTTATTTACAGGATGGGTTCTAAAATCGAGTCCGGCGTGAAAATGGCTAGGCCTTATCTCAGCATAATTACCCGTCAGAAATACCTTTTCCTTTAAAGGAAAGCTAAAATTGCTTTGTCCACAAACAATTGTTGATAGCCCTATCGCCATTACTAATATGTACTTGTAAACTGCCATTACTAACTTTTGCTTGTTAAAAAACAAAGGTACGGGCTTGTACAAGGCCTTTGTCCTTAAATTACTTTTAACACCAACAAAAAAATGTTAATACATGGCATACACTGAATTAAAAGAAAAATTGGAAAAACTTCTTACAGAAGACCTTTCTAACCGCAGTACATTGCAAGACGCGCGTCGCAATCTTTTTTTAAACAGTGAAGGCGCCAAAGTACAGCAACAATTAATTTCAGAAAAACAGGGCGAGATAAGCAGTCTGAATTTATTGGTTGAAAAGAAAAAAACCATTCTTCAGCTGAAAGACGACCAGATTAACATTATCAGAGAAAAAACAAAAGAGCTTGAAGAAAAGCTGGCTACTATAGAAACGACTTTTTCTACAGAAAGGAACATTTTAATTGAGAAAATTACAGCACTGGAACAAAAAGCTGCTTCAAGCGTGACTGATGAAAGCAAGTTAACCGCTTTAAGTTTACAAAACGAAGAGTTCTCAGCAAAAATACGTGAGCTGGTAGCCCATATTGATACTCAGAATTCAAAAATAGAAACGATTAATGCAACAGCCATTGCTAAAAGCGAGATTGTAAATCAGACACATCTGGTAGAGGAAAAAAATCCGGATATTAATCGTTTACAGGAAAAATCAGATTTATTATTTGAATCAGAACAACAATTAAAGGTATTAGTTTCTGCTCAGAACGGAGAAATTGAGACGCTTACCAAACAAGCCAATACATTTAAAAAGCAATTAGAAGATATTTCTTTCGGATGGCAGCACCAGCAAGAACAACTGTTGATGGATAACGCAAATCTTTTGGCTGAAATGGCTTTAGTAAAAGAAGCTTCGATAAGCGACACTACCGAAACTACACCGGTTGTATCAGAAGAGCTTAATACTATCAAAGCTGAGAAAGAAGTTTTAGCTGCGACTAACGCAACTCTATTAGCAGAGCTTACTCAGTTAAAATCAGCCGGACCTCAAAGTCACACGGTAACAGAACCTATTACCGACGAAAAAATAGCGGACATTATTTCTGAAAAGGAACATTTAGCAACTGAACTTGCAGCCATCACACACGAATTAAACGTTGTAACTCAAAGTCGCGAAGAAAAAATCATGTCTCTCCAAAACGAAATCGGTACCCTCCAAAACCAATTAGTTTCTTTAAGCAACAACCTAAATCAGGAAACTGAACAAAAAAATCTTATCGGTACTCAAGTTGAGCAACTTACTAATATCGTTACCGAAAAAGAACAACAACTAACTACAATTTCTAACAACAAAGCTGATGAAGAATTTGTAGATAAATTAATGCAGCAAATTAACTTGCTAAACGATCAAAAGCACAGTTTTGAAACCATGTATCACGACAGTGAGGCAGAACTTAGCCTTACTAAAGCAAATTTGGCTACTCTTACTCAACTTGTTGACGGACAAAAGAATAGCATTTCAGATTTGGAAGAAACCAACAAACATGTTAAATTAGCGCAAACGTTAGTGCTTCAGGTAAACGATAAAACTGAGGCAAAACAGGCTATAAACGAACTGGTACGTGAAATTGACAGGTGCATAGCATTGTTAAGCGAATAAAAAAACAGAATATGAACGATACATCGGTAACCATAACCATAGCAGGTTTAAATTATCATCTAAAAATTAAACAGTCTGAACAGGAAACTGTTGAGCAAGCTGTATCGTTTATTAATGAACAGGTTTCGAATTTTGAAAAGCAATATCCCGTTAAGGAAAAACGCGACGTACTCGCAATGGTAAGTTTACAAATTACCGCCGAGCTACTCAAAAAACAGCAGCAACAAGCCGCCGAAATTCATCGCTTACAATCTATCTTAGACGAACTTAATACTATGGTTGAAGGCCATAATCAGAAAGTTCAGGGCTAAATACCTATCTTACATTTCCTCCTATCGTTTAGTTTGTAGCCGCAAACTAAAATATAAACCATGGAATTAATCATAGCAGTCAGTGCCATAGCAGGAGCCCTTATTTTGGGTCTGATAGTTGGCTTTATACTGGCAAACTCGCGCCTTAACAAAAGCGTGAAGAAGGAAAAAGAGAACTCTTTAAAAGAGGCCGAATTAAAAGCCGAAGCCGTTAAGCAGGAAAAAATACACCAGGCAAAAGAAAAATTTTTGCAACTGCGCTCAGAACATGATAAACATGTTTCCGAAAAAAATAATGAGCTCAACAAACGCGAAAATTCGCAGCGACAAAAAGAAACTGATCTTTCTAAAAAAATGGAAGATGCTACACGTGCAAAACAGGAAGCAGAAAATCTGAAGAACCAAATGCAGCGTCAGCAGGAAGTTCTTAATCAAAAACAGGAAGAAGTAAGCAAAGGGCATCAAAGACAAGTGCAAATGCTCGAAGTTATTTCGGGGATGAAAGCCGAAGATGCAAAGTTGCAATTGGTAGAAAGCGTTAAGGACGAAGCAAAAACGCAAGCATTATCATACATAAAAGATATTATGGATGAGGCTAAGCTGAACGCAAATAAAGAAGCCAAAAAAATTGTCATACAAACTCTGCAACGCATAGGTGTGGAACAAGCCGTTGAAAACGCGGTTAGTGTTTTTCATATTGAAAGTGATGAGATGAAAGGCCGGATTATTGGTCGCGAGGGAAGAAACATACGTGCCTTTGAAGCAGCAACCGGAGTTGAAGTTATTGTGGATGATACACCGGAAGCAATTATATTTTCCTGCTTCGACCCTATTCGCAGAGAGATTGCGCGATTAGCTATGCACCAACTTGTTTTAGACGGACGCATACACCCTGCACGTATTGAAGAGGTAGTAGAGAAAACTAAAAAACAAATTGAAGAAGAAATTTTAGAAACAGGTAAACGTACTTGCATAGATTTAGGTATACACGGTTTACATTCTGAATTAATTCGCCACGTAGGAAAAATGAAATACCGTTCTTCTTACGGACAAAATTTATTACAACACAGCAGAGAAGTTGCAAACCTTTGTGCAGTTATGGCGGCAGAGATGGGATTAAATCCTAAAGTTGCAAAACGCGCAGGACTTTTACACGACATAGGAAAAGTAAGTGACGAAGAATTAGAATTGCCACACGCCGTTTACGGAATGAAGCTGGCAGAAAAGTTTAAAGAAAAACCCGAAGTGTGTAATGCCATTGGTGCTCACCACGACGAAGTTGAAATGACAACCATGTACGCACCAATTGTGCAGATATGCGATGCAATAAGCGGAGCGCGCCCTGGTGCACGTCGTGAGATTGCAGAACAATACATGAAGCGTTTAAAAGGTTTAGAAGATGTTGCAAACTCTTACCCCGGTGTAGAAAAAACTTACGCCATACAAGCCGGAAGAGAATTACGCGTTTTAGTAACAGCAGAAAAAGTAAGCGACCAACAAGCAGAAAAACTTGCCTTTGAAATCTCTCAAAAAATACAAACCGAAATGACTTATCCGGGTCAGGTTAAGGTAACTGTAATACGAGAGACGAGGGCTACTGCTTACGCTAAATAGATAGATGTTCGTCATGCTGAACTCGTTTCAGCATCTCACACTAAAAATAAAAAGCCTACTGAGAAGTGGGCTTTTTTTATTACGATTTCCTTAGTTCATCGAGAATAGTATTAACAGCTTTTTCTAATTCGGGGATAAACACTGTGCAAATATCAAAAACAACTTCTTCCTGGAGTTTTTCGTAATGATGAGAAATAATATCTCTTAGTCTGATAATATTATCCCAGTCTATTTCTGATTTGCTTTTTAAAATTTCAGGATGTACTGTTTGAATTTTCTTTAGGTTTTCACCTATTGCTTGTAATCGCATTAAAGTAGAATCGAAAAGTACTACGCCTTGTTTAGAGTTTACATAATCTTGCGGACGCAAAATAGAAAGTGTGTTTTCGTTGATTTGTTTTGTGTGTTCAAGCACCAACTCAAATTTTGAGATGAGTACTTCCTTACTAAACATACACTATATCCTTTTCGATAATAGAAAGAAACCTTATAGAAAGTCCTTTATGCTTTGTTACCATATCAACTTTTCTGTTCAGAATTTTTTCAAGGTATAGATAAGCGCCTATGAAGTCTTTAAAAGTTGGGGTTTTAAGTTTTACCAAAATATCTACATCACTGCCTGCTTTTTCTTCTCCGCGTGCATAAGAACCGAAAAGGGCAAGCTCTTCCACTCCAAACAGAGAAGCGAGTTTGGTTTTTTCTTTCTTTAGTATGTTAAGCACCTGTTGATTATACATGCAACAAATTTACGAAATTTAATTTAAAGGGCCTTCTTCTTGAAAGAGAGGGCTTTTTTGTTTTACCAGTTATTTGTAAAAACCTACCAGTCACAAAGTTGTTAGCTTTCGGGCTTTACTTTTTATATCTTTGGGTTAAGCGCCACTAGTAAATGAAAAAACTTTTACTCTTTACTTTTCTGTTTTTCTTTAAACAAATAAACGCACAACTTTGTTTTAGCCCAGCTACAAACTATACTGTAGGCACTGCCGTTTTTTCAATTATCAGTTCTGATTTTAATGGAGATGGCTTTGCTGATTTGGCAACAGCTAATGCGGGAGTTTCAAATAATATATCTGTATTATTGGGCACGGGCACAGGTAGTTTTGGTGCTGTCTCGAATTTTGCCGTAGACTCAGGCCCTATTTCAATAATCAGCGAAGATTTTAATTCGGATAGCAAAGCTGATTTAGCTGTGGCAAATTACAATGGAAACAATGTCTCTATATTATTGGGCTTAGGCAATGGAAGCTTTGCGCCAGCTATAAACTTTGCTGTTGGCTCTCTTCCAAATTCGATAATCAGTGCAGATTTTAACGGAGATGGTAAAAAAGATTTAGCAGTAGCTAATTATTGGTCAAACAATATATCATTATTGCTAGGTACAGGCACGGGTAACTTTGGGGCTGCTGTTAACTTTGCAGTTGGTTCCCCTCTCTATTCCGTAATAAGTGCAGATTTTAATGGAGATGGTAATGCTGATTTGGCAACGGCTGACGGGAATTCAAATAATGTATCTGTATTGTTAGGGACAGGCACAGGTAGCTTCGGTTCTGTTACAAACTTTGTGGCAGGTACTCGTCCGATTTCCCTTACAAACAATGATTTTAACGGAGACGGGAAAGTTGATTTGGCTACAGCTAATTATACTCTAAGTAATGTATCTGTTTTATTAGGGACGGGCACTGGTAGCTTTAGTGCTGCCTCAAATTTTAGTTTAGGAACTCATCCTGAATCGATAATAAGTGCAGATTTTAATGGAGATGGTAAAAAAGATTTGGCAACGGGTAATTTTAGTTCAAATGATATATCTGTTTTATTAGGGACAGGTACTGGCAGTTTTGGGGTTGCAGCAAGTTTCACTATAGGCACTTCTCCTAATTCTATAATGAGTGGAGATTTTAATGGTGACAGCAAAGAAGATTTAGTGACGGCTAATGCTCAATGTCATTAAGTTCCCTCTCATAATACCCTTTTATAGTTGAGTTCCGTTTGAT
>CAZZEI010000002.1:0-55383 GCA_964653165.1 uncultured Flavobacteriaceae bacterium | reverse complement strand
CCTTCCTGCTCCCCCTGCCAACCAAATTGCATTCCCGGAAGGTACAAAGCGAAGAGTAAGAAAATTTATTCGTTTGTTATCTTGGTTTTTTACTTCTGTAATTTTTTCACTCTTAAAATTGTATTTGAATGTCCCGCGCATTCCGGTTACAAAAAGTTCATCTGCATTTCTGAACTGTACGCAGGAGCCAAAAAATGGTTTTTTACTTTTTATTGGTTTCCAAGTTTTTCCGCCGTTGGTTGTAACTGCTAAACTAAGAATGCTTGAATCTGCTTTGTCATAGTTTCCTCCGGATATTCCTCCGGTTTTTTCATTATAGAAATCGATGGAATAAATTCCGTCCATTTTATTTCCCTGCGGTAAAGGAGAATCATTTCTTTTAAAATGTTTCCCTAAATCAGTTGAATGAAAAATATGTGAGAATTTCCCTCCCGTAGTAAACCAAATATTTTTTGAATACACATCAATACTTGAATTACTGGCTGCAAAAATCGCTTCGCTTTCTTCGGCTTTAGGAATGTTTGCACTATCTATTCGTTTCCATGTCTCGCCTGCGTCGTTTGTTTTGATGATTGGAAAACATCCTGCAATGGGATCACCAATGGCAATTCCGTTTTTAGAATCGTAAAACTTCATGCTGTCAAAAAAAATGCCCTTATCAGCATTCTTATAAACCAATCTCCAGGTTTTTCCTTTGTTGGTAGTTTTTAAAAGATAAGCTGGCGATATAATACTTAAAAGTAAAACCGTTGAATCATTCAACACAGCAATAGAGCGAAACTCGGGATAGACCGAATCAACTTTTAAAGAATCGATGTGCCAGGTTTTTCCGGCATCTTCTGTATATCCCCAAATGCCACGCTGTGCTGCAAACCAGACTTTAGTTTCGCTTACGGCATTAAGAGCGAAAATGGTAATTTTTGGAACAGGGGTGAAGTATTGAACATTTACAGTTGAATCGTTTTGCGCCAAAACAGTAGCACAAAAAATAAGACTAAGTAAAAGAGTGAAAAATGAAATTTTTCGAAATTTAATAAGTTGGCCTTTCATCCAACCAAATGTAACCATTTTTGGAAATTACATAGCATTAACCTGAAAAATAAATCCAACCCCAAAAACGTTCTCGATTTTTAAAGCTGTATCATCCTGTAGATACTTCCGGATTTTAGTAATAAATACATCCAGACTGCGGCCAAGAAAATAATCATTTTCTCCCCAAACATCTTTTAGCAAATCTTCCCGCTTTATAATTTTATTTTGATTTTTGCATAAGTAAAGTAAAAGTTCGCTTTCCTTTTCTGTAATTCTTCGGGTTTTATTGGCAATGGTCAGACTCTGGTTTTCAAAATCGAAAATGTATTTTCCTATTGGTATTGGGAGAATTTCCGCTCTGTCGATTTCGGGAATGCGTCGTATGATTGCTTTGATTTTCCAAAGTAATTCTTCTTCATCAAAAGGTTTTGTAATATAATCGTCGGCGCCCAAATCATAACCTTTTAATTTATCTTCCTTCAATGATTTTGCCGTAATAAAAATGACCGGAATTTTTTTATCCTTTGCTTTAATTTCTTTTGCCAATGAAAAACCATCCAATTTTGGCATCATAATATCCAATAAGCACAAATCAAATGGGTTGTTATGAAAGACTTTTAAGGCAAGTTCCCCGTCTTTACACAGCTTTACATCAAATCCTTCTGTCTCCAGATAATCCACTAAAAGCATACCTAAATTCAGGTCGTCTTCTGCTAATAATATTTTCAATTTTTCTTTAGACATTGATTAAAGGTAAAGTAATTATAAATGTTGTTCCTTTTCCTTCTTCGCTTTCAAGTTGGATTGTTCCTCCGTGCAATTCGATAATCTTTTTTACATAAGCTAAACCCAGACCAAATCCCTTAACATCATGTACATCTCCTGTAGGTACTCTGAAAAATTTATCAAAAACTTCTTTCTGATTTTCTTTTTTAATGCCAATACCATTATCAGAAACAGCTATAATTAGATTTTCATCCACATTAGATGTGCGAATTGATACCTCGGGGTTTCCCTTAGAATATTTAATAGCGTTATCAATTAAATTGCATAAAGAGTTTGTAAGATGACTTTTATCTCCAAACACTACTATATTATTTGCATTCAGTTGTAGTTTTAAATCTCCTTGTCTGTTTTCAATTTGCACCCCAATACATTTAACAGCATCATTTATCAACTGATGAAAATCCAATTCAGTTTTTTGTAATGGAATTTCTCCTCTTTCAAGCGCTGTCATACTTAATACCTGTTCAACCTGCAATCTGAGTTTTTCGTTTTCTTCGAGTATAATTCCTGAGTAATGTTTTATTTTATCTTCTTGTTTAATGTTGACATCCTTAACCATCATCTTTCCGGCTAAAGCAATATTAGTTAATGGCGTTTTAAACTCGTGCGTCATGTTATTTAAAAAGTCGGTTGTGTGTTCAGATATTTTTTTCTCTTTAAGTAGAGATAGAATAGTTCGCCAAAACATAACAAGCACAACGAGTATCAGAACAACAGAAGTGATGAACATAGTTCCCATTTCCTCTTTAATGTACTCTGCCTTCTCAGGAAAAATCAGTTTTAATTCCCACCCGTTTTTATTTGACACTTCTTTTAAATCTTTTACGTAGCAACCTGCCTCCCGGCTTGGATAGACATTATTTGTTAAAGGAGTTTTATTTATAGTTTTAAACGGATTTGCTTTTAATACCTCAAAGGAATAAGCTATATGAAAGTTGTAGAATTTCATGTAGTAATTAAACAAGGAATCTATTTTGTGGATTTCACTTTTTTCTAATTTTAACTTGCATTCAGTACTGCTGTCCTGGAGGCAGCAACTACCCATTTTAGTACAGGCTTCTTTATCTGTACAAAGTGCTTCTGTGGTTCTTGCAAGAACCATATTGGCTTTGTCATTAAATATTTCTTCTTTTATTTTTGCTGTCTCAAGTAACCAGTTTATCTGAATAGCAAGCACAATTGCCAATGCAAGAGAAGAAATAACTATAAAACTGTATGTGCGGTTTAGTTTCATTTGCGAATACAAAATTAAGCATTTAAAGGGTTGATGTGTTGACATTAACAAGTCGTTAACAAGCCAATAACTTCTCAGTAACAACATTCGGGTAATAGCAACTCTATCTTTGTTGTATAAATCTTAAAAAACATAAATTATGAAAAAGTTAATTTTAACATCAGCAACAGTTTTATTCATTGGTCTTACAGCTTTTGCCGGAGACGGTGGCAAATGCGCTAAGAAGTGCGAAAAAAAATGTGAACCAAAAGAATGTACAAAAGATCCTAACTGCAAAAAGATCTGTGGTATGGGTGAGTCTACTACTGATATGAAAAGCAGTAAAGACAACGCAGATTGCAAGAAAAATTGCAAAATGAAGTAATCAACCAAACAAATAAGGACTTTAAAAGGTCCTTATTTGTTTATGTGAAACATTAACAGCATAAAAATGAAAACACTTTTTGTAATTTTATCATTGGCAACAATTTCATTATTTAGTTACAACGAAGTAACAGATTCGCAAATGTACGCGACCCTTTCAACTCCACGAATAAATATTCTTCGTTTGAAATTCGTTCCCGGTTGCAATTACCTAAAGCCTGTATTTGTATATGAAAAGCCAGGAGAAAAGCAATTTTGGACATCGAAAACAGGTGAATCTAAACAAACCTCAGGCATAATTCCTTCCAAGAAAGCAATGCAGCATCCCAGGGAAGCAAAATGGTTTTTTAAAGATCTAAATACGGAGTTTATGCATAAACTTAAATTCGGATCCAAAGGATGTTGAAGAAGTGAAAATAATAGCTATTTTGCTAACTATGAAAACATATAAATTGCTTGCGCTCTTTACAATTTCTGCAATTCTTTTGCAGTCTTGTGCTGATGACCCAACAATTAATGTATTGCCTCCTTCTCAGTTTGGCGAAACAAAAAAATCTAACGACAGTTACACCCAAGATGCATATAACAATACAAAAGGGTATTGGGAAACCGGGCAAATTATTACTGAGTTTGATTGTCCGGATGCGGTAAAATTCTTTCCGCCAATCGAATTAAAATCATGGGACAAAACACCTGCGGTTTATGGAAGGCTTCCAACTTATGAAGAAACAAAGAACGGGACATCAATTCACCATTACCGGGCAAAGAAAAATCCCGGCGTTAAACCATATGATATGACTTTACCAAAATTGGCTTGGCGGTATAATTCCTTGAATAAATTAGATGAAATTGTTGTAGTTATTCAAATTGTGCAAACTGCAGAAGATACAATAGTTGGTTTTAGATATTTAACCGGCGGCTGCGGAGGCTCAGAATTTAGTGATTATCGGTTTTTAACAGATGTGGAAGTTAGGAACGCGATAGGGCAATAAATTGTAAAGAGAAACAAACTATTGGTATAATAATTGATAACATTTATCTAAACTAAAAAACAATTATGCAAAGCAAAAAAACTAATAAATATGCAACAACAATAACTTTAGTAATCGGTATCGCGCTAATTGTTGCAGCCTGTACTTCTAAAAAAGTTTCAAAATCAACTGATACTTCAACTCCTGTTACAAAGACCACTCCTACAACTCCGGTTTCAACATCAACAGCAAGTACTTTTTCAATGGCGAAATCTTTAGATGGAATTTATCCTCCGGGAAATGCAGAGTTAACAGCTATTCAGGTTCAATATAAAGATGTTACGTTGGACAAATTAAACGAAGGCCATGTACTTTATACCAAAGGTGCCTGCCGCGGCTGCCATGAGGCTCAAAGTATTTACAAATTTGGAGAAGGACAATGGTACAGCATTATTGAAGATATGGCTCGAAAAGCTAATATAACTGATGCGCAAAAAGATGCAGTTTATAAATATGTTCTTGCGATAAAGGCTACACAGCCTAAATAGCCTCTTTAGTAAAGAGGTATTTTTTTAACAAGATTTTTTGAAAACAAAAAACCCTCAGTATTTACTGAGGGTTTTTGTTGTCCGACCAGGGCTCGAACCTGGACTCTATTGAACCAAAATCAATCGTGTTGCCAGTTACACCATCGGACAATTAAGGACGGCAAATTTAATGTTTTTTCTCTATTTATAAAAGATTATTAAAGGTAAGGAGGGTTGTCCGACCAGGACTCGAACCGGCAGAAATACTATCCGTTTAGAGCCTCGGCTCCACCCACAATTTCCAATATTTCATTAGTAATAGATGCTTGGCGGGCTTTGTTGTAGCTAATCTTTAAGTCTTTTAGCATTGTTTTGGCATTATCAGTCGCCTTATGCATAGCTGTCATTCTCGATCCATGCTCAGAAGCAACAGAATCTAACAAAGCTTTATAAAACTGCGTCTTTAATGATTTAGGAATTAACTCGTTTACGATATATTCCTGATCGGGCTCAAAAATATAATCAATTTTTATTTTATTTTTTGATGCATCCGGATTTACAGCAATTTCTATTGGTAAAAAACGCTCAGCAACTGTATTTTGTACAGCAGCATTTTTAAACTGGTTGTAAATCAAATAAACTTTATCAAACTGATTGTTTGCAAAAGCCTGAATTATTTTTTCTGCCTGAGGAGCAACCGTATCAAAATTTAAATTGTCAAATAAATCGTTAAGGTGGTGTGGCAAATCTGTTCCTGTTATGTGGTAATCGGTTTTTCTGAAAGCATCGCCTGCTTTTTTTCCAACACATAAAACGGTAACCTTAGAATCTTTGTATTCGTTTTTAATTAAACTCCATGTTTTTTTAATTACGCTGCTGTTAAAAGCACCCGCCAAACCTCTGTTAGAAGAAATAGTAATTAATAAAACATTTTCTCCTTTTGAGTTGCGTGCAAATTTATTTTCGGAAGTATTAATGTTGGCGCTAATGTTTTGTAAAATAGCAGTAAGCTTGTTTGCATACGGACGCATTTGTGTGATTGCATCTTGCGCACGTTTCAATTTTGCAGCACTCACCATTTTCACGGCACTTGTAATCTGCATCGTTGAACCGACCGATGTTATTCTATTTCTTACCTCTTTTAAGTTTGCCATTTCAATTAATTTAGAATTCAGAATTATGAATTCAGAATTTTACTTTTTACTTGAATTAATAATAGATACCAATATTTTAATAATCCCTTCTAATTCAGCTTTTACTTTTTCATCAATAGTAAAAACTTTTTTCTCTATCAGTTCAAACCAATACTGGGTTTCTTCTGCTTCCTTTAGATCAATTCCTAATTTATTAATGAAATCAGGTTTACTGACTGCTCTCTGAGACTCTCTTACGTTAGCCCCAATCGAAGTCCCACTACTGCCTACTTGTTTTGAAAGAACGAATCTTCTTAGTTCAATTAATCTCTCCTCTATATCTAAAACATCACAGGCAAAAGTAAAAGACTTTGTAACAATTATATTTTCCTTTTTACCCACCTAACACCAATTCTGAATCCTTAATTCTAAATTCTGAATTTCTTCGATACTTCTTTCGCAACTTCTTCTAATGTATTTGTAATGTCATCTGTATACTGTCCGGCTTTTAATCCATCTAATACAGTTTTGTGTTTTCTTTCCAATACATCTAAAAAGTCTTTTTCAAACTCACGTACTTTATTTACGGGAACCTCACGCAATAAATTACGTGTACCGCAATAAATAATTGCAATCTGTTGCTCAACACGCAGTGGAGAAAATGCATTTTGTTTTAAAATCTCCACGTTACGTGCACCTTTATCAAGTACAGATTTTGTTGCAGCATCTAAATCAGAACCAAATTTTGCAAAAGCTTCTAACTCGCGATACTGCGCCTGGTCAAGTTTTAATGTACCCGCAACTTTTTTCATCGATTTAATTTGCGCGTTACCACCCACACGAGATACCGATATACCTACGTTAATAGCAGGACGAACACCCGCGTTAAATAAGTTACCCTCTAAAAATATTTGTCCGTCGGTAATAGAAATTACGTTAGTAGGAATATAAGCTGATACGTCACCTGCTTGCGTTTCAATAATTGGTAATGCAGTTAATGAACCACCGCCTTTTACTATTCCTTTTATAGAATCAGGAAGGTCATTCATGTTTTTTGCAATCTCATCATTCGCGTTAATTTTTGCAGCACGTTCTAATAAACGACTGTGCAAATAAAACACGTCACCCGGATATGCTTCACGTCCCGGAGGGCGACGTAATAATAATGACACCTCGCGGTATGCAACAGCTTGCTTAGATAAATCGTCATAAATAATTAAAGCAGGACGACCGGTATCTCTGAAAAATTCTCCAATGGCAGCACCCGCAAATGGAGCGTAGAACTGAAGCGGCGCAGGATCGGCAGCAGCCGAACAAACAATAACTGTATAAGGCATTGCACCGTTATCTTCCAAAGTACGCTGAATATTTGCAACTGTACTTCCTTTTTGTCCGATAGCAACATATATACAAAACACAGGCTTACCTGCTTCGTAAAATTCTTTTTGATTTATAATAGTGTCAATAGCAACCGTTGTTTTTCCTGTTTGACGGTCACCAATAATTAACTCACGTTGTCCGCGCCCAATAGGAATCATTGCGTCAATAGCTTTAATACCTGTTTGTAAAGGTTCGTTTACCGGTTGACGATAAATTACGCCCGGTGCTTTACGCTCTAATGGCATTTCGTATGTTGTTCCGGTGATTGGTCCTTTGCCATCGATGGGTTCGCCAAGTGTATTTACAACACGACCTAACATTCCTTCACCAACTTTTAAAGATGCGATACGCCCGGTACGTTTGCAAGTTGAGCCTTCTTTTATTCCAACGCTTGCTCCTAATAATACGGCACCAACGTTATCTTCTTCAAGGTTTAACACAATTGCCTGTAAGCCGGTTTCAAATTCAATCAATTCACCTGATTGTACTTTTGATAATCCGTATATACGCGCGATACCGTCACCTACTTGTAACACGGAACCTACTTCTTCTAATTCTGCTTCTGATTTAAAGCCTGCTAATTGCTGACGTAAAATTGCTGATACTTCTGCCGGTTTAATTTCTGCCATTTTTTATTTTTTTATTTTCTTTTTCTAATTAGGATGTAAAAGGATTCTCGGTAAATGTTTTTCTTAATTCGTTTAGTTTGCGCGATACGCTTGCATCAATTTGTTTATCGCCAATACGCAATACAAATCCGCCAATAAGATCTTTGTCAACTTTCTCTACTAATTCTACTTCTCCTTTGGTGGTTTGTTTTACTAATTCTAAAACTTTTGCTTTTACTGTTGCATCAATTCCGGAAGCTGAAGTAATAACGGCAGTTAAAATATTTTTGTATTCTTTATATTGTGTGATAAATGATTTAGCAATATCGCCAATGTACATTTCGCGACGTTTGTTTGTCAGTACTTTTAAAAAGCCTAATGACATTTCGCTGATGTGTGCGGTAAAAATTTCTTTTATGACAGCTAGTTTTTTATCTGTGTTAATAATAGGGCTGTTTAAGAAACCGATAAAATCTTTATTTGATTCGCAGATGTTTTGTACCTGAATCATATCGGCATACACTTTTTCCAACTGTGCTTTTTCCACGGCTAGTTGTAATAATGATTTTGCGTATCGTGTTGCTACTATCATATTAGTTAAGCGTAACTTCTTTTACTAAGTTGTTTACCAAAGTTTTTTGTTTCTCGTCGCTTGATAAATGTTCTTTCAAAATTTTCTCTGCAATGTCAATAGATAAAGTAGCAACCTGTGCTTTTAGTTCAGATATAGCAGCTAATTTTTCAGTATTGATAGTTTCGCGTGCTTGTGCAACTAATTTATCTGCTTCCTGTTTTGCTTTTGTTTTTGCTTCAGCGATAATTGCATCTTTTGTTTCGCGCGCATCTTTTAATAATGCTTCTCTTTCTACACGTGCTTCAGCAAGAATTTTTTCGTTGGAAGATTTTAACTCGCGCATGTTTTCAAACGCTTCGTCGGCTGACCTAAGTGCTTTTTCAATCCCATGTTCTCTTTCCTCAATCATTTTAAGGATTGGTTTCCATGCGAATTTTTTAAGAATAAAAAGGATGATTAAAAAAGTAAGCACCATCCAAAAAACTAAGCCGAACGCGGGTTGTACTAATTCCATTTTTTTATTTTTTAATATTCTATTTCAAAAATCATTTTAAAAAAATTGCGCCGACCAACCGTCGGCGCAAAATTTGTTATTTGAACACTACTAACAGTGCAACAACCATAGCAAAGAATGCAGTTCCTTCTACAAGGGCTGCCGCTAAGATCATGTTAGCACGAATTACGTTCAAACTTTCAGGCTGTCGAGCGATTGACTCTAAGGCTGAAGCACCGACACGGCCAATACCGATACCGGCACCGATAGCTGCTAGTCCGGCACCTGCGGCCGCTAAGCCGTGTGCTGTTTCTGCTGCTAAAAGAACTGATGACATCATGTTACTTTTTATTTTAGGTTAAACAATAACCTGTTTTACTAAACAGGCAAAAACTTTCATTTAATGAGCATGTGCTTCTTCGTGGTGCGGTTCTTCCATTGCGCCACCAAAATACATTGCCGATAATAATGTAAATACGTATGCTTGTAAAAATGCCACTAACAATTCAAGAAAGCCCATAAATATGGCGAAGGCAACTGAAACAACGGCTGTGCCATATCCTGCGCCCGTACTTGCTTCACCAAAAATAAATATTAAACTAAAAAATGCTAAAGCGATAATATGACCTGCGGTAATATTTGCGAACAAACGTATCATTAATATGAAAGGCTTTAATAACACACCGATAATTTCGATGGGAGTTAAAATAAATAACACACCAATTGGAACACCCGGCATGGCAAAAATGTGACGCCAGTAATTTGCATTACTAATAGCAAGGGTAATTAATAAAGTGATTGTAGCCAATACAAAAGTAACGGCAATGTTACCTGTTAAATTAGCTCCACCCGGAAAAACAGGAATCAATCCCAATAAATTATTTATTAAAATAAAAAAGAATACCGTTAAAAGGTAAGGCATAAATTTTTCGTACTTCGGCCCAATAGACGCTTTTGCAATATCATCGCGGACAAAAATAATAAGTGGTTCAATAAATGATTGTAAACCTTTAGGTGCTTTTCCGGTACGTACTTTATATGATTTTGCAACACTTAAAAATATCCAAAGCATTAAAAACGCAGAAAACAAAAGCGAGAAAACGTTTTTAGTGATAGAAAAATCCATAATTTTTTTTGTGGCTTCTTCGTCAATTTCTCCCGTAGCGCCAACAATTTTAATGTGGTTTTCTGATAGGCGATAGGTATAATTTTTTAATACATCTTCTGTTCCGTGATGAAAAGATGAAGACATAAATAGGTCTACACCTTTATCTGTATAAATAATAACGGGCAATGGAATAGAAACCGCGTTGTGACCTTCGCCCCATAAGTGCCAACCGTAGCTGTCGCTTATATGTTCGATAATAAGTTTACCTGCATCAAAACCTTTTTTCTCTTCACCTTTATGTTCGGCTGTAGCGCGGGTTAGGCTGTTATCGTTAGGTTCGTAAGCAAAGGCGTTAAAACTTAGAACCGATAAGATGCTTGCAATTAATAATATGGATAAGGTTTTGCGAGAGTTTTTCTTAGGGAAACCGGACATAGTCAATTAACTTTTTTTAACGCTTTTTAAATTCGGCGCAAATTTACAGATAAATTGGCATTTAGGAAATTTCCTGAGTCTTTTTTTTTACTTTTACGCTATGTTTAAGTTTTTAAGGGTTTATTGGCTGTTTTTGGTCGCTCTAAATTTAACCGCACAAGAGGAAAAGAGCCTTGTAAATTGGATGGATTTTAAACAGGCTCAGGAAGCTTGTAAAACCCAGCCCAAACCCTTACTTATTGATTTCTATACCGATTGGTGTGGCTGGTGCAAACACATGATGAAAACCACCTATTCTGACCCGAATATTACGGCTTATATTAACGCAAATTTCTATTCTGTAAAATTTGATGCCGAAACGCACGATACGATTGAATATCAGGGTGTAAAATATGTAAATAAAAACCCTGCAAAAAAATCTCCGCACGATTTAACAAAGAAATTTTTGGGCGAAAGTTTAAGTTATCCATCTACCGTTTTCGTAGCCAATAATTTTCAATTTAATTTACTTACGCAAGGTTATTTGGACGTAAAAAAAATAGAACCCTTGCTTGTTTTTTGTGTAGAAGGTGCTTTTAGAGCTGCGAGTTATGACGATTTTAAAAAGAATTTTGACCATGCCTTTTACGACACTATTTTCCCGAAAATAAAACCCCTTTGGAAAAGTTTTCCTGAAGTAATTCAACTCGAAAAGAAAACGCCAAAAAAAGTCATGGTAATTCTTACAACAGGTTTTTGTAACACGTGTAAGGTGATGGTAAAAACTACAATTCCCGATTCTACATTGGCAAAATACTTAAATAAAAATTTTTATGTAATAGAATTTAACGTTGAACAAAAAACAGAAATAGATTTTAAAGAAAAAAAACACCAGAATAATGGAGAAGGAGGATTCCCTTTTCATTCGCTTGCTCTTGAGTTAACGCGGAAAAATTTTGTGCTTCCTGCAGTCATAATTTTGGATGAAAAACTGGAAACTTTAGATGTGTTAAATTTTTACCAAACGCCTCAATGGATTAATAAAGTAGCGCGTTATTTTGGTGATAACGAATACAAAAAAATGAAATGGGATGAATACCTGAAAAAGAGTGAAATCCCTGCCTCTAAAAAGTAAAATCCCCCAAAATTAATGCGGTTTAAAATACTTTTCTCTGTTTTTTTTTCTTTCCTGATTTTTTTTGCGCGTGCTAATTCTTTAGAAGATTCAGTCTTACACAAAACAACGAAAAAAGTGATTTTATGTTCGGCAACTGCAGCGGTTGCAGGGGGCTCTTTAGTTTATTTAAATCAACTTTGGTACAGGCAATATTCTTCCGGAACTTTTCATGCTTTTGATGATAATAATGAGTGGTTGCAAATGGATAAAGTTGGTCATTTGTTTGTAACATATAATAGTGGACGATTAATGATGGGCGCAATGCGTTGGGCCGGATTTAGTAAAAATAAAAGCATTTTCATTGGAGGAACAAGTGGGTTTGTATACATGACCGCGGTTGAGGTCATGGATGGTTTTTCAAATGGTTGGGGTTTTTCTTGGGGTGATATGGCAGCTAATTTTGGAGGAACAGCGCTAGCAATTTCACAACAATATTTTTGGGATGAACAGCGGATAAGTTTAAAATATTCTTTTCATCAAACTTCTTATCCTCAATACAGACCCAATTTATTAGGCAGTAATTTGGGCGAGCAAATTACCAAAGATTACAACGGACAAACTTATTGGTTGTCGGTAAATATTGCATCATTTTTAAAGAAGGAAAATAAATTCCCTAAGTGGATAAATTTGGCTTTTGGTTATGGTGCCGAAGGGATGATTGGCGGGAAAGATAATTATGTGCTTATTAGCGCCGACGGAACTATTTTAGGAAACAATCGTTACCGCAAATATTTGTTTTCGCTGGATGTTGATTTTACTAAAATAAAAACCAAATCACATATTTTAAAAAGTATTTTTTCTGTAATTAATTGCTTTAAAATTCCGTTTCCTGCCATAGAATTTAATAATGCCGGCGTAAAATTTAACGCTTTTTATTTTTAGAGGCAGCGTTAAAATACCGCTCGTACGTGTTTTAACGTATTTTGTCGAAAAAACCAACCAAACGAACATTTTTTTTGTAGGATTAAAAAAAACAAGTATCTTTACACTAATAAAAAATTCATCTCATGAAAACGAAAAAATTACACGGAATTATTTTTGTTCTTTTTTTGAGCATGGTTTGTTTTACAAACGTTACAAAGGCGGCTACTTATTACTATATCCACACAGCATCTGGTATTACAGACAAACTTAATTGGTGGACTGGCGGAGGGGTATGTGGAAGCGCAACGGGCACACATCCAACTTTTTCTGGAACTGCAAATGTGTATAACTTTTGTACAACAGGTACCTATACACTTAACGGAACCTGGAAAATTGGTAGTAATGCAACAGTAAATGTAGGTTTCGGCGGGACTGCTGTAACATTACTTACTAATGGAAATAATATAACTCACTTTGGTGCCACTAATCCAACTCTAAGTGTTTTAGCGGTCGGTACTGTTAACGTTAGTTCAACAAATTTTTTTAATTCGTCTAATCTTAATTTGAGCGCCGCCTCCGGTAGTTTGGTTGACTATACACTTTCCGGTGCTACAATTGGAAGTGTGACGTATGACAATTTAACCATTTCGGCTAACACAACGCTGAATGGAAACTTCGTAACTGTAAATAATGTTTTTAGTAACCCATCCTCTATTTTAACAATGGCCGGGGGTACTCTAATATGGTCCGGAACAACATCTGGTTCAGGTACTATTAAAGGAGACGCATCGGGTGCCTCAATAAGCTTTGATGGTGGAAGTGCCGCTACGCTTAGTATGGATCAAACAACCCCAGGAACAACAAATATTATGTCTTCTGTTCAAACTAATGGAGTAGGTACATTGAGTTTTGGGAATCCACTACAAATTGCAGCAGGGGGAGATATTACTCCTATTACTGGAACTATTGATGTAAGTACAGGTAGTGTAGTTTTACTTGCAGATCAGGTTACGGTTGGTATTACTGCTTGTATAGGTTCTGTAGGAGGAACATTTACCGGAAACATTAGTTCGCAAATTTTCCATAACCCTTCAGGGAATAAAACAGATTGGACTA
This sequence comes from uncultured Flavobacteriaceae bacterium, assembly GCA_964653165.1. Taxonomy (GTDB): domain Bacteria; phylum Bacteroidota; class Bacteroidia; order B-17B0; family Aurantibacillaceae; genus PALSA-968. The sequence continues at coordinate 41,603 of CAZZEI010000002.1, read as the reverse complement.
TGATGGGTTCTCCTGGTATTAAGGGGCAGAATTTTACTCAATGGAATTCGGTATTTCCTATTACATGCGCAAGTTGTCCGGATGGATATTCTCCGGGAGGTACAAATTTTGGTTCAATAACTTCATATGTAGAAGCAAGCGATACTTATCCTGAAATTTCAAATACAACTGACGCTATGACAATAGGCCAAGGTTGGTGGGTGTATATGGGCAACAGTGCGCCGGGAACAGCTACTTCAGGGGAGTTAATTACGGTTTCCGGTCCCCCTCAAATCGGAAGTTTTTCAAAAACAGTAAGTACAGGGGGAACCGGTGCCGGATATAATTTGATAGCAAACCCATATCCTTCTCCTATTTCATGGACTACATTTCAAGCAAATAATATAAATATAGATGTATCTTACTATACATGGAGTCCTAATCAAGCGGCACATTCATCGTTTAACGCAACTACAGGTTTATCAAGCCCACTTAGCGGTTCTTATGCACTAAGCGATATAATACCCACTGGTATGGGTATTTATGTTTTAGTGAACTCAGGTACATCAGTTGCTTTTGCTGAAACAGATAAGCTACAAGGAACACAGGTTTTACTCAAGCAGTCAAATAATAATAGTATTCAAAGTAAAACCCCTGCGTTTTCTTTACAAGCAAGTGGAAATGGAATGATACACGAGACTGTATTTGGTTTTGTGCCAACAGCTACTATCGGTTATGATATCAATGAGGATACAAAAATATTTGGTAGCACTGCAGGTCAGTTAACACTGTCATCTTTTGTTGGAGGTTTTGATCTTACAATAAATTGTCTACCCAATTTAACGCAAAATTATAGTATGCCTGTAAAAATGAAAACAGGTACTACTGGTACATATTCAATTAGTGCAGCAAATTTGGAACGCATGCCCTCCGGCGCTTGTTTAATTTTACACGATAATTATACTAATAATAATTATGATCTTAGAACCGGTCCGTATAGTATTACATTAACTGATACAGAAAACGTTGCGCGATTTGTTTTAAATATTACCAATGCTCCTGCAACAATGACCGGAAATGCATTTCAGGCTACTTGTCCTTCTTCTAATGATGGGTATATTACTGCTATGGGAACTAATAGTGGCCCTTGGAATTATACTTGGAAAAACTCAAACAGCGTAATTGTAAAATCATCATCCAATAAAGCAAGCGCCGATACTTTAAACGGATTAGGTGCAGGTGTTTATAGTGTAGATGTAAATACAGTTGGTACTTGCGATAACGCAACACAGTCTTTTACAATAACAATAGCGGCACCGTCGTCTCTTGCTATTTCAACAAATTCAACACAGGCTTCCTGTTCTACCGCTTATGATGGATTTATTACTGTTGTAGGAAATAACGCAGGTCCTTGGAATTATACATGGAAAGATGGAAGCAATAACATTTTACAAATTACAAACAATAAAGCTACTGCCGATACATTAAACGGATTAAACGGCGGAGTTTATAGTGTTGAAGTAAATACAGCCGGAACATGTGATTTAGCAACACAAAGCTTTACTTTAGCTGTTCCTGCTTCTCCAACGTCAGCTTTTTCAACAGCATCTGCAACCGTTACGGTAAGTACTGTGGTTGCTTTTACAAATAGCTCTACCAACGCAAGTAATTTTTGGTGGACTTTCGGTGACGGTAGCACTTCTAACTTACAAAACCCAAATTATACCTACAATACACTTGGCACTTATACAGTAACATTATATGCTTTTAATGCCGGCTGTAACGATACCGTAACTTCGCAGCAAATAATTATTGTTCAGGCAACAACCGGTATTGCAATGTTTGCAACTTCAGATATTACTGTATCAAAAGACCAAAACGGGGCGTATGTTAAATTTAATTATCCGGGTCAAACCAAAGTAAATATTAACGTTTATAATTCTTTGGGGCAGGTGCTTTTATCTAACGCTAATTTAGCGGTTGTAAACGATAAAATTTATCTTAATCTTGATAATGCTAAAGACCAACTCATATTCATTTCTATTGGTAATCTCGATAAAAACACACAGGTTACAAAGAAGTTATTTAACAACTAAAAACAGTATAATATCAGTAAAAAGGGTGGTTTTTACAAGCCGCCCTTTTTTGTTTGATTTCTGCCTAAAAAGCCCTTTTGTATAAATAATTTTTTAGATTTTAAAAAACTTACTACTTTAGTATTTTATTACTTAAACCGTAAAGTACAACTTTATGCATATAGCTGTTGCCGGAAACATTGGGTCGGGAAAAACTACACTAACTTCTCAGTTGGCCAAACATTTTAAGTGGGTACCGCATTTTGAAGATGCAGATGATAATCCTTATCTAAACGATTTTTATGAGGATATGCAGCGCTGGTCTTTTAACCTGCAGATTTATTTTCTAAACAATCGTTTTGCGCAGGTATCTCAGATACGCAAGGGTAACAAAACGGTTATTCAGGATAGAACCATTTATGAAGATGCGTATATTTTTGCGCCTAACCTTCATGCCATGGGGCTAATGACTACGCGCGATTTTGAAAACTACTTCTCGCTTTTTAAACTAATGGAAAGCCTTGTAAAACCACCTGATTTACTTATTTATTTGCGCGCATCGGTGCCCACATTAGTTAAAAATATTCAGAAGAGAGGACGTGAATACGAAGCCGCAATACGCCTCGATTATTTAAAAAGATTAAATGAACGTTACGAAGCATGGATATCTACTTACGACGCAGGAAATTTTGTAGTAGTTGATGTAGATGATTTGAATGTTAATGAAAGACCTGAAGATTTAGGTAAAATTATCAGGCAGGTTGACGCAGAAATACACGGGTTGTTTAAAAAATAGTGAGCCAAACAGAAAACATAGAAACGTTTTTTGCGAATAAGTTCGGGGAACTGGTGAGCGCTGTTCACGCCAACGAAAAAATTCTCGTTTCGTACAATGGTGTATTATCTCAGGAGCAAGTTGCAAAACTTGAAAGCGAAATAGAAACTAAAATAAACGAAGAAGGAATTCCGAAAAGCCCTCTTAAAAAAATATTTTTTATAAGTGTGGAGACATTGCAAAACATGCTCATTCACGGAAACCGCGATGAAGCAGGAAAACAATACAATTTTTTCATCTTAGCTAAAAAGGGAGTAAAAACCTGTATCACTTCTGCTAATTTAGTGCAGAATAAAAATATTGGCGGACTGGAAAATCAAATCACAAAAATCAATTCGTTTACGGAACCCGCAGGACTTAAACAATATTACATGGAGCATTTAGAGAACAACCAACTCTCTGAAAAAGGTGGCGCCGGGTTGGGATTTATTACCATAGCCATGAAATCAGGAAATAAACTGGCTTACGGGTTCGATAAAATTACGGATGATACTTCTCTGTTCTGGCTTACTTCTACGGTGTCAACGGAATAAGCAAATACATTTCTTATTTTTTCTTCTCCGCCACTGTAGGCGTACTTAAAGCAAAATTTATTCTTCTTGTTATTTCAACCGCCATTTTACTTACATACATAGAAATAACTTTACCCGGATTATTTGCATCGCCTGGAAATTTTAAAATACAAGTACCCGAGTTAATTTCCTTTGCGTCTACTTTATAAACCGTATAATGCAATGTTATCATGCGTTCAGAAATTGTTCCTGTCTCACTGGCAACAACTGTACTGGAGGTAATATCAATTTGATTAATGAATAAAAATAAATAGGTTTTGTATTTTGAATACATCTCCGGGATAATTCCCGGGCTTGTAATTTTTGCGTTCATAAAACGTGCGTTCGGATCCGTCTCAACAACTAGCTGTCCGTTTTTTATAGTCTGATTTTTTTTCTCGCGCTCAGTCAGGGGTGCTTTGTAATTACTTTGATCAGGTACTTTGACAAAATTGTAAGTAAGACTTTTATAAATAGAAAATAAATCTTTTTTATACTTGGTGGTGTCTTTCAGCAAATCAATCACTTCATAATTTTTTTTCAGTGCCCTGCTTAATTCCGCATTAACTCCTTTTCTAAAACTTGTCTTAATTTGTTTTTGAGTAAGTTTTGTTTCAGCATTAAATTTATGGTCAATCTGACTCATATACATTTTTGGTTCAAAAGGAATAATCATTATTTTATGCTTCGTTTGAGAAAAGGAAGCAATAACAAAGAAGAAGGAAACAATAAGTAAAAAATATTTTCTTAGAATATTTTTCATTGTTTTTTTATTTCAGCTAAAATCAGTTTATCTACTTCTTCGCTGTCCCACTTGGTTTCGATACCCGGAAGCGCCATTATTTTATCCATAATTGCTTGTTGCCTCTTCCCTTCTTTTAAGGCGGTGCTGTAGCGTATGTGCGGACTATAAGTAACCATGGTATAGAGTGGTATCCACTTATCAGGATGCTTTTCGGAAAAGAGAGATTCTATTTTTTTTTGTAATAAAAATTTTGTATCGGCAGTTTTATCACGCATCTCAACAAAATTTGCTATTGCCAAATCGGCAATTGCATCTCCATCGGGTTTGCGAAGAGTTTGATATTCTTTAAAAATTTCTTCCCAGTTTTCTTTGTGCTTTCCTATTAATTCATTCAACACAACACAATCTTCAAAGCCACAATTCATTCCTTGTCCGAAAAACGGAACGATAGCATGAGCTGCATCACCAATTAAAGCGATTTTATTGTCGAATGTCCACGGAGAACATTTTACAGTTACTAATGATGCCGTAGGATTTGCAAAGAAGTCATCCAACAAAGTTGGCATTAACGGAACAGCAGTAGAAAACTCCTCGTCAAAGAATTTTTTTACATCCTCGCGTGTTTTTAGTTTTGCAAATGATTTTTCCCCTTCAAAAGGTAAAAATAAAGTGCAAGTAAAATTTCCATCCATATTTGGCAGGGCAATCATCATAAAACTACCGCGTGGCCAAATATGTAAAGCATTTTTCTCCAATAAAAAAGCTCCATCTTTTCCGGGTGGAATAATTAATTCTTTATAGCCTGCTTCAATATAATGCTGATTATACTCAAAGCGGTCACTGGTAAGCTGCATATCTAAACGTGCTGCCGAAAATGCGCCGTCAGATCCAAATAACAAATCTCCCGGAGCAGAACTGTTTTTTTTGCTTGTCCCGTTTTCAAAATGTGCGTTGAGGTTCTTTCTGTCAACATGAGTACAGCGTTCATCAAAATGAATTTTTACATCTTTTTGCTGTTCCGCCAAATCCATTAACCTCATATTTATTTCGACACGGGAAACTGAATAGATAGCCTGTTCTTTTTTTCCGTACGGCTGAAATACTGTTGAACCATCACGGTTATGAATTTGGCGACCATACATGGGTATAGCAATTTTTCGTATTTCATCAGCAATTCCAACACCCTCTAGTCCACGCCAACCACGATCGCTCAAAGCAAGGTTAATTGATTTGCCCGCGCTTATTTTTTCTTTACGCATATCGGGTCTGCGTTCGTACATATTTATTTTGTAGCCGCGCTTCGCTAAATAAATCGATAACAAAGAACCAACTAAGCCGGCACCCACTATTGTTACATTTTTACTCATGGCACAAAATACATTAATTTACACAAATCTATTTATGATAAATTCAATTTCATTATTTTGCAGGGGGAATCCCTTTCATTCGATTAATAAAGCGTTGAAGAAATACTAATTGTCCGGCAACCATAGCTATACTTAATAATATAAAAGCTATACCAATAGTTTGTTCGTTGTCGGCGTTTGTGGCAGAAGTTGAAACTAAATCTTCACTAAAGTAATGTGCTGCAACAATGGCAAAAGCATTATTACAAAAATGTGCGGTTATAGCCACCCATAAATTTTGAGTGATATAATACAAGTAACCCAAAACAATTCCTAAAAACAAACGTGGCAAGAATCCAAAAAACTGTAAGTGAAAAGCGCTGAATAAAACAGCGGTTAAAATAATTGCTATGTGCGCATTCAATTTATTTTTAATAAAAATCTGCTGTAATAATCCCCTAAAAAAAAGCTCTTCACTAAGAGCGGCAACTAATCCCATTACTAAAAGATTAATAATTAGGCCTACGGTGGATTTATCCTGAAAGAAAACCATAGTAATTTTTTCGGCATCGTTTTCTTTTTGTCGCATCCAGCTTTCAAGAGAAGAAAAACTTTCCGGTAAATGAATGCTGAGGTTCCATGTTTCTAACCCTGCTACGGCAGGTAAAGCAAAAAATATGCAAGCTGCTGCAGTAATAAAAAAATAAATATGCGGAGGTGAATTTAGATTTAAAAAAGCACTTCTTTCAGGCCTAAGGTAACGACAAAACAATGCTGCGGGTACGATAAAAATTAAGGTAGAGCTGATTACTTGTACCGCTTTTAATAAGTTAATTTCTTTTCCTGTTGGAATTTGAACAGGTTGGTTGTTTTCTATTAGAATTAATACAAAACAGAGCAATAAATAGCCTAACACCACAAATAAACCAACCTTATCTTTTGAAGAAACCATATACTATCCGTTTTGTACCTTTGCCCCAAAGGATTCCCTATGGGACAAAGTTAGAATAAAAGAACGGTTTTTGGTAAAAATTGCAAATATAGAGTTGGGAGAATTTCCCTTATTACTTGCACCTATGGAGGATGTGAGTGACCCTCCGTTTCGTTATGTGTGTAAGCAATACGGAGCAGATTTAATGTTTACTGAATTTATTTCGAGCGAAGGACTTATACGCGATGCTATAAAAAGCAAAAAAAAACTCGATATTTTTGATTATGAGCGCCCGGTTGGCATACAAATATTTGGTGGCGATGAAGAAGCAATGGCAATGGCTGCGAAAATTGTAGATGCTACCAATCCAGATATTGTAGATATTAATTTTGGTTGTCCGGTAAAAAAGGTTGTCTGCAAAGGAGCAGGAGCGGGGGTTTTAAAAGATATTGAGCTAATGGTGCGGCTAACCAAAGCTGTAATTAAATCGACTGATAAACCTGTTACGGTAAAAACGCGTTTAGGTTGGGACGAAAAATCAATTAATATTATGGAAGTTGCAGAGCGCTTGCAGGATGTTGGAGTACAAGCGTTGAGCATTCATGGTCGTACACGTGCGCAAATGTATAAGGGTAGCGCTAACTGGGAATTAATTGGCGAAGTAAAAAATAATCAGCGGATTAAAATACCCATTTTTGGCAATGGAGATGTTGAAACTCCTGAGCGTGTAAAAGAAGTAAAAGATAAATTTGGTGTGGATGGTGTAATGATTGGTCGGGCAAGTATTGGATATCCATGGGTGTTTAATGAAATAAAGCACTTTTTAAAAACAGGGGAACATTTAGCTGCCCCAACTATAAAGCAACGTGTTGAAGTTTGCAAAACACATTTATTAAAATCGGTAGAGTGGAAAGGTGAGAAATTGGGTATAGTTGAAATGCGTAGACATTATACCAATTACTTTAGGGGCTTGCCAAATTTTAAAGAAGTGCGGATGGTTTTAGTTACCTCTGATAGTTTGTCTTTGTTGCTTGAAACTATTGACAGCATTATTGTACGTTACGAAACTTGTATAGTGTAAAAAAATACTTATTTTAGTTTGCTCAAATAGTACAAAAATAATTTACAGCTAAAATGGCTGAACCAAAAGAGTTAGGAGAATTAAATAATGCACTGGTAGCCAACTTTAGGTTAAAGGCTAAAATTCTTTCTATATTATTTGGTGGTGTTTTATTTTTTCAGCTTTGCACCATAGTTTTTCTGTCTACTCAAACAGATTTAATCGGAGTGGCAATTCCTTTAGCAATGGTAATTACAGGTCCAATTGTGTTAGCAATTATTTTTATTTCTGAATTATATGCATTTCGTTATATGAAACAAATGCAGGGGAATGCAGTTCATCTGGGGAAATCATTTATTTATCTAACAACACTCGTTGAAGTAAGTTTTCCTTGCGGTGTGATGTTTGTAGCAGGAAATTTCATGGAAAAAACTACGCTATTCCCACCCATGCAAATTGTAAATTCTCCTGTGCTGATCATCCTTTTCATTATGATAGTTTTATCTTCTTTGCTTCTCGATTTCAGACTTTCATTTTTTGCGGGAATTGTAGGTGGAGTAGAATATTTTTTGATAAACGTTTTCTTTTTACAATCAGCTCCAAATACCGGGCCGATAGATTGCGTAAACGCTGGAGTAAAAAGTATTTTAATTATTGTCGCTGGGTTATTGGCCGGTTTTGTTTCAAAAAAAATTCGTTCAGCAATTATATCTTCTCTCGAATCTAAGAACGAACTTATTTATAATTTGGATAAGCGGGTAAATGAAAAGACCGTAGAAGTTGTTGCGCAAAAAACAGAAATTGAGAACAAGAATAGTATGCTGGAAGTAAAACAAAAAGAGATACTTGATTCTATTCACTACGCAAAAAGAATTCAGAAAACCCTGCTTGCATCTGATAATCTGTTGAATGAAAATCTGGGAGAACATTTTATTTTGTACAGGCCTAAAGATATTGTTAGTGGCGATTTTTATTGGGCGTCCCATGCTCCGGATGGCGGGAAAGCGTTTTACCTTGCTATTTGTGACAGCACCGGGCATGGTGTACCGGGTGCATTTATGAGTTTACTTAACGGTAGCTTTTTGAACGAAGCGATAAATGAAAAAAATATTACAGATCCCAATTTAATCTTTAACCATGTAAGGGAAAAGCTTATTCATAATATTTCGCAGGATGGACAAAAGGACGGAATGGATGGTACTTTACTTTGCATTGATCACACTTCAAAAAGGGCAAAGGATGGCAGTTTAAAGTTAACTTACGCTTCTTCGCATAATCGTCCTTTATTAATCAGCGAAAATAAGTTGCAGGTTTTGCCTGCCGATAAAATGCCTGTTGGAAAGGGCGAAAAAATCGACTCATTTACTTTGCAAACGATAAATTGTAAAAAGGGAGATGTGCTGTATTTATTTACGGATGGATATGCAGATCAGTTTGGCGGTCTTAAAGGAAAAAAATTTAAATACAAGCAGTTGGAGGAAATTCTATTAACCAATCATACTTTACCAATGGAAGAGCAAAGGAACATTCTTGCAAAAAAATTCAGCGATTGGAGGGGCGACTTAGAGCAGGTGGATGATGTGTTAGTAATGGGAATAAGGATTTAACTTCTTTAACTTAACCGGGAAAACAATTCCTTCAACTCTCCTTCAGTTAAATCGCGCCACGCGCCAAGTTTAAGTTTATCTAATTTAATATTCATTACTCTAATACGCTGTAATTTTATTACCTGATAATCGTAAGCATTACACATACGTCGTATTTGACGGTTTAGTCCTTGCGTTAAAGTAATTCTGAAAATTCGCTTTGCGTTGGGTTCTAAACTTACTTTGCAGGGCTTTGTTTTTTTTCCGTCTAATTCTACCCCTTCACTTATTTCTTTTAAAAATTGTTTTCGAACGGGTAGGTTTAACGTAACGATATATTCTTTTTCATGTTCAAATTTTGGATTGGCAATTTTATCCATTATTTCACTGTGATTGGTAAGTAAAATTAATCCTTCAGAATCTTTATCTAATCTACCAATGGGATGAATTTTTTGCGGATGACCAACTGCTTCAATAATATTATTTGCAATTTTTTCAGAGGTGCATTCTATTCCCTTTGGTTTGTTGTATACAATGTAAGTTGGGACAAAAATTTTTGTCTGCACATTTATCCCCTCTACTAAAACAACGTCGCCGTCAATTATTTTTGTACTGTAAGTGGCAAGTTTTCCGTTTACAGTTACTTTTTTTCTGCCAATTAAATCGTAAGCTTTGTTTCTCGACATATAGCCCGATTGCCCAATATATTTATCTACTTTCATATTTATGATTCTTTAATTAAATGTTGTTTAGTAAAAGCTCTTACCGGATAGATAGCCGCCACAAAACCCGCAAGTAAAACTGTTCCAAGCACAGCAAAAAAATCGCTTAGCCAAGTATCTACCGGATAAGCGTCAATAATATATCCTTCTTCAAATTTAATAAGGCCGTAACGTTGTTGCAGCCAACATAAAACATATCCCAATAAAATGCCTATGACAGAGCCGATAAAGACAATCATTAAACCTTCAGTCATAAAAATTTTACGAATTAAACTTACATCGGCGCCTAGTGCAGAAAGCGTTTTAATATCCTGCTTTTTCTCAATAATCAGCATGGTTAAAGAAGCAACAATATTGAAAGAGGCAATCAGTAAAACAAATGCAAGAATCATAAACACCCATAATTTTTCTGTTTGCAGAATTTTAAAAAGTATTTCATTTTGCTCAAATTTATTTTGCACTTTATATTTTGTTCCCAATACCTTTTCTATTTCCAGTTTTATAGTTCGGGCATCTGTATTTGGTTTGAGTGAAATTTCCAATGAAGAAGCCATGTTTTCGGGATACTCTAGTAAACTGCGCGCAGTTTGATAATCTATCAGAGCATAGGTAAAATCAAAATCATCATTAATAGAAAATAGTCCGGAAGGATAGCATTTCTCTTCATTAAAAGCATCTTCGGGATTTAGACTTGAACTTGTTCCGCGTTTCGGACAAAAAATTGTAATAGGCGTGAACATATCATTTACTCCAACACCGAGTCTGTAAGCAACACCTTTGCCTAAAACCATTTGCTTTTCCTTAGCAGTAGGCGCTAGAAAATTCCCTTCCGTAAGTAGCGTATCAAATCGGGTTGCCAATAAAAAATTTTCATCAACCCCTCTTATATGTACAATTTGTAATTTATCATTGTACTTCAAAAGCATATTATCTTCTAATGTTTTTGAAACGTATGCCACGCCGTTAATTTGGTTGAGCGATAAAGTCAAATTTTTATCTGCTTTAAATACTTTTCCACCAATAGAAGTTATTTTTACATCGGGGTTAAAAGAATTGTAAAGTGTTTCCACAAGCCCGGTTAATCCGTTCATTCCCGAAAGAATAATTATTAATGCCCCAGTGCCAACAGCCACGGCTAAAACCGATATCCAACTGATAATGGTAATGGCGTTGGTAGATTTTTTTGCAATAAAATACCTTCGGGCTATATAAAGGGAAACGTTCAAACTGTTTTTATTTTTTTAACAATTCCTCAATCTTCATCGCGTAATCTAAAGAATCGTCAATATAAAAATGTAATTCCGGAATGGCGCGTAACTGTTTGCCTAAAGCATTACCAACGCGTTTTCTTATTTCTTTGGTTTTGTCTTCAATCAATTTTAAAGCACCTTTGCTGTTATTGCCCATTATACTCAGGTAAATTTTAGCCATTCCTAAATCAGGACTCACACGCACAATTGTCACAGTAATAAATGCCCCACCAAATAAATTTTTTGATTCGCTGCGAAATATTTCCGCAAGCTCTTTTTGCATTAACTTGTTTATTTTGCTTTGTCTGATACTTTCCATTTTTTTGTTTTATTATTTGCGCCTTAGCGTTTGTGCAATTAAAGAATTATTTAAATATCCTGTCCTTACCATCAAAGTTAGGAGCTTGTATTGATAAAACCTTTAAAGGTATTTTAGAGGTTGTTTTTACATAATGCCAGTTATTTTTAGGAATAAAGATTACATCACCTTTTTTAATTTTGAAACTTTTGCCATCAACTTTCATTATTGCTTCTCCATCCAATACTACAACATGTTCCGCATGCGTTTCATGCTTATGCTCTTTTACTTCTTTTTTAACAAAAATAACAAAGCTGCTGGTCAAACTGTCTGAATACAAAGGACGGTTATAAATGTTCTCAAAAGCCTGCGGGGCCTTAATTGTATCTAATTTCTGGTAATCCTGGGCTTTTAAAAGACCCAAAAAGGGGAAAATGAGGGACAGAAAAATGCACTTTTTCATTCTGTAAAATTTATACAAAGATAGGATACTGCAGGGGTTTAACCCGCCGAAACCAAATAAAAGCGCTAAAAACTTGCTCTTTATGAACCAATATACTTATATTTGCTGCGAATTAGTTACCCACCCAGTGAGTAATTAGTTTATCAAGAAGCGGTGAGAGAATAGGCTCGTGGAACCGCTGGCAACCAACTAAAAGTCCTAATCCAATGAAAATTGGGTTAACGATTGGAAAACCGGTGCCAATTCCTACCCCGATGAAAGACGGGGAACAGATAAATTAAATTACGAAAAATGAAGACAAAAAAGAACAACACAAAAAATTCTGCAGTAAAAGCTGCCGTGAAAACCATTTTAACTGCTACCGGAATTCCTACGGTTGTGCGCATGATGTGCTGTTGCAGTTGTTGCCCTTGTTGCTAAGCTTTATTATCTTTAAATACTTATATAGCCCGGCAAAATCGGGAGATTTTAATTTTTTATCCTTCGACAGGCTCAGGATAACAAAAAAAATAAAATGAAACAGAACACTTACATACATAAACAAACTTTTTCTTTAGAGAGCGGAGCTTCTTTGCCTTCGCTTGAAATAGCATATCATACTTACGGAACACTCAATAAAGAAAAAAATAATGTCATTTGGGTATGTCATGCGTTAACTGCAAATGCTGATGTGTTTGATTGGTGGCCGGGAGTTTTTGGCGAGACAAATTTTTATAACCCACAAGATTATTTTATTGTATGTGCAAATAATATTGGTTCTTGTTATGGAAGCAGCGGACCATTATCTCATAATGAAAATGAAAACACGCCTTTGTTTTCTAAATTCCCAAGCATAACAATTCGTGATATGGTTAATGCACACGAACTGTTACGTAAGTATTTGGGAATAGAAAAAATCCATACGGTAATTGGAGGCTCTCAAGGAGGACAACAAGCTTTAGAGTGGAATATAGAGCAACCTGATTTGTTTAAGAATTTGATTTTGATTGCTACCAACGCACAGCATTCGCCCTGGGGAATTGCATTTAACGAGAGTCAGCGCTTGGCAATTAAAGCAGATGAAACTTATTTTTCTGATACAGCAGAGGGCGGCCAAAAAGGCATGGCTGCAGCTCGTTCGATTGCATTATTGAGTTATCGCAATTATAATACATACGGCTCTACTCAAAAAGAGGAAACGCATGACAAGACGGATGATTTTCTTTCTTCATCTTATCAAAGATATCAAGGCGAAAAATTAGTAAAACGATTTAATGCATATTCTTATGTAACACTTTCAAAAGCTATGGACTCGCACAATGTGGGAAGAGGAAGAGAATCAGTTGAGAAAGCGCTGACAAAAGTTCGAGCTAATACATTAGTCATTGGCATTTCCAGCGACTTGCTTTTTCCATCCAATGAACAAAGGTTCTTAGCAAATCATATTCCGAATGCGTTTTATAATGTTATCGATTCTTTTTATGGTCACGATGGATTTTTAATTGAGTATGAAAAAATAACTAAGGAAATAAATAATTTCTATAAGAAAACAGGAAGTCATGTAGGAGTGGCAGTTGACAGTGGCGGAAAGCAGGAGCAAAAGGTATAAGAAGTAAAAAAAACAAATAAAATGAAGTTAGTATTTGCGTTAGCGATTGTAGTGGAAAGCCCACAGCGAGCTGTTGGGAGCGAGGACTTGGAGTCCTTCGGCAAAGCTCAGGATAAACTGCAAGCGCGACCCCGCCTGAAAATTTTGTTAATGGAAGAGAGTTTTATGCGGGGGAACGCCCAAAACAAAAATATATAGAGGATAAAATAAATCTACAAATAATTAAATCTACAATTCAACAATTGAAATTATGAGCAAGTTAAAAATAGGATTATTCGGGTTTGGATGTGTTGGGCAAGGACTTTACGATGTGCTATCAAAAAGTCAGGGTTTTAGAGCAGATATTGTAAAAATATGTGTGAAACACAAAGACAAAAAGCGTACTATAGACACAAACTACTTTACGTACGACAGGTATGAGTTACTAAACAACCCGGAGATAAATGTAATTGTGGAGTTGATTGACGATGCCGACGAAGCGTTTAATATAGTTAGTCACGCATTAAAAAGCGGAAAGCATGTTGTAACTGCCAATAAAAAAATGGTCGCTACACATTTAAAAGAGTTGGTTGAACTGCAACACAAACATAATGTATCTTTGTTGTATGAAGCATCCAGTTGCGGAAGTATTCCAATTGTACGAACGCTGGAAGAATATTACGATAACGAGTTACTATTTAGTGTAAGCGGAATTTTTAACGGGACATCCAATTACATTCTCACCAAAACAATTTTCGAGAATTTGAGTTATGCCGATGCTTTGAAGCAAGCGCAAGATCTTGGTTTTGCGGAAACAGACCCTACCAATGATGTTGAAGGGTTTGATGCAAAGTACAAAGCCATTATTTTGGCAGCTCACGCTTTTGGGCTATTTGTAAAGCCCGAAGAGGTTTTCAATTTCGGCATTAGTACACTTTCTACCTTTGATATTAATTATGCTAAGGAGAAGGGATTAAAAATAAAATTAATACCAAACATTAAAAAGCATGAGGATGGAAGTGTTACCGTTTTTGTGGCTCCGCAATTTGTAAATTCTGTTAATTATTTATTTAATGTAGAGAATGAATTTAACGGTGTAATAGTGGAGGGAGCCTTTTCTGACAAACAATTTTTATCCGGTAAAGGTGCCGGTGGGCATCCAACCGGAAGTGCTGTTTTGTCTGATATTTCTGCATTGTCATACGAATACAAATACGAGTACAAAAAATACCAGCAAAACAATAATGTAAAATTTAATAATGATGTTTTAGTAAAAGTGTATTTGCGATATGAAGATGATGCTTTTGTAAAGCAGCTAGCCTTTGAGGAAATATTTGTAAAGCATACCAGTGATAAATTTAAATACGTTATTGGTCTTTTGCCGATTTCTGAATTGGTAAAACATCAAAAATATATTCAGGATAATAAATTATTTGTTTCTTTAACTAAAGAATCGCCAATTATTCCAATTGCAAAAAAAGAAAGTAAATCAGCAGATAAAAAATTGCAACATGCAAATAAAGATTAAAAGATTTGATAAGGATTATGGGTTTGAGGCCGTTAATGATAGGGGCAATAAACTCACTATGGACACCGGAAAAGATTTTGGTGGATACGGTCAAGGATTCAGTCCTATGCAGACTTTATTAGCTGCTATAGGCGGATGTAGTGCTATTGATATCATCAGTATTTTAAAGAAGCAAAAGCAGGAAATAGAAAGTTTTGAAATGATAGTTGACGGAGAGCGGGAGAAAGATGCTGTTCCTTCTCCATTTACTTCAATTCACATCGTTTATCATTTAAAAGGAAATATCGACAAAGAGAAAGCTCAGCGCGCGGCAGATTTATCAATAGAAAAATATTGCTCGGTTTCTGTTATGTTAGAGAAGACGGCGAAAATTACTTACGAGGTAAAAATAAATTAAATAAAAACGAACGTCACCCTGAACTTGTTTCAGGGTCCCACAAATAATAATGAGATGCTGAAACGAGTTCAGCATGACGGTGAACAGGGAAACTATGAAGCACAAAGAATCAAAATCTATTCGCATACAGACCGACAGAAGTCAGCATAAGGAACATTCAACGCCATTGTTTTTAACAAGCAGTTTTGTTTTTGACAATGCTGAAGATTTAAAAGCGGCTTTTGATGAAACGGAAGAGGCTTATATCTATTCCCGTTATTCTAATCCCAATACCGATGAATTCATCAATAAGGTATGTGAGTTAGAGGGAGCCGAAGCGGGATTCGCAACGGCATCCGGAATGGCATCTGTATTTGCTTCTTTACTGACTTTTTTAAACGCCGGCGATCATATTGTAAGTTGCTCTTCTATTTTTGGCGCTACCCATACTATTTTGCATAAATATTTTCCGAAGTGGGGAATAAGCTATTCATATTTCGATGCCAATCATCCCGAGGAAATAGAAAAACTAATTACTCCCAAAACAAAAATTCTTTATTTAGAAACACCAACCAATCCTGCCATTGAAGTAATTGATTTGGAATTAGTGGGTAAGATTGCCAAAAAGCACAAATTGCTTTTGATAGTAGATAATTGTTTTGCTACTCCTGTTTTACAAAGGCCAATCGAATATGGAGCAGATTTGGTAATACATTCTGCTACAAAGTATATGGACGGACAAGGTCGCGTGCTGGGTGGCTGTGTAGTTGGAAAAAAGGAACTGATAAAGGAAATTTATTTATTTTCTCGTGTTAGCGGGCCGGCCATGTCGCCTTTTAATGCATGGGTAATTTCTAAAAGTTTAGAAACACTTTCTTTGCGCATGGAAAGACATTGCGAGAACGCGTTGTTTGTCGCAGAGAAACTGGAAGGAAATAAAAATTTAGATTTTGTACGATATCCGTTTTTGAAATCGCATCCGCATTACTCTATTTCTAAAAAGCAAATGAGTGGGGGAGGGGGCATAGTTACGTTCTCTTTAAAAGGAGGTTACGATGCAGGAAGTAAATTCATGAATAAATTAAAGATGATAAAAATATCGCCTAACCTCGGTGATTCCCGTTCTATTGCAACACATCCTGCTTCATCAACGCATTGCAAATTAAGCGAAGAAGAGAGATTGAAAGTTGGTATTACGCCCGGCTTGATAAGAATTTCTGTCGGCTTAGAAAACAAACAGGATATTCTGGATGATATTTTGTGGGCTTTGGAAGGGTGAGGTCAAAATAACGGACTAAGTCATAATGAGAATTGGTATAGCATTATAAACTACCTGTGTAAGTCAAAATTAATAATCAGTGAGTATGAACGATAAATTCCACTTATCACGAAGGTTATAATTACTATATTTGAAAAAAAATTAATTCTCAAATATGCAGTGTACAACTAAAAAAATTATTTCTGATGAAAAAAATTCTTTTGGTTGAGGATGAGCCAAGTGTTATTTCCTTTATAAAAAAAGGCCTTAATGAGGAGGGCTTCGATGTTTCTGTAGCTTTAGACGGTGAATCCACTTTAATAATGGTTTCCGAATTTAATTTTGATTTAATTATTTTAGATATTATGCTTCCGGGGATAAGCGGTTTAAATGTATGCAAGGAAATAAGAGCTGCAAATAAATCTGTTCCTATTTTATTTTTAACTGCACTTGGCACAGCAGAAAACATCGTTCTGGGGTTGAATGTAGGAGCAGACGATTACCTTATAAAACCATTTAAATTCATTGAACTGTTGGCGCGCATTAATTCTTTATTAAGGCGCGGCGAAATCAATAATTCGGCTCAAACGCTAGACTTAAAGTATATTTATAGCATAGATGATTTAGTAGTTGACGACCAATCTAAATCGGTTACGAGGTCGGGCAATAAAATATCGGTAACCGCTACTGAATATAGATTACTATTGTTTTTATTAAAAAATAAAAACATAGCTCATTCCAGGGTTGATCTTTTGGAAAATGTTTGGGATATTAACTTTAATAATGGAACAAATGTTGTGGATGTGTATGTAAATTATCTCAGAAAAAAAATTGATAAGGAATCATCACCCAAATTAATACATACAATAGTAGGTATGGGGTACATTTTAAAAATCGATAATGAAACCTCAGATTAAAATAGCCATCATATTTTTTATTGGCCTGCTTGCCATTATTATTTTGTTAAGTTCTTCGGTTTATTATTTTACTAACAGGTACTCACACATTGATTTTTACAAACGGCTTGAATTCAGGGCGCAAATTGCGGCTAAATATCATTATGGTGTTGATGGTGAAAAGAAAGCGGTAATAAAAGAAATAAGAGAATTGCATCTTGAAGAACTCCCTGAAGAAAAAGAATATTATTATGAATTGCCAGCATATGACAAATTTATTGCTGATAATAAAATTCATGGTTTGCCGGTAGAATATCTAAACAGCATTCAGACAACCGGTTCAGTAATGTTTACCATGGGTAACACGTTCTTCTCTGGCATATTATATATACATAATGGCAAAAAATATGTAGTTATTGTTTCGGCTAGTAATTATTATGGCTCGCATCACTTACAATATTTAAAAAACACATTATTAATTGCAATTCCATTGACCTCGATACTTGCATTTTTAGTAGCCATTTTTTTATCAAAAAGCGTCTTTACGCCTATACGAAGAATAATGGATAAAATGAATGAAATTAGTTCAGACAATATCCACCTTCGGATAGAAACAAGCAATAAAAAGGATGATATTAATGCATTGGCTACAACATTTAATGATTTGCTTGATAGGCTTGAAACCGTCTTCGAAACCCAAAATAATTTTATAAGTAATGCTTCTCATGAATTAGGCACACCTCTAACAGCAATAATTGGCGAAGCTGATGTAACACTTAAAAAAAAGCGAAATACGGAGGCGTATGAGCAATCATTACAAATAATATTGAACGAAGCTGAACGACTTGATAAAATCACAAAATCTCTTCTATTTTTAGCTCAAACCGGATTTGATGGAAAAAAATTAAGTCGCGAACTCGTTCGTGCAGATCAACTTATTTTTGATGTTAGGGAAACTATAGCTAGGCGTTATCCAAAAAATCAGATTTTTATTGACCTCAGCCTTTTACCTGAAGACCCATATAAACTTAAAATAATCGGAAACCAGCAATTATTACATCTTGCGTTTTCAAATATCGTGAGCAATGCCTGTAAATATTCCTTTAATAAACCTGTAAAAATTGCCATTGGGGCTTCGAAATCAAATTTAATAATTATTGTAAAAGACGAGGGTATCGGTATTCCGCAAGGAGAGCAAAAATATGTGTACGACGCCTTTTTCAGGGCTTCAAATGCGAAACAGTTTGAAGGTTATGGAATAGGCCTCCCTTTATCCCGTAATATCATTAGGTTACATCATGGCCATATATCAATTTCGTCTATTGAAAATAAAGGTACTACTATTGAAATATCCTTTCCTTTGTACACCAAAGTAAATTAGAACGCAGCTTTCTAATCACATTTTAATCTTTTTATTATCAAATTCTAATTCGGCTCTTAAGCGTGTTTAATATCCTGCTTGTTCATTTGTGTTGTAATTAAAACGATACAAATGAACAAGATAGTTTTAATACCTACTGATTTTACAATTGAATCCCTTAATTTGGTTAAACACGCATTAAAGGTTTCTGAACAACAAGAAGTATGTGTTTTATTTATGTATTCATGCCACTTAACAGATTCTATTACTGAATTGATTTTTTACTCTCCTACAAAAATAATTTCAAAAGCAACAAATTCTACTTTTGAAGAAGCTTGCAATATTCTAATAAGCAAATATGCTTCCCAATTATCCTGGATACATACCAAATTATTTCATGGTATAAATGTAAACGCTTTCAAAAATTTTGCTGAGGCTAATAAAATTTCTGAAGTTTTTATTCCAAAAAACTATAAACTAAGATTGCAAGATGAGAGTTTTGACCCTATTTATTTAATCAAAGCCTCTAAAATAAAATATACAGAAGTAGATTGGAAATCAAAAAACGATTTGCCGGAAAAAGACAAATTAGCTGAGCTTTTTGCCGAATAATTAAAAAACTATTTCTAACAATTATTCATAGTAAATTTTTAAAAACAAAATCATGGAACTAAAAATAAAAGAATTAAAACACGATTTGTCTGCAAGTAAGAATAATACGATGTGGAATAGGATAAAACTATTCGTTAATCCTTTTGATGCGCGCTTTGAAGATATGACTCGTGATAATTGGAAACAGGTGCTATGGCGCGATTGGAGTGCGGGCTTGATTGTTGCCATGATGGCTATTCCTATGGCAATGGGCTTTGCCATAGCTGCAGGTCTTCGACCGGAACACGGTATTGTGGCAGGTGCCATTGCAGGAATTGTGGGAGGGCTGTTTGGCGGTTCCAAGTACAATACCTACGGTCCGGTTGCTGCACTTATACCTGTGGTTGCCGGTTTTATGGCTGCTACTGCTACTGCCACCGACCCCTATGCAGGTCACGGTTTCCTAGTGTTGATTTGCATGTGTGCGGGAATCATTCTTATTGCTATAAGCCTGATAGGCTGGGGTAGATTTGGCAATTTAGTACCTCATTCCATTGTGGTAGGCTTCAGCGTTGGCATTGCGGTTGTCATTGGTACAACACAGCTTGGTGAGGTGCTGGGGTTAAAGGAGGATCTAAAGGGAAGCTTTATAACTATGTTGCAAACCATCTTCAACAATCTGTCGGGAGTAAGTTGGGCAGCTATAGGTCTTGCCGGATTAACTTTTTTAATTACCCGTTACTTGCTTAAAATCTCAATTTATATACCCGCGCCTTTAATTGCTATCGGCATCACTACACTATTGTCCTCAACACTGTTGGCTGATGCCAATCTGTCGACGATTAAATCGGAATACGGAGCGATTCCTGTCGATTTTCTTGAGTTTTCGCCACCCGTAATGCCAGATTGGAACTGGACGACAATAGGCGAGTTAATTTTTTTCTCGCTGGCTTTTGCTTTCGTTTGCGGATTCGAAGGGGTGTTGTGTGCACGTATGGCAGATAGGATGGCCGATAACCGCGGCACACCCTATAACCCTGATAAGGAATTTTGGGGACAAGGGTTGGTACTGGCTTTCGTGCCGCTCTTGTGTGGTATGCCTCTTTCAGGAGCTTTGGCTCGCACAGCTACAAAGGTACAGGTAGGTGGAGTGACACCGCTTTCCGAAATATTGAAATCAATTATGAAGTTGTTGTTGGTTTATTATTTGGCAAGCTACTTAGAAATGATTCCGATGGCGTGTATTGGCGGCATTCTCTTGTGGGTTGCCTTTAACATGGTTAAGCCAGTTGAAATCAAAAAAATATTGAAAATAAACAGGTTTCATTCCTTTCTGATGATTTACACGGCAATTACGGTAATTTTGTTCGGCTTCTTATTTGGTGTGGTTTCAGCGTGTATTATTTATGGGGTACTCTTCAAGTTTTTGGACAAGCAGCATGACGATGAGAGTGGCTCGGTGAAAGAAAAACCAATCGATGGTTTAGAGTAAAATATCAATTGGAATTAAGAAATAATACATACGGTAGAGATGGACGGAAATAACAAAAACTAATTTTTACTAATGCAGGAAAAAACCAAACCTTCAAGAAAAGAAACCAATTTCTTCTCATCCTTTTCCTTTCCAAAATCAGTAAGTGAGGGCAGATTATGCATGTAATATTTTTGAGAGTGTGCCATTTCTATAATAGTTGTAGATAATGAATGGGGGTATTTATATTTTGGGTTATACTCCTTTATAAACCCTGCTATTCGTGCGCACAAATCTTTGTAAGGCTTAAATAATTTATGCTTATTATCTTCGGTAACGTGTTTTGTTAAAAAAGATTTTGCTCCCTCGCACATCACAATTTCATTTAATAGTTTTTCATTAATATGATTCGTTGTAATATCATCTTCAACTTTAGCCGATAACAACTGAATAGCCTTTTTAATTTTTGTTTCAGAATTCTTTATGTTATTCGTTTGATATATTAGTCTGTATTCCTGCCAGCTCCAATACCACTCTACTATATAAATAAGTACACGATGTTTGTTTTCAAAATAGCGATAAATTCCTGCTTCGGTAGTATTAATTTCTGCAGCTAATTTTTTAAAGGTAAAAGCCTCAAAGCCAATTTTATGAATAAGAATAATGCTGTGTTGGATAATTTTTCTGCCTAATTCCGATTCTTCCGGGTTGCGAATAAACAACTTCTCATTCATTTTTATTTTCAGGGATAGTTCCATGTTTTTTTAGTATATTGAATACAAAAGTAATATTATTTTTAATGATAGTAATGCTATTTATTGAAATATTATCACTATCTTTGTTGCATAATAGTAAAATTCATTCTTATGAAGCATCTTTTTAAAGATTTAAAACAGTGTGGAGGTAATGAAATCAAGGAAAATAATAATAATAACAGGTAAAAATCTAAAGGGAATAGTTTAAACTAAAAAAAATCCAACCAAATATGCTTCTCGAAAAAAAAATTCCGCTTGAGTATATCTTTAAAAAAATAAAAAAGGATTTAATAATAATTATTAGCATCTCAATAATTGTGTATTGGTTTGAACACGTATTTCATAACTATGTGCCCGATTTGCCCATTAGTATTCCTCTTTTTCTAGGAACCGCAATCTCTTTATTATTATCCTTTAAACTAAGTCAATCTTATGATAGGTGGTGGGAAGCAAGAAAAGTTTGGGGCGCTATTGTTAATGATTCAAGGTCTTTTGTTATTCAATTAAAAGCATTTATAAAACCCGGCAATGAGGTGCTTATAAAACAAATTACGTATCGCCAAATAGCGTGGTTATATTCTCTTGGGCAATCATTAAGAGGGCAAAACCCAATTGAAAACATAGAAAAATATTTATCAGAAGCTGAATTAGAAAACCTGAAATCTCACAGTAATAAACCACTTGCTATGTTAGATTGGCATAGTACTGATTTAGCCATGTTAAAAAACAAGGGTGATTTAGATTTGTTTCATCAGGTACAATTAGACAATACATTGATACGGCTTTGTGACGCTATGGGAAAAGCGGAGCGAATTAAAACTACGGTTTTTCCAACCACATATAGATTATTTCTCCATATTCTTATTTACATATTTATTGTTTTGCTTTCTATTGCCTTAGCCGAAATAGATGGTTTTTTTGAAATACCCTTATTAATAATAGTATCTATTCCTTTTCTGTTATTGGAAAAAACAGCAAGACATATGCAAGATCCATTTTCTAATCTACCAACAGACACTTCTGTTACGGCCATTGCTAGAAAAATTGAAATAAATTTGAAACAACTCATTAACGACACCGATGTTCCGGCACCCTTACAAGATAATGGATTTTATATTAATTAACCATAAAACAAATAACAATGAAAACACTAACAAAAGAAATGCAAACAGCCATTACTCCTATTATGGCTTTAGAATTATTAAAAGACGGAAACAAAAGATTTGTAAATAATCTTAAAATAAACCGTAACCTTTTGCAACAGGCAAATGAAACTTCAGACGGACAGCATCCTTTTGCTGTAATTCTTAGTTGTATTGACAGCAGAACTTCTGCAGAATTAATTTTTGATCAAGGACTCGGGGATGTGTTTAGTGTGCGTATTGCGGGCAATATTATCAACGAAGATATTTTAGGTAGTATGGAGTTTGGCTGTAAAGCGGCAGGTTCAAAAATTATTGTTGTATTGGGACACACTAAATGCGGTGCAGTAAAAGGCGCTTGCGACCATGTAGAAATGGGCAACCTGACTGCACTATTAAGCAAAATACAGCCCGCGGTTGAAGAGGAAAAAACCACGCCCGAAAATCGTAATTCAGGCAATGCAGAATTTGTAGAAAAAGTAGCCACCATTAATGTGAAAAGAACAGTAAAGGCCATTATGGAAAGAAGCCCTATTTTAAAAGAAATGATTAAAAACGGTGAAATAGGAATTGTAGGAGGAATACACAACATAACAACAGGGGTAGTTACATTTTATACTGAAACAATGACTGTAAATTCCAAATGAGTAAATGAATAGATATTTATATAAACTAACCATTGCTTTTTTTATTTTTTTATTTTTAATGAATGTCTCTTCATTTGCTCAGTCGCCATCAGGTACAACGGGGCTATGGTTAATGTGCTTCAATCAAACTCGCTTGCACAATAAGTGGAGTATTCATTCAGAAGCTCAATACCGAAGCTTTGAAATAAATCCTAATATTGAACAACTGCTATTACGGAGCGGCATTAATTATCATATAAACAGTTCTGCTATTATAAGTACCGGATATGCTAATGTTACAACCTATGCTTTTGATAAAGATCAACTACCCGGAATTCGGGTTTCAGAGAACCGCTTGTGGCAGCAATTTCTAATGCGTAACAATTTAGGAAGATGTTTGTTTGAACACCGTTACCGCCTTGAACAACGTTGGTTACAATCAGGTAACAATAACCGATACCTTGACAGAATAAGATATTTACTGAGAGTAACTATTCCGCTAAATAAAAAGGAAATAGAAAAAAACACCTTGTTTCTGAGTTTTTATAATGAATTATTTGTTCATTTTTCATCTACGCCATTTGATAGAAACCGATTATATGGAGCTATAGGCTACCAGTTTACGCCAAATGCAAATATTCAAATAGGATACCTTGCACAAACAGTGAACATAACAACGAAGCATTATTTACAAGCAGCTATTTTTTACAACCTTGATTTACGAAAAAAATAAAAACAGTAAAAAATGATGACGCTTCAAATTATAGTCAAAAACAAACAGATAGCAAAGGCTATTGCACATGAAATGTTCAATAGAAAATTAATTTATAATGCAATTATAAATGAAAACGTAACATCGTTTGAACAAAGCGGAACTGAGCTGATTGAAAAAAGCATGGCAATGCTTATTACTACGGGCAGGGCCATGAATTATGCAGATGCAACAGTCCTCATAAAGCAAATGTTTCCAACTGATGAACCGGTATTTTATTCTATCCCTGTTCTCAATTACAACAATCCTTCTAACAATTTAGCGACAAAAGAAAAATGAATACCATTGACATTTTAAAAAAATCATTAAACAGCGACACCATTATTGAACTTATAAACGAACATTTCAAAAGCAAAACTATCTAAAACCAACAAGCTATGAACGCAATCACAAAAACAGAGTTTAAATTTCCGGGGCAAAAATCTTTTTACAAAGGCAAAGTAAGGGATGTTTACAATATTGACGATAAATACCTCGTGATGATTGTTTCCGACCGTATTTCTGCATTTGATGTAGTTCTACCAAAGGGAATTCCATTTAAAGGACAAGTGCTTAATCAAATCGCTGCTAAATTTATGGACGCAACTTCTCATATCGTTCCTAACTGGATAATTGACATTCCTGATCCTGTGGTTTCGGTTGGATATTTATGTACACCGTTTAAAGTAGAAATGGTAATTAGAGGATATTTGGCGGGGCATGCCTGGAGAGAATATAAAGCCGGTAAACGTGAGTTATGCGGTGTAAAATTACCTGATGGATTGAAAGAAAACGACCGGTTCCCTAAACCAATTATTACACCTACAACTAAAGAATCGGTGGGACACGATGAAGATATTTCCAAAGAAGAAATAATCAAACAGGGATTTGTTTCCGAATACGACTATGAGCAACTTGAAAAATACACACACGCTTTATTTCAAAATGGAACTCTATTTGCAGCTCGCAAAGGATTGCTATTAGTGGATACCAAATATGAATTTGGGAAAAACAAAAACGGACAAATTATGCTTATTGATGAAATACATACTCCCGATTCATCAAGATATTTTTATACTGAATGGTATCAAGAAAGACAAAATAAGGGGGAACCACAAAAACAGCTCTCTAAAGAATTTGTACGAGAATGGCTTATGGAAAAGGATTTTCAGGGAAAAGAGGGACAACAAATCCCTGAAATGACAGACGATTTTGTAGATGCTGTTTCTGAAAGATACATTGAACTCTACGAAAACATCACTGGCGATTCTTTTATCAAATCCGATGTTTCGCAAGTGCTGAAAAGAGTGGAAGAAAATGTAAATAGTTTTCTCAAAGAAAATCTAATAATAAAATGAAAATATACCCTGGCCATAATTTTTTGTTCCGTATTAGAATCAAATACGAAAAGGACAACAAACTATTTTCATCTACACGTCTAAATCAATTATAAAATCTCTATTAAAAACCTAAAACTATGAAACCACTAGTAAGTATCATTATGGGCAGCACATCTGATATGCCCGTTATGCAAGAAGCAGCAAAAATTCTTGACCAGTTTAAAATACCATTTGAAATTAATGCGCTGTCAGCACATCGTGTCCCCGAGCAGGTGATGGACTTTGCAAAAAATGCGCATACACGCGGAATAAAAGTAATTATTGCGGGAGCCGGTGGAGCTGCGCATTTGCCGGGAGTTGTAGCAGCCCTTTCTCCTACGCCGGTAATCGGTGTGCCTTGTCGTTCTTCCATTTCATTAGACGGCTGGGATTCGCTTCTTTCAATTGTACAAATGCCTCCCGGAATTCCGGTAGCGACAGTTGGCGTTGATGGTGGACAAAATGCGGGGATACTTGCTGTGCAAATGCTTGCTATTGGAAATAATGAAATGATAAAACAAGTTCTAGACTTTAAAGAAAATCTTAAAACGAAAATTCTAAAAGCAAACGAGGAGTTAAAGCAGCATAAATTTGAATACAGAGTATAAAATCAAATCGATTTTATGGCTTGAAAATTAAAGGTAATAAATTTTAATGCATCAAAGTGACAATGTAGATGAACAGTAGAATAATTGAACATTAGAACATTTGAATTGCGAACTTGTATTACTTCTCATTTCTACATTCAAATGTTCAAATGTTCGAAATTCATTTTAATTAAAAGCCTCCGCCCATATCCATCTGGCTGTTATCTCCGCCTTTTTGCTGTTTGGCACGTTTAAAAATACTTACATCCATTTTTCCAAACAGATAAGTTATAGTAAACTTTAGATACCGACTCTCACGGCGACGACTCATTTCCTGCGTGTAATACGGAGTAATGTAATTGCTTCCCATACGCTTGGTGTTAAATGCGTCGTTCAGCAATAAAGTAAACATCCATTTGTATTTGTAATTGTAACTCAAGGTAGCGTCCATAGAATATTGCGGGAAAGTAGTTCCTTGCGGAATAATTTTTGGTGCTTCATAATTTCCATTTAATTGTAAACTTATATTTTTAGGAAATTTATACAATAGCATTAGCTTTGAATGGTAACTATACCCTGTATTGCGTGTTGTTGTAGTTGGTGTCGGGTTCCAGCTGATATCTACAAAAAATCCATTTACGCTTGCTGTAATATCCAGATTTTTAAACACTGTAAGTTTTAAGGTGTTTTCCCATCCGTATTTAATACTGCTCGAACCATTTTGAAATGTGTTTACTAAAATTAAACTTCCCGGCGATTGAGGATAAGCAACGTGTGTAATGGGCGATTCGGTAAAACGCCCATATACAGATGTAAGGTAATTTAATTTTCCCTGCTGAATATTATAGTTTAGCTCTGCCAGATTATGAAACTCGGGCCTTAGATTTGGATTTCCAATTCGTATGTTCTGTTGGTCGCTCATCATCACAAAGGGCATCAGCTGAAAAAAGTTTGGACGCTCAATTTTACGCGAGCAGTTTAATTGAAATTCCTGATTATGAGGTAATTTTTTAGAAAAATAAACGGCAGGGAATAAAGCGTTCATTAAATTATCAACGTTAGTAGGATATTGATAAGAGAAAGACTGATTTTTATTGGTAAGTGTGCCCATATAATACGAGCTTTCAAATCGCAATCCGCCCTGATAGCCTATGCCCCATAATTTACTGCTGTAGTTTACATAAGCCGCACTCACCGAATTATCAATACTATAATGATTGGTAAGCGCAGTATCAGCTTTAAAATCAACATCGGCAAAAGTCTTGAATAAATTATCCTGGTTATTTTGACTATGCTGGTAATTACTCTTTACGCCCGTTTCAAATTTTGTGTAATCATTAATTGGGTTTACAAAATCAAACTGAAAGTTAATCATGTCAGACAATGAGCTACCTGTATTTTGCATAACATTAGAAAGAAATGGATTAGGAGTTAGGCTATTCAGTAAATAATTTTGGGTTGTATTTGTGTAACCGCCATTACCAAAACTGTGGTTGTAATTTAAATCTGTAGTAATTTCCTTTCCTGCCGTAGGAAAAGTTTTACGGTATTGCAATTGACCGGTATAATTTTCAAACCCGTTTTTTGAATCATTTAATCTGTGCCCATTGTTTAATATAGTACCGGCCGAATCTTTCAAAACAGATTCCTGGGTGTCTTGCGTTTTAAATTCACCATTTACATAATTACCTGAAACGGTTATGGAATTTCGGTTATTTATATTGTAATCAAATCCAAAACGTCCAAACTGAAAAGCATTTTTCATACGCGTAAGGTTTGTTTGATCATAATAACCAACCGTGTTGCCATTATTTAAATTAATTCTGTCGGTAAATCCATTATTCAAATTAGTTTGTGTATTATAATTATACATCATGAAAAAATTGAACGGATTTTCTTTTACATTTAAATTAACCATTCCGTTGTAGCGATCGTTGGTACCAATTCCTCCCATAATCATTCCGTTATAACCGGGCTTGGTATTTTTTTTCATAATTATATTTAAAATTCCGCCGGTAGCCGAAGCGTCAAACTTTACAGAAGGATTTGTAATTATTTCAATGCGGTCAATCTGATCGGAAGGTATTTGCTGAAGTGTAAGTGTGCTGGGTCTTCCATCAATATAAATCATTACCGAATTATTGCGCAGTGTAACATTTCCATCTGCATCTACCGAAACGCTGGGAATATTTTTTACAGCTTCTAAACCTGTGCCGCCCTTGGCAGAAATATCTTTATCAACGTTATAAATTTTTCGGTCAATGCTCATGGTCATAGCACTTTTTTCTTCTACCACAGTAACTTCTTTTAATAAGGCAGGATCTTCTTCTAAAATGATATTGCCTAAATCTTTATCGATAGATTGCATATTGATAAACATTTTCTGTTCGTAGGTTTTGTAACCTATAAATGAAACACGAAGACGATATCCGCCAAATGAAAGATTGTCTAAAGAAAAATCGCCATTTTGTTTTACGAGACCTCCTGCGATTACGCTGTCTTTATCAAACCAAAGCAAAGCAACGGCAGCAAACTCTACCGGTTTTTTGGTTTTAGAATCTATTATTTTTCCATAAAGACGGGCAAAATTCATATTCATTCCTTTGGGAATGTTACCACCACCACCACCGCCTCCTGGCCATTGAGCAAAAACACCAAAAGACAAACAGACTAAAATACAGATATAAGTAACTTTTTTCATAAGAAGTGCAAAGATAATTAAGGCTTTTTAATGTGCATAATATGTTTGTGATAAACGGTAAAACTGCTCCTTCTTTTCACTTATTTTGCATGACAAAAAAACACAAAATTTGTTAAAATCACATTATAAGAGAAACCAATCAGAAGCCGGGTGCGATGAAGCAGGTAGAGGTTGCTTGGCCGGACCGGTTGTAGCAGCAGCTGTTATTTTGCCTGTTGGGTATAAAAACAAGCACATTAATGATTCTAAACAAATACCTGAAAAATTTCGATCAGCGATTGCAGAAACAATTAAAAAAGATGCTGTTGCCTGGGCAATTGGTGTGGTTAGTCATACCGAAATAGATAAGATAAATATTTTAAACGCTTCTTTTTTAGCAATGCACCGTGCGGTTGAACAATTAAAACAAATGCCCGATTTTTTATTAATAGACGGTAACCGTTTTAAGAAGTATAAAGACATCGAACATAAATGCATAATAAAAGGCGACACAATTTATATGAGTATTGCCGCGGCTTCCTTGCTTGCAAAAACACATAGGGATGAGTTGATGTTAGATTTACATAAAAAATTTCCACACTACGGATGGGATAAAAACAAAGGGTATCCAACAAAATTGCATCGTGCCGGAATTTCAAAATTTTGTCCCTGTGAACATCATCGTATGACTTTTACCTTGCTTGCACCGCCCCAACTTACTCTTCTCTAAACTCCGTTATCTGCGTTCCATTGTATTCCAAGGGACATGGCATGAAGTAAGAATAGATTTTCACAAACTATTATTGATAACCTTCTGATTTACGTTTAAAGACTTCTTTGCATCCATGTATCTTTACTCTGTAAAATGGCAAAGAAAATTGCATTTATAGCTCTGATAATAGCCGCACTTATTTGCGGAATATGGGGTTATTTTTATCTCCAACAATTAAAAAAGCCAACCACTAAACCCTTAGATGTTTTAGCCGATAATTGCTACGCATTACTCGAAGTAAAAGAACCAAGAGCACTTGTAAATCAATTAACACAAGGAAATTTAATGTGGGAGGAATTTTTTAAAATCACCGATGTAAAAAAATTCAACAAGACTTTATTGCTCGTAGATTCACTTACAAGTCAGGATGAAATAAAGGATTGCATAGGCAACGAACCACTTTTTATTGCCATTTACGGCGATGAAAAAAAACAAGATGCGGTATATGCATTTAATTTAAGTGATATAAACGAGACAGAAAAAGTAACAACATTTTTTGAAAAGAATTTTTCTGCAACAAAACAAAATGGCTCGGTTTACAAGGGCGTATTAAATGTAGAAAATGAAAAAACAAATTTTTTCATGTTTTTCGAATCGGGATTAGTTGTGACCTCTGCCAACGAACAATTAATTACAGATATTGCAGAAAAAAACAATAAGAACACACTAAACCTTAACGCAAATTTAAATCTTACTTATAAAACGGCAACAAAGGATAAAGGGATAACGCTTTTTATTCACTTCCCGTATTTTTATAAGCAGGGCTGGACAAAATTTTTATCTCCCGGTTCAAACACAGAATTTTTTACAAATGAAACTGAAAAATGGATTCCAGCCGATTTGGGTCTCGAGCCATCTGAATTGAGCTTGCGCGGTTTTCTTCCCGCTGATTCTTCAATCAGTTATAAAATTTTTACTGATCAAGACGCTGACGATTTTAAAAATTTATTTGCTCGCTTACCTTACTATACTTCATGGTTTGAAGCAATTAATATCAGTGATTATGGAAAGTTTGTAAAAGATAATTACAGGAGTAATATTGAAAGGAGGCGCGCTGACTTGAAAAAATATTCGGATAACCTCAGTGCCGATGCACAAACTGAAATAACAACATTTATTGGGGGTTACGCTTGTTGTTTTGCGGCAACATGTACAGATACATTATACCAATACGGTGTAATTTCAATAAGCGATGAAGCAAAAGCAATTGTCTTTTTAAAGAATACCGCCGATTCTGTTTTTATGAATAATGATTCGACTAATTTTTTCTATTTTTCGGACGAATATTTATTTAAAAACATTTGCGCAGGATTTTTTACAAAAAAATTTAAATATGTAAGTGTAATAGACGAATGTATTTTGTTTGGTAATTCAATAAACGGAATTAATGAGTATAAAAAAATAAAGACGGGTAAAAATAATTTTCCGTCTAATGAGCGCGCCATAAGTTTTTTGAGTGAAAACTTTAATGCGGACTTAAATTATTTAGTTTACGCCGATGTTTTTAAAACAAAAGAAAAGCTAACTTCAAACTTATCCGACGTTCTTATTAGAAAGCTTGATCAAGCTCCCGAGCTATACGAAAAATTTGATGCAGTTGCTTTTTCATTGCAAAAAATAAAGAAAACCGTTTTCTTCACCGCTCATATGGGGTATAATCCTAAATACAAAATGTATCAAAACACTTTATGGGAAACACTTGTAGATACAGATTTGTATAAGCTGCCAAACCAAACAATAAATCATAAAACCAACGAGAAGGAATTGGTTTGTCAGGATATGGGGAATAACTTATACCTACTCTCTAATACAGGGAAAATTTTGTGGAAGAAGAATGTAAAAGAAAAAATACTTGGCGAAATTTTACAAGTTGATTATTTTGTTAATGGCAAACTTCAATTGTTATTTGTCAGCGAAAACTATATTCATTTAATAGATAGAAATGGAAATTATCTTAAAGATTTTCCGGTTAAAATTAAATCGGGAGCTTCGGGAGGAATTTCCTTATTTGATTACGATAACAGTAAAAATTATAGATTATGGATACCCTTAAAAAATAACACGGTTTGTTGTCTTAATACAATGTGTAAGGCGGTTGACGGTTTTGTGCCGGTAAATATTTCAGCTCCGCTTACAACTGTAATTAAACAATTTGTGTTACGGGAAATGGATTATTTTGTTCTTACCGATACACTTGGAAACGTATATGTAACAAATAGAAAAGGGGAGGAACGAGTAAAAATAAATTCGAAGTTACCAACAGGAAATGGCCATCTTTATTTTGAATTAGGTAAGGATATTTCTAAAACGTATATATATTATGCCGATGTAAAAACGAGCACCTTATTCAAACTTTCATTGTCTGATAAGCTTGAAAAAATGCCACTTAAGACAGAAAAGAACGCGGAAGCCTATTTCTTTGATACTTTGCAACACGGAACCTCGCCCTTACTTGTGTTCGTAAGTGAAAATGCCTTTGAAACATTTGATTTTTTTGGTAAAAAAACAGTATTCGAAAAAACAGATCGTGACTTGCAGGCAAGGGGGAAAAGCATAAATTTTATCAATAAGGTATCCTATGCAGCACTCGAAAAATCGTCCGGCATTCTGATTCTTTCCGGCAAGCAATCTAAATCTTTTAATGACAACAAAATTAAATTGAGTGATTTACCGGGTACCTATAATTTAATTAAAGGGCAACCCGATTACCTTGTTGGGTTTTATCAAAATAAAATTTTCTGTATTAAACAGTAAGTATTATCTGTTTTCAAAAATTCTTTTTAATAATAATGAATCTGTTTTAGGCGGGTTGTTTTTTAGAACTGAAAACACCATAGTATCTATTTTAAGATTTGCGCTATTTATTGTTTTTGCAAATGAGTCGGTACAAATATTTTCAATGTAATTTCCCATTATGTTAGTAAACAATAATTTTTTGTAACTGAATTGTTTTCCAAGCCAATAATAAATATGATACGTATTAATCGGAATTTTTTCTAAATAGAGTTGATAATTATTTTCAATAAAATGATGACGAATAATTTTATGACTGTCGTTCTGCAAGAACACTATAGCATCGTAACCACTTTTGTTTATTAGTTTTATGACCAGACGGGATGTGCTATCGTACCTATTCTTTCCTAAATCTCCTTGATAGGGGCTTTCAGAAGTGCTTATTTCGGGCTCGATATATAGCGGGGTTTTTACACTAAGTGAATCAGAAAGAGATACTTTGTTTTTGATTTCATTTTTTGGTTTTTCATATAAGCGTATCATTAGTAAAAGCAAAGCCACCGCTATAGGTACACTTATTAAGATGTATTTTATTTCGGTTAACCCTTGGGTTGCTTTTTTTGCCGGCGGGGGTGTGTGCGTGCTTTTGGTTTTGTAATGTTGTTGATAATATTTTCGTCGGGCGGCTTCTGTTTCTGTGAAATTGTAATTTTTTTTCCCGCTTGATTTTTTTTGAAAAGTGGTAGTAGTACCCGTAATCCCACGGTTTCTTTTCTCATCATATTTACGCCGTCTTTGGGTATTAATTAAAATCTCATAGGCCTCTTTAATTTGTTTAAATTTTTCTTCTGCAGCAGCATTACCATAATTTTTATCAGGATGATAAAGTTTTGCCAGTCTTCTATAAGCTGTTTTTATTTCGGCGCCGGTTGCTGTAATGGAGACTTGTAATAGTTGGTAGTAATCCGGTAAATTCATGTAAACAAAAAAGCCCTATTTAAAATGATGCAGTGGCTTTATTTTAAAATCAAATCTTGTAACGTGCCGCGAATCATTATTTTGCAACAGAATCTTTAGTATCGAAAGCAGAAGGAGCTGCAGGGGTAGCGCTGATAAATACATCTGCAAAATTTCTGTAGCGCATGGCATTGTTATGGGCATTTCTAATGGTGTATTGTGTTAAACGGTAATTACCATCATACCACAGTACCATTAAAGGAGCGTCATTCATTAATATTTGTTCAGCTTTCATAAAATAAACCATACTGCTGTCTTTACTTTTTGCATCTCTACCCATTACAAAATATCTATCATACTGAGCGTTTTTATACCTGGATGTGTTAGGATAAGAACGCTGAGTTGGGTCTTTAGGCACGTTAGCGCCATAGAAAACGCTTAAAAAGGATTCGGGACTTGGGTAATCGGCAACCCATGCATCGCGTACAATGTCCATTTGTCCCATTTGCGATTGCTCCAGTTTTTGCGACATAGGTACTACATCAAAATCAACATTTACATTCAAAACTTCTAACAACTGCTTCTGAATTTCAACAACAATGTTGCTGTGCTTGGCGCCACCGCTATTTAGAATTATTTTCACAGGAGGAAATGCTCTTCCATTAGGGTAACCTGCTTTTGCCAATAATTTTTTTGCTATTTCGGGATTATAATCATACCCCTGAATTTTTGAAATATCATAACCATCAGATAAAAAAGTAGGAGGCGTTAAGCCATTAATACCCGCACCAAATGCCTGATTGTTGAGGACTTGTTCAACAATTTTTTTGCGGTTAATAGCCAGGTTAAATGCTTTACGTACATCTGCGTTATCAAAGGGAGGTCTGCTAACATTAAACGTATAATACTGAGTAATCATTTCGGCGCTATTGTCTAATAAATATTTTGGAGGCTTGCTTTGAAAATCTTTTATTTGTGTTTCAACCATTTCTTTTATTGATTGACCCGGCAAGGATGTAATCATATCAATCTTGCCTTCCTTAAATAAAGCCAGTTCTTGGTCTTTTGTAGGGATAAAAGAAATAACTACTGAATCCAGAAAAGGCAATCTGTTACCAATTGAATCAACTGCATAATAATTTTGATTTCTTTTTAAAACCACTTTGTCTTTTGTAGAATGAAGGGCATCAAAAATAAATGGACCGGCACCGGTTTTTAAATTTTTTCCATAACGGTCAACCGCTTCTTTAGCAACAACGGCACAAGCGGGTTCTGCTAACATTTGAATGAATACTGTGCTCGGATGTTCCAGGGTAATTTCTAAGGTATTCTCATCAATTACTTTCACGCCCTCTAAATTACCCTTCCCATCAAAAAAATTATTTGCTCCTAAAACACGATCCTTAAAAGTATTTGAAAAGTTGAAATTGTCTGTACTTCTTGTGCAAAGTAAATCAAACGAATATTTAAAATCAGCAGCTTTTATCTCTCTGCCTATTCCGCCCGAAAAGCATTCGTCGTCCTGAAAAAAAACATTCTTTCTTAAGTGAAAAGTATATTTGGTGCCACTTGCATCAATTTCCCATTTTTCGGCAATCGAAGCTTCAACTTTTAATGTGGAGGAGTTAAGTTTTACTAATCCATCGTGAATTTGAGTAGCCACTAAACTTGAGGTAGCATCAACAATTGAAATAGGGTAAAGGCTTTGGTAAGGCTCAGATTCTGCAAGACGTACACATCCTCCATAAACGCGCCCACCTTTGGCCTCAGCGCGTCCGTTTTGAGTATTATTATTTTTGTTGTCACCGCCGCAGGATACTAAGATCACCGACGATATTGCTACAACTTTTGCAAAGTTCCTCATAAAAAAGGGTTTAGTTCTCAATTCTATAACTCGCAAGATTAGCGCTTTATTTGGAAATACGCAAATATTTGAAAGCTATTTTGTAAGCGAAAAAACAGGGTTGGTCGAGAACCTGTTAAACGCCTTAAAATTTAACTGATATTTATAAATCAAAAGGGTCTTTATCTCCTGAGTTATCATTTATTATCTGGAGGTTTTCATTATCGTATTTGCTGCAATCAAGCTCTATTTCACTCATATGGGCAGGCCTGTAAAAGTCGCCTTTAGAGATTTTAATGGTTTTATCGGCATAGACTTTCTGAAAAAATTTGCCCCAAATGGGTAAAGCCATACTGGCCCCCTGTCCCTGGTCGGTTGTGTTAAAATGAACAGCTCTGTCTTCTCCGCCAACCCAGCAACCGGCTACCAAATCGGGGGTCATACCTATAAACCAGCCATCACTGTTGTTTTGTGTGGTACCTGTTTTACCTGCAATTGGGTTCTTGAGATTAAATTTGTAACGTATGCGGGAACCTGTTCCCGATTGCACAACACCTTTCATTAATTCGCACATTACGTAGGCTTTTTCTTCGTTAAAAACCTCATCTGTGTTAGGCACAAATTCCTCCAAAATTTTACCGTTTTTATCCTCAATCCGGGTTACAAAAATGGGTTGCACGTAGGTGCCCTGATTAGCAAAAGTTGAGTTAGCTCCTACCATTTCATAAACAGAAATATCTGCAACGCCCAGACAAAGTGCGGGTACTGCCTCAAGCGGAGAGGTAACCCCCATTCTACGGGCAATATTTACAACGGCGCGTGGCCCGAATTGTTTCATTAATGCAGCGCTTACGTAATTGATAGAATTGGCAAGAGCGAATTTCAGTGTTACATTTTTGTTCTCAAACTTCTCTTCTCCGGCAGAATTATTGGGGCACCATTCTTTTCCGTCCTCGGTGGTTATGCAGGTACGCACATTAGGAATTTGATAGCATGGAGAATAGCCTTCTTGCACCGCCAAAGCATATACAAAAGGTTTAAATGTTGAACCAACCTGTCTTTTACCCACTTTAACATGGTCGTACTTAAAATGTGTATGATTTATTCCTCCAACCCAGGCTTTTACATAACCCGATTGCGGCTCCATTGCCATAAATCCACATTGCAGAAAACTTTTATAATACCGAATTGAATCAATAGGGGAGAGGGTAGTATCAATTTCTCCACGCCAGCTAAAAACGCTCATCTTAACTGGTGTATTAAAAACAAGCGTTATTTCTTCTTCATTTTTACCTGCCGCTTTTAAAATTTTATAGCGTTCGCTTCGGCGCATCGCCGAATTCATTATGTTTTTTATTTCTTCCTTATTTACATTCCATGCAAAGGGCGCATTTTTTTTTGTTTTGCATTCTTTCGCAAAAACGCCCTGTAAAGCTGTCATGTGCTCAGTAGCTGCTTCCTCAGCATATTTTTGCATGCGCGAATCGATGGTGGTGTATATTTTTAATCCGTCGCGGTAAATATCGTACGATTTACCGTTTTCTTTTTTGTGGGTAAGGCACCATTCTTTTAAAAAATTATCACGCAAATATTCGCGGAAGTAAGTTGCCAAACCATCGTTATGATCTTCGGGCCTGAAAATTAAATTTAGTGGAAGCGCTTTTATAGAATCGAATCTTGTTTCGCTCAGATAGCCGTATTTTTTCATTTGAAATAAAACTATATTACGCCGTTTTTGTGTTCGCTCAGCAAACCGAATAGGATTAAAATAAGAAGGGTTTTTTGCCATACCAACCAGCATGGCAGACTGAGGTAAATTTAATTTATCGGGCGTGGTATTAAAATAAATTTGGGCAGCGGATTTTACCCCAACTGCTAAATTTAAAAAATCGAATTTATTCAAATACATAGACATTATTTCTTGCTTGGTATACAATTTTTCGAGACGAATAGATATTATCCACTCTTTAATTTTTTGCAATATGCGTTGTAATTTACTTTTTGGCTTTTCTGAGAATTGCATTTTAGCCAATTGCTGAGTAAGCGTACTTCCACCACCCGCATTGGTGTTTCCTGTAAGTAAACCGCTTACTGATCGAAACAAAGCTCTTAAATCAACCCCACTGTGCTCATAAAAACGTGCGTCTTCAGTAGCTACCAACGCAGTAACTAAATTAGTACTGAGCTCATTAAATTTACAATTTACACGATTTTCTTTATAAAACTTTCCAAGTATATTTCCGTCGCTGCTGTAAACAATGGTAGCTAAGTTGTTTTTTGGATTTTGAAGTTCTTCTACGTCCGGTAATTCGCCAAATAATTCAAAACTTGTAAGCGAAAACATGAAGAGTAAAAATATAACAGGCGCAAAAATTATACCCCATGTAATTAGCACATATTTTTTTTGATTAGGAGATGAGGTTTTAGAAGCCAGCATAATTTAGTGTAAAGGTAGAAATAATTAAGCGAAAGATTTATAAGAATAGTATAGCTTTGCCAAATGGGACACAAAATTGCGGTTGAGGGAATAAGGCTATATGCTTATCATGGCTGTTTAGATGAGGAAGCGGCTATTGGGGGCAACTATATTGTTGATGTGTATCTTGAAACGGATTTTACAGAAGCAGCCAAAACGGATGATTTGACCAAAACAATTGATTATTACACTGTTTATGAAATAGTAAAAAAAGAAATGACTGTTCGTTCAAAATTAATTGAACAAGTGGCGCAGCGCATGCATAGTAGTATTATCAAAACATTTTCTACCGTGAAAACCGCAAAAGTCAGGGTAACAAAATTAAGTCCTCCCATGAATGGGAATGTGGAGAAGGTTTATGTAGAGATTGATAGTTAAGAATTAGTTAGAGTAATTTTGTTTAGGCAAGGCAAGTATATGTTGTTTTGTCAAAATCCAAAAAGTCCTATAGGCCTTGTTTAATTATTATTAAACCCATCAACCACTAATTTTTCTCTATTTACAATAAATCAGTATCTTTGTTGTCCGCTTAAAATGGTCCTATGTTCGCCGATTGCGAACAGGTTCCTCTGCAAAAGTGATTTTGCGGAAAAAAAGATGGTCCTGTGGCCGAGCGGCTAGGCTCAGCTCTGCAAAAGCTGCTACGGCGGTTCGAATCCGCCCGGGACCTCTTAAAAACCCCTGAAACCCACTGATAGTAAGGCTTTATGGGGTTTTGCTTTTGGGAGGTGACTGTAAGTTGAAAAAAAAGATTATCAACCTTGATAGTGATTTTTCTGTGCTTATGCAAATGAAAAAGCAGGGTGATATTGTTGCAGCAATTGGCAACTGTACCTGGCATGGTATACCGGCTGCACATTTACTGTAATTTAAAGAGCCCAAGTTTGAAACCGATGATCAAATTCCCTTTATGTCTTATAAATATCATCCTAACGATGTTTTTTATTTTTTTACAGACGGTATAACAGAGCAATTTGGCGGTCAAAATTCAAAAAAATTAATGAAAAGAGGTTTGCTTTAATCTAAAGAATTCTTCGAGGCTCTGCCTCGGGGTTTACGTTATAGTTTTTTTTTGCCACAGATTCGCAGATTATTTTTTTATAACAATTAGCACAGACAACAATCTGTGAATCTGTGGCGACTTTTTTTTAGGATACCTCGAGGCTCTGCCTCGGGGTTATTCATTTCTTGGATAAATTAGCTAATATGCCAATTTTAAAACGAGAGGTTGAATGGGATCTTTTTTTAAGAAAATGGCAAGGGAGTTTGGAACAAACAGATGATATGTTGTTTATGGGCATTTGCCCTCAAACTGTTAATTCAAAATACGAAAAAACAGTTAATCAAGAACTAGCTTATAAATCTGCCAATCAACCGTATTTTTTTCTAAAGTGCCCAAATATTTCCTTTTAAAGGAAGAAAATCGATCGTTTTACTTTTCCTGCAATTTGTTAAATAAATTTACATCTTACAGGTTTTAGTTCAAATATGAAAAATATTTCTTCATTTGTACCACTTGCCTGCCGTAGCGTAGGTGGTGCTTTGCTCGTGGCGGTGCTATTGCTTGTAAGCGCAATTATTTGAATAAAAAAACAAGGATTCTTTAATTTTAAAAAAAAAAACAATGGAACATGCACTGGTTTTTGATACGCTGGCTTATTCAAAACGACTTATGGCTGGTGGATTTACTCAACAACAAGCAGAAACACAAGCCGAAGTGTTGGCTCAAATTATTGATGAACGCCTTGCTACAAAAATAGATATTGCTAAACTCGAAAGCAGAATAGCTGAATCAAAATCCGAAACTATAAAGTGGGTAGCTGGTATGTTGGTTGCTCAATCAGCCATCATAGCCGCTTTGGTTAAACTTTTATAACAACATAAACAAACCCCGAACTAAAAGATATACTTAATAAAGCAGCTTTTTAACCAAAATAAAAAACTAATAACTATGAAAAATTTATACAAATCTATTTGCTCCGCTGTAATCGCTGCGGTGCTATTTATTGCTGGTACTGCTAATGTGCAGGCGCAAAGCTCTGCCAATTATACTTTTGCTACCAATGCAACCGCATCTTTATCTTCAATGACAGGATCTACGCAATTAGTGGCGGCCAGTTTGGATGATGCTGCATCAGCGGTTACAACTATGCCAAGTAGTTTTGATTTTTGGTTTATGGGAGTTAGATACACTCAGTTTTCCGTAAGTGCAAATGGAGGAATTAGACTAGGCGCAACTGTAATATCAACAACACTATACGGGGCAACTCTTCCAGTTGCTACTCAAGCAATCATTTCTCCTTACCACGGAGATTTGGCAGCACACTCCACAGGAAAAGTTCATTATGTAC
The DNA here is from genome assembly GCA_964653165.1 of uncultured Flavobacteriaceae bacterium. Taxonomy (GTDB): domain Bacteria; phylum Bacteroidota; class Bacteroidia; order B-17B0; family Aurantibacillaceae; genus PALSA-968. Next base: position 1,663 of record CAZZEI010000002.1, on the reverse strand, counting down.
TTTCCGGCTCAGCACCCAACAGAATATTGGTGATAGAATGGTTAAATATGGAAGTGGGTTTTTCGAGTACAACATCAGATGCAACATTTCAGGCAAGATTATATGAAACAACAGGTGTAATTGAATTCATATATGGTAATATGACTGTAGCAAATGCCAGTTCTCCGATAGTTAGAATTGGAGGACAAACTACCAATGCTGCTAATAGAATATTTTCAGTAAATCAAACTGATTATACCTATGATAATACCTCTGCAAGTCATATTACAAACACAAATTCTGTTGGTACAATCACGTCTTTAAACAGTGCTTCGGATGGTTCAAGAAGAATATTCACTTTTACCCCAACAAGCACTACAGCCCCCACTAATTTAACCTTTACAAACATTGCCACCAAATCTATTACGCTAAACTGGACGGATAATGCTTCTAACGAATTGGGTTATGCTGTTTATACTTCTACGGACGATGTAACCTATACTTTTAGCTCATTGACTGCTGCAAATGCTACTTCGGCATCAGCAACTGGGCTAACTGCAAATACACTTACTTATTTCAAAGTTTATCCAGTAAGAGAAGCCTTAGGTACTCCCGTTTCAGGTTTTCAACTTACCGGTACCGCCTTTACTGTATCATCAAGCCCTTGGGTAGCACCTTCTACTTGTGTTGGTACCGTTGTAGTGGAAGTTTGGGGAGGCGGAGGCGGTGGAGGAAGTAGTAATAATGCTATTACTACCGGAGGTTCCGGTGGCGGTGGCGGAGGCTATAGTAATTCATCTGTTGCTGTAACTGGTAGTAGTTCATATCATTTTAGTGTTGGAGGTGCTGGTAATGCTGCCGTATCCAACACTTCGGCAGCAACTGCCGGAACTTTATCTTGGTTTAACAGTACTGCAGCACAAAATTCACAGCCCGCAAGTGCTGGAGTTCTTGCAAATGGCGGAGGTTTAGGCGGAAATAATGGTGGTACTGTTGGCGCTGCTGGCTCTGTAACGGGTGCTTTAGGTACTATCAAAAATGCAGGAGGTGCCGGTGGGCTTGGTAGTTCAAGTGCAGGTGGTGGTGGTGGTTCTTCCGGTGCTGTTGGGGGAACGGGTGTTGCTGGTGGAACCGCTGGTGCTTCGGGTGTTGCAGGTACGGGAGGAACAATAACTGAAGGTGGAAGTGGCGGACAAGGCGGAGGAACTACACCTGTACCGACTACTAATGGAGTTGCAGGTTCAGTCCCAGGCGGTGGCGGTGGCGGCAGTGATGATGTTGCCGCTTCAAATGGTGGTGCAGGTGCTGCCGGTCGGGTTATAATTTCTTATCCCGTTTATACAGCAGCAGTTGCACCTACAGGCGCATCAGCAAGTGCAACAACAGGATGTGCAGGATATTCAACCACACTTACACAAACAGGCGGCACACTTGGTAACAGCGGTGCAAAATGGGAATGGTACACTGGCAGTTGCGGTGGTACATTAATAGGTACTTCAACAGTGGCAAATGCTTCGTTTACTACTACGGTTTCTGCGGCTACTACTTTTTATGTAAAAGCTATTGGCGGAAATTGTAACAGTACAACAACCTGCGGCTCGGTAGCGGTTACGCTTACTGCAGATCCCGGCTGTGCCACAAGTTTATCCCCGGCTAATTTAGCTACGGGTGTTAATGCTGCCGG
>CAZZEI010000001.1:0-59828 GCA_964653165.1 uncultured Flavobacteriaceae bacterium | reverse complement strand
TAGACCTGGCTTAATTGGGGGGGTCCAAGTCTGGCCTGTTAATTTTTCCTGTTTACCGCAATCCGGAACAGCTACTCTTACTTTAGACCCCAATACAACTTTTGCATCAGAAGCAAACGGAAAACCCGTAACTGTTACAGGAAATCAGGTAAGCTGGAATTTTATGAATTTGTCATCTATGAATTACTGGTGGAATTGGAACACTTTAGATTATCGGTATATTTTTGTGAATTGCAGTTCTAATTTGCAAATTGGAGATAGCGTATGTTACACATTAAATGTTTTGCCAACAAGTGGCGATATTAATCCTGCCAATAACACTATTACAAAATGTTATCCGGTTAGCAATTCGTGGGATCCTAATTTTAAAGAAGTTTATCCGCGTGGGGTAGGCGCGCAAGGTTACGTTGCTCAGAATACCGAGTTCATTTATACTATCCATTTCCAAAACACCGGTAATGCAGCTGCTTATAACGTTGCCGTGCTTGATACTATGGATGTTGACCTTGACATGAATACTTTCCAGGTACTTGCAAGCAGTCATTATGTTGAACCGCATATTATCGGAAACAACCTCATTAAATTTCAATTCAATAATATTATGCTTCCCGATAGCGCAACAGATCCTGTTGGAAGTCAGGGATGGGTTACCTATAAAATCAAAGCTAAACCCGGACACCAGGGTGGAACCCAATACACAAACACCGCATATATTTATTTTGATTTTAATCCAGCTATTGTAACAAATACTACACTTAATACAGTTAATCTTGCTGAAGTGGCTGTAAATGAAAATAAAAGTACTTTCAACGGAATTACTGTAGCTCCCAATCCCGTGAGTGATTTCACTCAACTCACTTTAAATTCAAGCGAAATAAACAAAATAACAATTCAGGTTGTTGATATGCTTGGACAAGTAATTGTAAGCGAAGAGAAAATTGTAAATAAAGGAAAAAATATTTTCGCAATTGAAACTAAAAGTTTTGGAGCGGGTATTTATTTATTAAATGTAATTAATGAATCAGGAAAGATTAGCTCTTTAAAAATTGTAAAATAAAAAAATAGAATTAGGTTTATTAAAAAAGCGGGGAAATTATTTCCCCGCTTTTTTCCTTTCTGACTTTTTTATTTCCTTCAAAATATTTTCACTCCTGCTTTCCAGCGTCAGAATTTCGCAATGTAAAAGGCTTTCGATTTTGTCTTTTAGAATGTTCTTTCAGTATTTCTTGGCGGAGGTTCATTTAGAAAAATCATTGTCATTTGCCCTTCTCCTTTGGAGAAGGTGGCCGAAGGGTGGATGAGGCTAAATCGCATCATAGTCAATCACCACTTTTTCGGTCAGCGGGTGACTCTGACAAGTAAGAATGTATCCTTGCTCAACTTCTGCGTCGGTCAACGCAAAGTTGGCATACATTTTTACTTTGCCTTCTAAAACTTTTGCTCGGCAGGTACAGCATACTGCGCCCTTGCAACTAAAAGGAGCATCAACACCTGCATCAATCGCTGCTTCTAAAATAGAAGAGCCTTCTGTTTTTAATTCAAAATGTGTTTCAATTCCATAAAGAGAAACGGTGATATTACTTTTTACATTTTTACCAAGGCTTACACCTTCTGCTTTTGCAACGGCTTCCAAAACGGCAGTAAAATATTCTATATGAATTTTTTCTTTGGCAACTTTTAAATTTTCTAAAACAGTTTTTACGTTTTCCATCATTGGGCCCGGACCACAAATAAAATATTCGTCGGCGCCTGTACACTTGTAATTTTCAAGTAAGGCTTTTACTTTTTCTTGTGTTGGCAATCCTTTTTGTAAATCGGCAACATTTCCTTTTGGAGCATCGTAAACAAAAACTACATTCAGCTTATCGTTGTTATCTGCAGCTAATTTTTCTATTTCGGTTTTAAAAATGGTTGCATCTTCATCGCGGTTGGCGTATAACAAAGTAACGTGACTTTGTTTTTCTATATACAAAACACTTTTTAAAATGCTCATCATGGGTGTAATGCCGCTTCCGCCCGCAAACAAAACATAATGTTTTTTAGCTGAGCCTGAAAGTACGCTGTGAAAAGTTCCCATTGGTGTCATTACTTCAACCATGTCGCCGCTTTTTAAATTGCGGTTTACAAAAGTTGAGCCTTTTCCGTCTTTTACTTCTTTAATGGCAATGCGTAATTCTTTTTCGGCAAAGGGAGATGTACAAACACTATACGAGCGACGAATTTCTTCTCCGTTTATTTTTAGTTTTAAAGTGAGGTATTGTCCTTGTTTATATTGATACTCGGGCCAAAGTTGTGGCGGCACTTCAAACGCAACCGAAACAGCATCGGCAGTTTCGCGGCGCACATCGTTTACTTTTAAAGAATAGAATTTTGCCATGGGGGTGCAAATTTAGTAATTTTTGACTACCGAAAACCCTACCTTATGGAAATAAAAAAACCGCTAATTACTTTTTATCAAGTGGCAAATCGCCTTTGTAAGAAAAATCCTTATACTCTTCTATTCTAATCAGAATTCCGTTGGCATTGTAAATATAATTTTTACCATCATTTAATCTATTGTCTTTAAATATGCCGTCTTTTGTTTTTTGGTGGTTTTTGTTATATAATATATAATAACCATTTAATATTCGAGAGTTTTTCGTTTCAGATTTTTCCGAATTTGTATTTATAAACAAGGGTATTTGTGATGTTTCAGTTTTAATAGGAATTTTATCACTTTCAGTTTTCGTAGAATCTAATTCAGCAGGTATCAGCGATTGAGCAAAAATGGTATTGAAAAGAGAAAAGGAAAATAATATGTAGACGATAGCACGCATGAAGTATTCTTACTATAAAGATAAGAAATTTTTATTTGCGTGAGGAATTGCAGTGGAAAGCCCACAGCCGTTGAAAATTCTTTCTACTAATCGGAATGCTATCACGGCGAGGACTTGGAGCGAAAAGCCCGACCAAGTGCGAGTAAAATTATAATTTAAAGGATAATCACATTTCGCCTCTTGGGCACGCCCAAAATCATATTCCGATTCTTGACTGCGCTCGAACTGACAAAAATTTTCTAGAAATCGTGGCTTAGCTGGTTGGTTGCTTTCTGCAAAATCTCAAAAGCATTCTCAGCCATCAGGTTTTCCTTATCGAGGGTAGGGTTTATCTCAACCATTTCGAAACAAACAATTTTTTTACTTCGTAGGAGGTAATAAATAAGGTTCCCTGCTTCTTTTTCGCTAATTCCGTTAGGTGCGGGTGTGCCGGTTCCACTGCTTATACGACTATCCATGCTGTCTACATCAAAGCTAACATGTATATAATCGCAGTGATCGAGGTAGTTTAAAGCCTCAATTGCTATACGTTCAACCGCTTTTTTACGAATTTCGGGTAGGTTAAATATGCGTACTTTGTTCTTTTTCAGCAAATAATCTTCCTGAGGTTCAAAATCGCGGAGGGCTATAAAGACAATGTCATTATAATCTATTTTAGGAGAAATACCTCCCAGATTTTTAAGTTGTTCCCAGTATTCAATCGTCTCATCATCCGGTTTATTTTGCTGTCTGTCGCGGTTATCTTCACCCAACAAACATGAAAGCGGCATACCGTGCATGTTACCGGATGGTGTAGTGTAAGGCGAGTGGAGGTCAGCGTGAGCATCAATCCAAATCACTCCGATTTTTTTATCGGGATAGGCCATTTTTATTCCTGAAACAGTCCCGATTGCAGAGCTGTGATCGCCTGCTAACACAATGGGGACAGCATTTTCTTTCGTTAGAGTTTTTTGTATTTCGGCGGCTAGACGTTCGTTGAGAGAAAATATTCCTTTAACACGTTTTGCGTAATCGTTTACAACAGGTTCTAATAAAAGATAGTTTTCGGTTTTTACTTCTACCGATTTGAATTTTTTAAAGAAAGGACTTCCAAAATCGAGGGCTGCTATTTTTATAGCATCTACTCCAAGACTACTGCCGCGTGTACCGGCTCCTATTTCAGACTTTACTTCTATTACCTTGATGGGCTTAATCATAACTTAAAATTAACTTTTATCTTCAAATATTAATGTAATTGACTTACTTTTGCAATCCGGAATCAATGTAACTCACTTGGATTGTAAATTATGAAAGAAACCAACTACTCCGACCTCATTAACCAAACCTTTAACTTCCCGCAAGAAGGGTTTAGTACCGTAGATAACGAACTATATTTCAATGATATACCGTTAATGGACATCATTAAGCAATATGGTACTCCACTCAAAATTACCTACTTACCTAAAATTGGTCAGCAAATTCAAAAAGCTAAACGCTTATTTAATGTTGCAATGGCTAAAACCGATTATAAGGGTAAATATTACTACTGTTACTGCACCAAAAGCTCGCATTTTTCTTTCGTACTCGACGAAGTACTTAAAAATGATGTACATATAGAGACTTCATCTGCTTTTGATATACCAATTCTCAAAGAACAATTCAAGAAAAAAACACTGGCCAAAGATACGCATATTATCTGTAACGGGTATAAGCGTCCACTGTATCAGCAATATGTTACAGAGCTTGCAAACGAGGGTTTTAACGTAATGCCAGTGTTAGATCATAAAGATGAAATTGAATATTACAACAAGCATTTTAAGGGAGCTAAAATGAAATTGGGTATACGGATAGCAACCGAAGAGGAACCTTCTTTTGCATTCTATACATCTCGTTTAGGAATAAGGCATACTGACATAATGGATTTTTACCGAGAAAAAATTAAGGACAACCCAAAATTTGAATTGAAGCTACTTCACTTTTTTATAAATACCGGTATTAAAGACACTATTTATTACTGGACAGAATTAAATAAATGCCTGAAGATTTACTTAGAATTAAAAAAGCTTTGTCCGGGTTTAGATTCGCTAAACATCGGTGGCGGAATGCCTATACGTACCTCCTTGGGATTTGAGTACGATTACGAATATATGATTGAGGAAATTGTTGAGCAGATAAAAAGTTTTTGTGATAAGCATGAAATTACGGAGCCACATATTTATACTGAGTTTGGTTCGTTTACCGTTGCAGAAAGCGGAGCCACATTATACTCTATCATTGATCAAAAAAAGCAAAACGACCGAGAGACTTGGTATATGATTGACAGTTCATTTATTACAACTTTACCGGATACGTGGGGTATAAAACAGCATTTTATTTTACTGGCAATTAACCATTGGAATAAGCCCTATGAGCCCGTAAATCTTGGCGGCTTGACTTGCGATAGTATGGATTACTACAATTCTGAAGCGCATACCAATCAGGTTTTTTTGCCTAAAGTTGAGGCAAAGGACAAACAACCACTATATATTGGTTTTTTTCATACCGGAGCCTATCAGGAATCGCTGGCGGGGTATGGAGGAACGCAACATTGTTTAATTCCTGCTCCAAAACATATCTTGATTGACAGGGACGAGAATGGAGAATTAACCACCCGTCTTTTTGCTAAAGAGCAGAGCTTTAAGAGTATGCTAAAGATTTTGGGTTATTAGCCAATAATCTTACCTCATTACATAAAAAATACTAACTTTCGCCTTTCGTAATTTTCTGTGAAGAAAGTTTTATTCATATGCGCATTAATCGGCTTCCTTGCATCATCTTGCAAGTACGCTAATCCTAAATTTATTAATGAAGGAGTTATTGAGTATGATGCTAAAGTGGTTGATGAAAACAATCCCATGGCCAGTCTTGCTCCGGGTAAAATGACGGTGCGGTTTAAAAACAATATGTTTGCTGCCGAGATGAGCACAATGGGGGTATTTACTACAACCTTTATTTCTAACCCGGTTAAAAAAAATCTTACACTTTTAGTAAAAATGTTTGATGTAAAACAAGCCAGCATTTATGACGAAAAAGCGATTAAAGCAGAAAATGATGATTATCAACTTGAATTTACAGAAACCAAGGAAAGAAAAGAGATTGCAGGTTATAAGTGCAAAAAAGTAATAGCTACTCTTACTGATGACCCAACTGTAAAGTTTGATGTTTATTATACCGAAGAATTAAATGTTACAATGCCTAATTTTACCAACCCTTACTTTAAAATTAAGGGAATGCCAATGCAGTATAGAATGAAAAAATTTGGCTTAGAGTTAACTTTTACCGCCCTTGGGGTAAAAAAGGAGCAAATACCTGATGAAACTTTTGAGCTTCCTGCATATTATAAGGTAATTCCTAAAAAGGAGATGGATGAGTTCTTTAAATCTATCCAATAAGCTTCTTCCCTCCTAGCGCTAATCTCCGTACATATCTTTTTCTCACAGATTTTGTTCAAAACCCCTATTAAAATCCCCTTTGAATGAAGAACATTCGAACATTTGAATTTAGAACATTCGAAGTACATGTATTTACTTCTGATTTCGCTATTCAAATGTTCAATGGTTCACTTGTTCAAGAAGTTTAGTGAAAACCCAGATTAAGAACTTTTTAGGCTTTTCAACTAAGAATTAATGAACCAATAAAGACAGTTCTTCCATATAAATTCTTGTATAAGCAGATTAGCTCGTAGGGAAGACGTACATCTTGATGGACAGAGAGGTCTATTTATCAGCCAATTTAGCCGTTCAAAAAAATTCTTGCGCAATTTGGCACATTAATTGTAATTTCAATCCCGTATTTTAACAACAATCAAGCTCAAAAAAGAGCGACTAAAAAACAAAACAAAATGAAATGAGCTTTGGCATAATTTTGAAACAAACCGAAAAGATGCAAAATGCGAATTCCATGTAACAAAAAACTAAAAAACAATAACATGAAAAAACTTATTTTAAGTGTATTTACAATTGCAAGTATGCTAACTGCTCAGGCACAAATAAAAGAGGGTTCAATTACCTACAGTGTAAATTTTGAAGGTATGCCTCCTGAACAAGCAGGTATGATGAAAGGTACCGAAATGAAAATTTATTACAAAGACAAAAAATCGCGTTCCGAATTTTCTAATGCATTTTTTAATAACATCACGGTTTCTGATGATGTTTCTTCTACCACACTTTCTGAGTCGATGGGACAGAAGCAATTTTATAAAATGAAAAAGGAAGATATGGAAAAGGAAAGCAAAAAGAAAGCTGATCCTAAAATTACATACACCGAAGAAAAGAAAACAATTGCAACTTACGAGTGTAAAAAAGCAATTGTTGAAACTAAAAACGATAAAGGCGAAACCAATAAAACTGATGTTTGGTATTGCGAAAAACTACAAGGCGGTTCTGGTTCCGGAAGCGGAATGGGCGGTAACCCATTTAAAGGTTTAAAAGGCGCACCGCTTGAATTCAGCATGCAACAAGGACCCATGAAAATGCAAATGACAGCAACTGCAGTATCAACTGCACCGGTTGCCGATTCAAAATTTGTGGTATCAACCGAAGGTTATACTGAAATTAAAGCCGAAGATTTGAAAAAACAACGCGGAGGAAACTAAATTTTTGATACGAATAATTTTAAGACCCCATCCGGAAACGGACGGGGTTTTTTATTTCCCAATAATCTTAATCTCCGTTCTTCTGTTCTTAGCTTTGTTTTCTGCTGAGGTGTTTGGTAATTTAGGCTTGGAATCTCCGTAACCTTTAAAAGTTAATCGTGTTGCAACTATTCCGGCTGTTACAACATAATCATGTACAGCCTTAGCACGGTTTTGAGAAAGTATTTGGTTTGCTTTTTTATTTCCGTCGCTGTCTGTATGCCCGCTTATTTCAATACGCAGTTTAGGATTTGTTTTTAAAAAGGTAATTAGTTTTTCGCATTCGGCTTTAGATTCGGGTTTTAAATCAAACTTATCTACATCAAAGAAAATATTTTTAAGCTCAATACTAATTCCTGTATCAATTGGTTGCAGTGGAATTTCTAAAGCAAAAGGCCTATCAAAATCTGCCTTGGTATTTTTTAAACTAAAATTATCAGAGTAAAATAAATACCCGTTTCGGCTAACGTTAACCAAATAGTTCTTATCCACTGCAAGCACAGTCAAAAATTCTCCATTAGTATTTGAGAAAGATTTAAGAACGGTTTTTTGCGTTTGTAAATCTATCAACTCAACACTTGCATCTAAAGGCGCTTTTGTTTTTACATCAAACACTTTTCCTTTGATGTATGTAATCGGACTTGGCCTTACATCAACCGGCAATTCAAATCCATACAAATCCAATCCTCCGTAACCACCATCACGGTCAGATGCAAAATAAGCAACTTTTCCGGAAGGGTCAACCAGCAAACTATTATCATCAGCGTAAGAATTTATTGGATAGCCTAAATTAATGGCAGGTCCCCAGCTTCCATCGGCTTGTTTTCTACTCATGTATAAATCCAAACCGCCTAAATTTTCGGGGTGACCGTCAGAAGAAAAATACAAAGTCTGATTATCGGGATGTATATAAACCGATTCTTCTTTTCCTTTAGTATTTATAGTTGGACCCAGTTTTACAGGCATCGAAAATTTTCCATCCTCACCAATTTCACTCATGTAAATATCCTGTTCCTTAATATCGCCTCGCACTACCATACCACGAATAAAATAAAGTGTTTTACCATCCGAAGAAAAGGAAGGTTGCGTTTCCCAATTGGCAGTATTAACGGGCGGACCAATATTAACGGGCTTAACCCATTTGCCACTATTTTGTTGTGCAAAGAAAATATCGCAGCTGCCAAAACCTTTGCGTGTTTCATCACCGTAATTTCCATACATATTAACGCAACTTGCATAAAACATATATTGCCCATCGGCCGAAATACTTGGCGCACCTTCGTTGCCATTACTATTCACCTCTTTAATAGGCGTTGCAGTTTCCCAATCTTTATTTGTTTTCTTACTTACAAAAAAATCTTCTTGTCCGTTTACTCCGTCTTTGCGGTAGTTACGTGTAAAGATTATCGTTTTTCCATCTGCAGTTATTGAAGGAAAATATTCCTGGTCGGGAGAGTTTATACCCGTGCCTAAATTTATTGGATTAAAAGGTTTTGGTTTTTTAATTGCTTCGGTACCGTATTTTGCCGTTTTTAAATAAAATTGAGCCTGTTCTTTTGTAGTTGGGTTTATGCGCTCAAACTTTAAATAACTTTCTAAATTTTTACCGGCATCTTCGTATAAGCCACACATTAATTGGGCAACACCTAAATCAAACACACAACGGGGAAAATATTTTGCGTTTAAATTAACCGCTTGCTGAAAATGATAAATGCCTTCTTTCTTTTTGTTTTGTTCCATATACAAATACGCAAGCGCTACATGGGGTTCAACAAAAACTTTATCTTCTATTACGGCTTTTAATAACAGTTTTTCTGCTTCTGCATCTTTACGTGCTTCGTAACATTTTTTTCCGTCTTCAAAATGCTTAATGGCTTTTTTGTTTGATGAGGTATATGTACCGGGAGGTAGATTACCCTGAGAAAAAGACAAATTCAGAATTATGAATGAAAAGTTCAGAATTAAAAAAAGTTTCTTCATACACCTTGCTTTAGTACTCATAAACAGCCAAAAATGGAACGCAGATGACGCTGATTGTTAAGATTTAGTATGATTTTTTGATTAGGGATAAAAGAAAGCATTAATTTTTTTATCCGCGTTTATCATACTAATCTGCGTTATCAGCGTTCTATTGTAATGCCTGCAAATTACTTGCCAGCTTCTTCAACAGGTATTTTAAACGATGCTTTATCAACCGTTGTATTGTATTCTATCTTATCAATATTCATTTGCATGGTAACTTTCCCGTCATCGTAGTTTTCAATAGTATAGGGAGCAGTAAACCCATCAATGGTTTTGTAATTGCTGTAATAAGTCTCACTTTCTTCTTCTTTGTCTTTAAACTTAAAACGGCTTTCCTGTTTCCAAATAACAAAGGTTTGAGAGTCGATATAGTAATATGCTATATTGCCGTTTTTCTTGGTCAGCATTAGTTTATAAACTTCATCGCCATCTAAATCCTCTTTTCCAAGCATTTCAAGGCTATGACCTTTTTTCTTGTAATCTATAAGGGGACTCTCAATCATATCATTCTCAGTAAGCTGTTGCAATTGCTCATCATTCATTTTATGGGCTTTTTTATCACCTTGCATGGGGTTGATTGACCATCCTGTTTTGCTTTCTGCATCGTAAGCCTGTGTCATGGTAAGTCCCTGAAATATGGTTTCGGTTTTCATGCTGCCGTCTTTAAGGCTTACTGCATTTACGGGTAATTCAAAAAACTGCAATTTTATTTTCATCGAAGTTTTCATGGTATTAATACTTTTCACCTTCTCTTCGCCACCCATTGCCAAAATATATTTTTTTACAACTTCATCGGCAGTTTGCAAAGCAATGCTGGTTGTTGCTAAAAGCTCGGGCTTTCGTGTTTCCTTTTTTTCAGGAGTTGTTTGCGCGCTTAGATTTAGCGATACAAATAAAATAAGACCTGCACTTAAAAATATATTTTTCATTTTATGAATTTGTGTGGGTAAAGGTATACAAATTAGTAAAATAAAGTAGCTCCGTCCTTACCGCTATTTTGCCTGTGGTGTAGTTTAATAAATCCAATGTTTGGGGCGTTCCCCAGAGGCGAATTTTGAATTTCCTCAATGGTAACTTTATACTCGCTCTGGGTCGGGCTTTCGCATGTCGCAACCCCGCAAACAACAGGCGGGGTGTGCTCCAACACCGTTGCTCAATCCCTAACGCAGCGATTACTGTTTGGAATAAATAACTCAATTATACCTGGTTGTATTTGCGTTAGCGATTAACTCATTTTGTCTGTTTTTAATGGTTTCGTTGAATGCTGAAAAAGCATTTGCAGAGGAAAGCCCACAGCCGTGAAGATTCTTAATTTAGGTTGTGATTAACATAACGGCGAGGACTTGTAGCGAAAAGCGCGGCCCTCAGGCAACGCCCTAAAAATTACCGTTCTAAAAAGTTAAAACAAACCTTCAATTACTATCTTTGTTTCTCATAAAGAAAAATATGGAATACCGCAGATTAGGAAAATCGGGTTTACAGGTAAGCGCACTTTCGTTTGGAAGCTGGGTAACTTTTGGTGCACAAATTGAAGACAACATTGCCGAAGACTGCATGAAATTGGCTTACGACAACGGCATTAATTTTTTTGATAACGCAGAAGCCTACGCAAGCGGAAAATCAGAAATAGTAATGGGCAACATTCTCAAAAAAATGGGTTGGGACAGAACTACTTATGTTTTATCGAGCAAAGTATTTTGGGGAGGGAAATTACCAAATCAATTAGGTTTAAGCCGCAAGCATGTTACAGAAGCTTGTCACACCGCATTAAAACGTTTACAAGTAGATTATCTTGATTTATATTTTTGTCACCGTCCCGACCCCAATACTCCTATTGAAGAAACAGTGCGTGCCATGCACAATTTAATTTTGCAAGGAAAAATTTTATATTGGGGAACCAGTGAGTGGAGTGCCGTTGAAATTATGGAAGCCTATAATTTGGCAAGAAAATATAATTTAACTCCGCCAACTATGGAGCAACCTCAATACAATATGTTGCATCGTGAACGTTTTGAAGTGGAATATAAAAATTTATATAGTGAAATTGGATTGGGTACAACAATCTGGTCGCCATTAGCATCGGGATTATTAACCGGAAAATATTTAGATAAAATACCTGATAATACACGAATTAATCGTCCCGGTATGGAGTGGTTGAAAGAAGAAATTGTTGGTGACAAAGCAAAACAGAATCATGAAAAAGTAAAACAGCTTAAACAAGTGGCTGATGATTTAGGTATTCCTTTAAATTGTTTGGCTATTGCATGGACATTAAAAAACCCGAATGTAAGTACTGCAATTTTAGGCGCTACTAAAACACAGCAGTTGGCTGATAATTTAAAAGCATTGGATGTTTTGCCAAAACTTACTGACGAGGTCATGAAAAAAATCGAAAAAGTTTTAGGAAATAAATCTGAAGTGGCTGTTTAAAAATCAGCAAATCAAAAAATCAGCAAATCAATAATTAATCAATGATCTGGTATTTTCTCCGCATAACTATGTCTTTTGCATTTCCTGTTTTTTTCAGGCGAATGAAAATAAAAAATGCGAGGCGTATACGTGAAAAAGGCCCCATGTTCATTGCCATGAATCATCCCAATGCCTTTGTAGATCCAATGGCATTTTCGTGGATGGTGTTTCATCCGCGAACGCGCTACATGGCACGCGGCGATGCTTTTAAAAAGGGTTTTGCCAGATGGGCATTAGAATCTATGGGAGTGGTGCCCATTTTTCGTTTACGTGATGGGGGCTTGGAAAATGTTAAAAAAAATCTTGATTCATTTGAAGTTGCTTACAATTTATTAGACAAGAAGCAAAAAATAATGGTCTTTGCGGAGGGAGTTTGTATTCAGGAAAGACGTTTACGTACAATACAAAAAGGAACTGCTAAAATGGCATTTGCTTATTTAGATAGGGGAGGGTACGATGATTTAAAAATCATTCCCGTTGGAGTAAATTATTCAGCACCCGGAAAAATTCGTGGTGATTTTTTTGTTCAGGTAGGGGAGGCAATTTTAGTAAAAGATTATTACGAAGAGTACAAAAAGCAACCTGCCCAAAATATAATTAAACTTACGGCACTCATTCAGGAAAAATTAACTCCTCTTGTCCCAAGTCTGCTTCACAAAGAAAACGATTTACTCATTGAGCAATTGCAGCCAATCCTAAAAAAACAATTTATCGAAGAGAAGAATTTAAATTTCAATAACCTTGAGCATCACCAAAAATATTGGGAGTTTATTATTGCGCGTTTAAATACGATTACAGAGAAAAATGCTGAAAGAATTATTGAATTAAGAAACTCGGTTGATGAGTACACAAAACAAATAAAAGAATTAAAAATACGGGACGAAGTAATTCTTGCTGCGTCAAAAAATAAAGCCATCCTTACTTTTATAAATAGTTTTTTATGGATTACTGGACTTCCTTTTTATATAGTTGGAGCGGTACTAAATATTGTACCGTATTACCTGGGAAAAAAAATAGCCGACAAAACGGTAAAGGGTGTTGAGTTTTATGCTTCCGTGTTTTTTGGTTCAAGTGCTTTGTTGGCTAAATTATTTTTTACAATTGAGCTTATTATTGTCTGGTTACTGTGTCACGATATATATTGTCTTCTTAGTTATGCGGCAATTAAAATAGGCTGTGGCATAATTGCAATTGGCTATGCGACTTATAACAAGAAAATGTATAGTGCCTTCAGATTAAATAATCTTAAAAGGTCAAATCTTATCCTGTTTCAAAACCTTTTACAAAAAAGGGCTAAAATCCTTGCTTTTATAGGTGATTTCCACTAATTTAGTGTGGCATTAGGTTTGCTATACTATAAGCATGAACAAGTCGTTTTTAAAAATCCTTAGAATAAGCACCTTGTTAATTCCATTGGGGCTATTTTTCTTCTTTAAGGAGGAGCCTATGTTGTATTCCCTCCCTCAGAATGAAAGAAATGTGGATTTGCCTGAGAAAACAAACGAAGCCTTTAAAACCGGTGAAGTTTTAACTTACCGTTTACACTATGGAGTAATAGATGCAGGCGTCGCTATTTTAGAGGTTATGCCCGAAATACAAGAAATAGGCGGAAGGAAGGTTTATCACATTGTTGGTAATGGTTACTCTAAGGGTACGTTTAACTGGTTTTTTAAAGTAAAAGACCGTTACGAAACGTATTTGGATAAGGATGCTTTAGTTCCTTGGTATTTTGTACGCCGTTGTAACGAGGGCGGATACATTACTAATCAGGATTATTTGTTTAACCATTTTACTAAAAAAGTTGATATTGGTGGCGGGCAAAAATGTGATGTGCCTGAGGGAATTCAGGATATGCTGTCTGCTTTTTATTATGCTCGAAATTTAGATTTTTCGAACGCAAAGGAGAATGATATTTATACAATGTCGAGTTTTGTGGATAAGCAAACCTTTAATCTTAAAATAAAATACGTAGGTAAAGAAACTATCAATACAGAATTGGGTAAATACCGTTGTATTAAATTCAGACCAATCATACAAACCGGACGCATATTTAAAAAGGAGGAAGATTTAAATGTGTGGGTTACCGACGATAAAAACCATATTGTAATACAGGCACAAGCAAAAATAATGTTTGGCTCAGTTAAAATGACATTGACTTCTTTTCAAAATCTGGCTAATCCAACCTCAAAAGTTGAATAAGATTTCTCGTATTTAACTTTAAACTTTTAACTTTAGACCTTTAACTTTCATTATGCGTATTATATTCATGGGCACACCGGAGTTTGCGGTTGCTTCTTTAGAAATATTAATCAAAAATAAATACCACGTAGTGGCTGTTGTTACTTCGCCCGATAAACCTGCAGGGCGTGGACAACAAATTCAACAAAGTGCTGTAAAGGAATTTGCATTGCAGCATAATTTAAAAGTATTGCAACCTGCCAATTTAAAAGATGAAAGTTTTTTAAATGAATTGAAAGCCCTTAAACCCGATTTACAAATTGTGGTTGCATTTAGAATGTTACCTGAAACAGTTTGGAATTTACCGCCGCTTGGAACGTACAATATTCATGCATCTTTGCTGCCAAATTACCGGGGTGCTGCACCCATTAACTGGGCAATTATTAACGGAGAGAAAGAAACCGGTGTTACTTCCTTTAAATTAAAACATGAAATAGATACCGGCAGTATTTTATTGCAGGAAAAAGTTTCTATTGGCGATGAAATGAATGTAGGCGAATTATATCATGTTTTAATGCAAACGGGAGCCGATTTACTTTTAAGGTCGATCAAAAAAATAGAAGAAGGAAAAATTGTTTTAACGGAACAAAATAAATTATTAAAAAGCGGGGAAGAAGCAAAGCACGCCCCAAAGCTATTTAAAGAAAATTGTAAAATTGATTGGAGTAAAAGAGGAAAGGATATTCATAATTTAATAAGAGGTTTATCACCATACCCTTGTGCGTGGACAGAATTAAATTCATCTAACGAAACAAAAACAGCTTTTAAAATATTCGCTTCAAAATTTCAGGAAGAAAAGCATGAGTTAAAAAACGGACATATTTTAAGTGATAAAAAAATAATTTTAAAAGTAGCTTGCACCGGAGGTTTTATACATATTACCGAATTACAAATGGCCGGCAAGAAAAAATTACATGTCACAGAATTTTTAAAGGGATTTTCTTTTGAGGAGAATTCATTTTTTTCATAGCATCCGCTTTTTAAACCGCATAGTAACATAAGATTTTTTGTTGTGCTGAGGCTGCATACACAGCTTTGCTGTAACGCATAGGTCTATGTGCAAAAACAACGTTTTCTATACTTGCACCTTCTATTTTCTTTTTTCTGTATCTATGTGGTAAAGGGCTGTTCGTCCAAAACCCTTAATTGGCGGGCCTTTCGGGCTGTATTATTAACAATAGGACTCATTTTTCAACAATAACTCTGTTTTTTAGATTCTTTCTATTGGCGCGTCGTAGTCTTAAACTACATTTGCCCTGTTCAAAATAATTAATCGTTTAACCCTTAAAAAAAATAAAAAATGAACAAAGGAGAATTAATTGATTCAATTGCAGCGCATGCAAAAATCACAAAAGCTGATGCCAGTCGTGCATTAGAAGCAACTATCGAATCAATCGAAAAATCGTTAAAAAAAGGTGATCGTATTGCTTTGGTAGGTTTTGGCTCTTTCACTATTGCTAAACGTGCTGCCCGTATTGGTCGCAATCCTCAAACCGGAAAAGAAATTAAAATTGCTGCTAAAAAAGTAGTTAAGTTTAAAGCAGGTTCAGATCTTGCTAAAAAGGTTAACAAATAATATTTAGCTAAAGTATTAAGAAAGTCTCTTTTTGGTGGTTGAGCTTATCAAAACCAGCGAGAAGAGCTTTTTTATTTTATAGTTCCTGCATTAATACTTCGTACAATTTTATCATAGAAGCAATATCTGCTTTATGTACTTTTTCATCAGGCGTGTGTACATTGTCCTCCGGCGCACCAACAAAACACCAATCCCAGGGATTATCAGCCATTTGTAATTCTTTAGCATCACTTCCGCCACTACCTTCAACTTCTAATTGAAAAGTGAGTTTGTTTTTTTCGGCAATAGAAATTATTTTCTGAACATAACTTCGTCTTGGAATTAAACTGTCGCGCATGCTTATGGCAACACCATTTCCGTGTGGTACACCTTCAGTAACCCATGTAATATCAGAAATAAGCGCTTGTTTTATTTTATATTTTTCTGCCAAAAATTTTTGAATATAAGAAACACTTCCTCCACCATGTTCTTCCCAGCAGGAAAAAACAATAGCGCCGTCTTTTAAAGTTTCCGCAACTTTCAAGGCATTATAAATTCCTAAACGATTATCCATATAACAACATTGAACAAAATCTTTCGTCTCTCGCCAATCAGGTTTAAAAGTAAGTTCAGTGCCTCTTTCAAATTTGTGTTTTGATTTATAATCTAAACTTTCTGCGCCTGTTTTCTTATCTTTATTTACCGAGAGGGTAGCATCTCTTCCTTTTTCATCTACCAAATTTATTCCATCAATTAAACGCGGACCGCCAATTTTTACCAATTGCGTATAATACCGTGCTGTAAAACCAATGCTGTCCATATGAGCAAAAATGGCTGTGCGTGGTTTTCCAAAAATTAAAATTATACAATCCTGAAAATCTTCTCCGCTGTGCACCGTAGGTTTAGTTCCCCAATTTTTCGATTCTTTATTTATGTAATCCAGCAGAAAATCTTTCATGGCTACTTCATTTCCCGATGGAGCATGAATTGAGCACATTGTTTTCAGTAAATTAAAATCCGTTTGACTCATGATATTATTTCTTGACCGTAAATTTACTTTCTTTTTCTTTATAATGCCTTGTAGCAGCTTTTTGTATTTTGAAAACAGCGTTTTTCATTAAGAATAAGCAATTAATGCAATAGCCAAAATACTAAGTCCGATGCCACACCAGTTTTTTGCAGAAAGTTTTTCCGAGAAAAAGAGAAAAGCTATAATCGTTGAACCAAGTACCACTCCAACGTTTACAATTGGATATAATACAGAGCTTTGCATAACATTACTGCTGATGGCGCGCATCACAAAATAAATGCTGAAATAATTTGGTATTCCTAAAATTATTCCGGCTAGTAAAGTTTTTTTAACATTAATTTTTCTTTTTTCAGGATAAAATAAAAATAGGCCAATCAAACCAAAGCCTCCTGCGGCATAAAAAAACAAGCCTGACAAGCAAGCAGTTTCAACATCAGAATGCACAATTTTTTTCTGGGCGTAATTAACCAGTGCATCAATAATGCCGCTTCCTATAAATACAGCTGCAGGAAGTAAATAGTTCTTATAACCTTTAATTTCTTTTTTATCCGAAGATGAAACGAAAATTACGGAAAGGAGAGCCAATACTATTCCAATAATTTTTAATAAGGTTATGCTGTCGTCATAAAGTAAAAAGGCAATAATAACCGGAATAACAACACTCATTTTATTTGCAACAGAAGCTGCCGATACACCAATTTTTTCGGTTGTAAGAGATATCATATAAAAAACTGATACAAATAAAATACCTAATAAGGCAGCCGGCATCCATAAATGGCTTGCTTCTAAGTAAACGCTTTTGGGCGAAGTAAATAACAAGGAAAAACTGGCAGCAACAAAGTAATTTACAACAATGGCCGGAAACGCCTGAACCGAAATTTTTTTAAAGGATTTAAGAACAATTAAAAGGACAACATTGCAGGCAATACCACAGACTAAAAAAAGCATGGGCGCTAAATTAGGTATTATGGCCGTTTTTGGACCAATTAATTGTTAAAAAGCCAATATTTACCAATTAAATGTGCTATCTTCGCGTTTCAAACTAAAAAAAATAAAAAAATGAAAAAATTCTACTTTACGTTAAGCTTAAGTGCTTTATTGCTTTCTGTTAATGCGCAACAGGGCGGCAAAAAATCTAACATTAACCATCAAACAGCTTCGTACAGTCTTAATAAAGGCGGCAACGATCAGATTTCTGTTGTTGTTTGCGATTCTGTTGCCAGTTTTGCGGCTACTGACAGTTTGTTTTTATACACAGTTCCTGCTGCCTCAGGCGGGGGATATATGGCTGGTAATAATGGTTATACTGATAAGGTAAAAGCCAATTTTACCAATGCGGCTCTTATTCCTGCCGGTTCAACAATCACAGGTGTACTTGCTATTTTTTATAAAGGGACTGTTAACGGAACAAAGGGAAGTGGTGCAATAAGCATGGATATCTTAAACGGTGATACTACTAATGGACCAACAGGTACTACTTTGGGCAATGCTGCTACTACATTAACTGTTATTACCGGTACGGGAACACTTATAGGTAACAGTTTGCTTTATCTCTTTACTTTTGGTGTCCCTGTTTCAGCTCCGGCAGCAGGTTTCTTTAGCGCCTTAAATTTACCAACTACTACCGGTGATACGGCTGCACTTTTTGTAACCAGGAATATGGCAGTTTCTTCACGCAATTACGCATGGGAAAAATGGAGCAACAATAGCTGGAATTCTTTTGGCGATCCTAACAACTGGGATTTTAGAACTTCTTTAACCTTATTGCCTATTATATGTTATAATACTACTGGATTACATGCGAACGTACTTGAAGCTAGTCTGGCATTATATCCTAACCCAAACAATGGTCAATTCAATTTTGCAATTGCATTACCTTATACCACTAATCTAACGGTAAACGTAGTAAATACATTAGGTCAATCAGTATTTACTAAAACTGAAAATAACATTAGCGGTGGATCATTAAGTTACGATCTTTCATCTATCGGAAAAGGAATTTATTTTGTAAACATTACTGATAGCCAAAATAATAAAGTGGTTAAAAAAGTTGTTGTTCAATAAAATCCAAAAATTAATTGAAACAGAAAACCCTCATCGTTTGGTGGGGGTTTTTTGCATATAACTACAGCTTCATATCTATTGTTTTACCAAGTAAATGTGTTATATTTGCGTTTCAAACTAAAAAAAATAAAAAAATGATTAAAAAATTACTTTCTGTCGTTTTGGTAGCAGCGACGATTACTGCAAATGCGCAGCAAATTAAAAAAGCACCTACTGCAAATCCAATCAACGTTAGCAACAGTTATCGCTGGGATGCTGGAAATCAGGTTCAAAATATAATTGATACGCTTATGCCTACAATTATGACTAATACCTGTGCTGCTAGTTTAGTGTATTATAGCATTGACCAGGTAGCTCCAATGGATTCCGGTTATTATTTTGGAACAGGGTATTTTCCTTTTGCAGGAACTACTACCACTGAAATTGGAGAAAAATACCCTTCGGGTGTTGCAGGTTTAAGCGTAACTAACGTGTTAACTTTAGCGGCAAAAGCGAATGGTACAACAGCTACAACTTCTGCTAAAATTTATGCTGAAAACATAACTACTAAAGCTCCAAGCACACTTCTTGGAACAAGCGCAGCTAAAACTATGGCTACTTACACTACATCGGGTTACAATAATTACACTTTCGGTACACCGGTGGCAGTTGCAGGTAATGTTAATTTCATCACTGCTATTACTATTCCGGCATTTGGTGGAACTGATTTGGATACTATGGCTATTATCAGCACATCTTTAGGTTGCTCAACTGTTGATAGTTTATCTTGGATGCTTGTTTCTCCTTATGGTTGGTTTAATGTTAAGTATTTATTTGGAGTGAATCTTGAATTAATGATTTTCCCCGTTGTTGATATACCTACTTCTGGTGTAGCTTACACCAAAGGTGATTTAAATTTATTCTCTGCTTCTCCAAACCCTACCAGCAACTCTATCAACATTAATTTTTCTTTAAACAATGCTTCAAAAGTTGATATAGAGGTAGTTGATTTAACAGGAAAAGTTGTAAAAAGCATTAAAGGAAACGACACTTTTTCTAACGGAAAACATGTGGTTACAATTGATGTTACAAACCTTGAATCAGGAAGCTATTTCTATTCAATTAATGCTAATGGTACTAAATTGTTCAGCAAATTTGTTGTAACGAAATAATTTTAATTTTTTAAATAAAGAAGCCCCGAGAGATTGGGGCTTTTTTTATTTCGTTTAGTTGGAATCGTATTTAAATTAGAAATTCTAATTCTTTAAAATTAAATTTCCTAATTACTTCAAGTTCGTCTGTTAAAACAAGCTGCCCGCTTTCTTCTAGGCCGGTAATTTTTGCTGTAAATATTTTCTCGCCCGTTTTGTAACTTGCTATTTGATTAAACTGAAAAAGATTATTTAAATAGAGTTTGTTCAATCGTTCAAAATGCCCTTGTTTTAAATTCAGGTAAAGCGCTTCAAAATGTTTGCAGAAAAGTTGAAGAAAAGTTTTAATATCAAACTCTTTTTTTAATAAAATCGATAAAGAAGTTGCCGTTTTCATTTCACCAAAATCCTGCTGATTTATGTTTATTCCAACACCTATAACCGAGCTTTGTACAAAATTTCCTCTTAATATGCTTTCAATTAATATACCCGCTATTTTTTGCCCATTTACTAAAATGTCATTAGGCCATTTAATTTGTATGTCATACTGACTTGCAGGCAAATAACCTGTCAGCATACTCAAAACTGCTAAGGAGCATATTTTACTAAGGTAAAACTGCTTCTCGGCAGTTAAAAAATTAGGATGAATTACCAATGAAAAAGTAAGGTTTTTACCTTTTTCCGCTTGCCAGGTATTACCAAATTGGCCCCTCCCTTTGGTTTGTGAATGTGCCCATATAACTGTACCTTCTGTCACGTCTCCCTGCTTAGCAAGCTGCATGGCATGAGTATTGGTAGATTCAGTTTCATCTAACTCAATAATACATCGTCCGGTAAAGAGGGTATTCATCCCCCAAAAGTACTATCTTTGCCGTCCTGATAACTATAGGGTTAAAAACAAGGTAAAAAAGGTAATTAGACCATACTAATATATGAGTAAAAAAGCTAAAAAGTCGGTCAAAAAGAAGGCCGCAACCAAAAAGAAAACAGTCGCAAAAAAGTCGGCCGCAAAAAAATCTGCTTCTAAAAAGGGAACCAAAAAAAGCGTGACGAAAAAAACGGCCGTTAAAAAAACTTCTAAAAACCCCAAAGGGGCAGGTAAAGTGACGGTAAAAAAGAGTCCTTCCAAAAAGAAGTTGTCGAAAAAAGTCGTGAAGAAAAAAGTTGTAGTTAAAAAAGCTGCATCCAAAAAAGTCGTTAAAAAGGCAGTACAAAAAAAGCCGGTAGCTAAGAAAGTAGTAGCTAAAAAAACTCCCGCTCCTAAAACAACAAAAGATTCTATAGGAAAAACTATCCAAAAGAAATCGGTTAAATTAGAGGGTGGAATTATAGTTAATGAAGTTGTCTCTAAAAAGAGTACCACTCCTTCAAAACCAAGGTCACCTTTATTAAATGCAATAATTGAAGGCTTGGAAGAACGTAAAGCAAAAAACATTGTAGTGTTAGATTTAAACAAAATAAATAACCGCTCTTTTGATTACTTCGTTATTGCTGATGCCGATTCATCTACACACGTTGAAGCAATAGCTTCATCAGTAGAAGAAGAAGTGAAGAAAAAAACAAGTGAGCGTCCATACCACAGCGAAGGATGGCAGAATGCAGAGTGGATTTTACTTGATTACATTGATGTAGTTGTTCATGTTTTTCAAAAACCAATACGCGATTTTTATAACATTGAAGATTTGTGGGCGGATGCCGAAATTCAAAAAATTAATTAATTCCAATTTCCAATGAGCGAGACTCCTGAAACAAAAAAAGAAGATACTACAACAAACCCGCAAAATAACTCTTCCAACAATCCAAAAAACGAAGAGCTAAAAGAGCAATTCGATAAAATGCGTGAGCGTTTTCGTAAGGGCGGACCATCACCAAAAGGCGGCGGCGGCGGATTTAATTTTTACTGGATTTACGCTATCATTATAGTAATACTTATTTTGATAACGTATTATGATAATGTGGCTGTAAGCGGACATGTTCGTGAAATAAAAGATACTGAGTTTTATCAAAAAATGCTTTCTAAAGGCGATGTAGCTACTATTAGTATTGTAAATCAAAAAACGGCTGAAATTTATATTAAACCCGATAGTTTAGCAGCACATGCTTTCATTTACAGTCATGGCGATAAAGCTGATTTTCCAAATGCTAAAGCTTATGCAGGCCCGCATTACGTATTTTCTATAGGCGAGGTAAAATATTTTTTAGACAGAGTAGAGTTAATACAAATAAAATCTAATATTCCTGACGATCAACGTGCATCGATTCAAAGAATAGACCGTACCGATTGGAGCGAGTACCTGAGTTGGATATGGGGTCTTTTGTTTATGATAATTATCTGGATGATTATTATGCGCCGTATGGGCGGCGGCGGCGGAGCAGGTGGACAAATATTTAATATTGGAAGAAGTAAAGCCGTGTTGTTTGATAAAGACACCAACGTAAATATAAATTTTGGAGATGTTGCCGGATTAGCAGAAGCAAAAGTTGAGATAAAAGAAATTGTAGAATTTTTAAAGACTCCAAAAAAATATACCGACTTAGGAGCGAAAATTCCTAAAGGAGCATTATTGGTTGGCCCTCCCGGTACCGGAAAAACTTTATTGGCAAAAGCTGTTGCAGGTGAAGCAAAAGTTCCTTTCTTCTCTTTATCAGGTTCAGATTTTGTTGAGATGTTTGTAGGTGTTGGAGCCTCGCGTGTTCGTGATTTGTTCCGCCAGGCAAAGGAAAAAGCACCTTGTATTATTTTTATAGATGAGATTGATGCTATCGGTCGCGCAAGAGGAAAAAATGCTTCTTTTGGTGGTAACGATGAGCGTGAAAATACATTAAACCAACTCTTAACCGAGATGGATGGTTTTGGATCTAACAGCGGTGTAATTATTTTAGCGGCAACAAACCGTGCCGATATTTTAGATAAAGCCTTAATGAGAGCAGGTAGATTTGACAGACAAATACATGTTGACCTTCCCGATTTAAATGAAAGAAGAGAAATTTTCTTAGTGCATTTAAAACCATTGAAGCTTGATAAAAATTTAGATATTGATTTCCTTGCAAAGCAAACACCCGGATTTAGCGGAGCAGATATTGCAAATATTTGTAACGAAGCTGCATTGATTGCTGCTCGTAACGATAAAAAAGCAGTTGAGAAGCAGGATTTCTTAGACGCAGTAGATCGTATCATTGCGGGTTTAGAAAAGAAAAATAAAATTATTACTCCAAATGAAAAGCGCACCATTGCTTTTCACGAAGCAGGACACGCGACTGTGAGCTGGATGTTAGAACACGCCTCTCCATTGGTAAAAGTTACTATCGTGCCACGCGGACGTTCTTTAGGAGCTGCATGGTACTTGCCTGAAGAAAGGCAACTGAACACACTAGAACAAATTTTTGATGAAATGTGTGCCGCTTTAGGCGGAAGAGTTGCTGAAGATATTATGTTTGGAAAAGTATCTACCGGCGCATTAAGCGATTTGGAGAAAATTACCAAGCAGGCTTTTGCTTGTATTGTATATTACGGTTTAAACGATAAGATTGGTAACGTTAGTTATTACGATAGTTCCGGACAATCAGAATACCAATTTGGAAAACCTTACAGCGAAGAAACTGCTAGGACAATTGATCAGGAAGTAAAAAAGATGACTGATCAGGCTTATGTGCGCACCAAACAAATTCTTTTAGAGAACAAGGACAAGTTAACTTTGTTAGCCGAAAAATTATTAGAGAAGGAAGTAATTTTCCGTGATGATTTGGAAGCAATTTTTGGAAAGCGTCCTTTTGATAAGGAAGAAGAAAAGCCGGTTGTTACAAATGGGATCGCTAACCCAAATCCTGAAACGGAAATTAAAGCATAATGGCTTTCAATACCAAAACATTTTTTATTCGCCTAGCTTCAGCCGTGGTGTTTACAGCTATATTACTTACTTGTGTTAATTATAGTTATTATACCTTCTCTATTTTTTTTACTGCTGTTGGTTTTTTAGGACTTCATGAATTTTATAAACTTTCAGAAAACCTGAATGCAAAACCAAACAGAATACTAGGTTATTTGTTGCATGCAGTTACATTAGGCTTTGCTTTTTTTTTAGTGCAGAACGTTGTTGTTGTTCCTGAAAAAATAATTATACTTCTTTTATTTATTCTTTTCCCTTTACTTTTTTTTCTTTTTGTTGTTGAATTGTTTCGTAAAGAGCCATCTATACAAAATGTTACTTATACAGTATTAGCTTGGCTTTACGTAAGCGTTCCTTGTGTTCTTTTACTTTTACTTTCTTGCGAGCATACAAAATCAGGTAACGATGGCGGATTTTTATTTCTGCCGCAAAAAGTTATCGGTTGCATTTTATTTACCTGGATAAATGATACCGGAGCTTATTTGGTTGGAAGTTTTTTTGGCAAACATAAATTGTACGAAAAAATTTCTCCGGGAAAAACATGGGAAGGAACCATAGGCGGAATTCTTTTATCAATTGGATTGGCGTACTTTATTTCATTACTATTTCCACAGCTTGCTTATAAATATTGGATTGCAATTGGAGTTATTGTTTCGGTTTTTGGAACACTCGGAGATCTTGTTGAATCTTTACTTAAACGTACAGCTGGAATAAAAGATACAGGAAGCATTATGCCAGGACATGGTGGTGTTCTTGATAGATTTGATAGCCTGTTTTTTTCTATTCCTTTTGTATTTTGCTATCTGGCTGCAATGGGATTGTTGTAGTAATTAGCCTTTGAGTTCGAGCGAAGTCGAGAACCGTGAAAAAACATTATTTTATCACCCCAAAATCTTTCGCAATCCAATAGGTGCTGAAAAAATCTTTGTCAACGGCAAACAAGTCCTTTTGTCCGCCTTTATCAATTCCATCTCCGGGGTCAACCATTAAAGCATGACCTAACTTATTTACTTCGTAAAAAATTATTTTCTCTTCATTTTGTTTATCACAAAAGTACTTCTTCTCAATATCTTTATTATTTGCAAACATTGCTGTTTTTTTAGATGGTAAAGTATCTGCATTAACTAAGTTGGCCCATTGCTTTACCAGCGCATAAGCGTTTTTAATATTTACAATTTTGTCATTTTTTCCATGTATAATTATTAATCGTGGGTAATTACTTTTGTAATCGGGGTTTTGCTGTTTAACCAAGTCGCCCCATGCTTTTGATGATTTATTTTTAGAAGTTATCATAACAGTTAATCCACTAATCGGGTTGGTAGCCATCATAAATGGTCCTCCTGCTAAAATAGCACCCGCATTAAATGTACCAGGGTAATCTGCCAACAGTGCAACCCTCATGGCGGCTCCTGCTGAAAGTCCGTATGCAAAAATTTTACTTGTATCAATTGAGAAAGAATCACAAACTAAGTCAATCATTTGTTTAATAGAACCAACTTCACCTTTGTCTTTAGTAATATCTTTTTCATTAAACCAGTTAAAACAACTCGATGCGTTGTTTAAAAAGCGTTGCTGCGGATAAATAACATAAAAACCATAAGTATCTGCCAGTTTATTCCAGCCCGATTGTACTGCTATAGTAGCTACATCCTGATTGCATCCATGAAGCGCAACTACTAATGGCATTTTCACGCCTATAATTTTTGGTGTATGAATAAAAAATGTAAGCTTACCGGGGTTTGTGCCAAAGTTTTTAATTTCTGTTAACCCGGGTTGAGAAAAAAATAAGGAATGGTAAGTAACGAAAGTAAAAATTAAAAGAAGTTTTCTTAATAGCATTTTACTTTTCATAGAAAATTTTAATGAAGGTATAAATTATTTAAATAGAAATGTTAGATAAAGAATGATTTTCCATCCCCAAATAGATGGATTTCTTAGTTTATATAGTACAAACGCTCGCTTTTGTATACTAACGGCACTCATAAGGCGTATATTCTTTGTAATTTTGCATAAAATTAAGCTCCCTGATTCAGCTCAAAAAAATAGAGAAATCCTATCATATCGGTAAGAATGAATTTAAAGTTCTTAAAGGTATCGATTTGCATATTCAACCGGGCGAAATGGTTTCTATAATGGGCTCTTCCGGTTCCGGAAAATCTACTTTACTTAACGTGTTGGGATTGCTAGACAATTACGATAGTGGTGATTACTTGCTTAACGGCATCTTGATGAAAAATCTTTCGCAAACACAGGCGGCACAATTGCGTAATAAATTTTTGGGATTTGTTTTTCAGTCTTTCAATCTCTTGTCATTTAAAAACGCAGCCGAAAATGTTGCATTGCCATTATATTATCAAAAAGTTTCGCGCAAAACCAGAAATATTGAAGCGATTGAATATTTAGATAAGGTAGGTTTAAAAGATTGGGCACATCATTTACCCGGCGAGCTTAGTGGCGGACAAAAACAAAGGGTGGCAATTGCACGTGCACTTATTTCAAAACCAAAAGTAATTTTTGCGGATGAACCTACAGGTGCTCTCGATTCTCAAACATCATTAGAAATTATTGACTTATTCAGAGAAGTAAACAAACAAGGAATAACAGTAGTTTTAGTAACACACGAAAATGACATCAGTAAAATGACGGATAGAATAATTAATTTAAAAGATGGACTTATTGTGGATACGAATTACGAATAGAAGCCATACGAATTGTACGAATATTAGCTGTATTCATTCGTACAATTCGTAAAAAATTCGTAGTGCGTATCTACCTGGTGATTAAATAAAATAGTATAATGTTCGATAAAGATAATTGGCAGGAAATATTTGAAACGATAAGCAAAAATAAATTGCGTACGTTTCTTACTGCGTTCAGCGTGGCCTGGGGTATTTTTATATTAGTTATTCTCTCCGGTGCCGGAAACGGTTTAAAGAACGGCGCACAAAGTCAGTTTGGTAACGATGCAGCAAATAGTATTTGGATTGACGGTGGGCACACAAGTTTAGTGTGGAACGGATTAAAATCGAACCGAGAAATTAAACTTACAAACGATGACTATCAATATATACGCAACAGTTTTATAGAAATTGATTATGGTTCTGCAGTATTCAGAGGCTGGGGGAGCAGACCTTTATCGTATAAAAAAGAACATGCAGGTTTTACTGTGAGGCCCGTTATGCCTGAGCATAAAAATATGGAAAGGGCGCAACTAATTAAAGGTAGATTTATTAATGATAACGATATAAAGAACTATTTAAAAGTTTGCGCCATCGGTAAACCGGTAGAAGAGGCATTATTTAAAAAGGAGGAATGTCTGGGAAAATACATTGATGTAGAAAATGCAAAATATAAAGTGGTAGGCGTTTTTGATGATAAGGGAAATAATGACAACAATCGTATTTATATTCCTCTAACCACTGCGCAAAGATCCTGGAATGGTGGAAAAAATTTTATTAGCACAATGTGGGTAAGTACGGGCACAGCTTCGCTTGAGCGCAGCGAAGAAATTACCAATGAAATCCGAAACATAATGGCAAAGAAGTATAATTTTAATCCAAGGGATAGAGATGCACTTCAAATATTTAACAATAACGCCGAATTTTCACGCATTATGAATATGCTTGATGGAATAAAAATTTTCGTAAGCATAATAGGAATTTTTACACTCTTTGCCGGCATTGTCGGAGTAAGTAACATCATGATGATAATTGTAAAAGAACGTACCCGTGAAATTGGTATACGCAAAGCATTGGGCGCAACACCTTTTTCAATTGTTTCACAAATTATGATGGAAAGCATTTTTATTACGGGTGTTGCAGGATATACAGGACTTGTAGTTGGTGTTGGACTTATTGAGGGAATAAAAGCAATTGGAATAGACAGCGATTTTTTTAAAAACCCGGATATAGATTTTAAAATGGCAATTTTTTCGGTGATTTTACTTGTAGTTGCAGGAGCTTTTGCAGGATTTGTCCCGAGTTTACGCGCCTCAAGGATAGAACCTGTTGTTGCACTTAGAGAGAACTAAATGGTATTTGATAGAGATAACTGGCAGGAAATTTTTGCAACTATTAAAAAAAATAAGTTGCGTACCGCTCTAACTATGCTTGGTGTAGGTTGGGGTATTTTTATGCTGGTTATTATGCTGGGTTGCGGAAATGGATTAAAAAATGGTGTGTTACGTAATTTTAGCGGACTTGCTAAAAACAGCATGTTCATCTGGACTCAATCAACAACAAAACCATACAAAGGATTAAAAGCGGGAAGAAATTTTTTATATAACAATGCCGATATTGCTTCACTAAAACAAATAAGCGAATTGGAAGTGTTTGCTCCACGTCTTATTTTAGGCGGTTTTCGTCAAACAAATAATATTGTTCGGGGATTAAAAGCGGGATCGTATCAAGTTGTAGGTGATATGTCGGAGGCAAACCAATTGGTAAAATTTGATATGACACAGGGGCGTTTTCTTAATCCAAAAGATATTTCAGATAAACGTAAAGTGTGCGTAATTGGCTCACGGGTTAAGGAAGGACTATTTAAGAAATATGAAAATGCAATCGGGCAGTACATTCGTATAAGCGGAGTTTACTTTATGGTAGTTGGTGTTACAAGACCTGTTATGGGTGGACAAGAAGGACAGGAGCAAGCGCAGTTGATTAATATTCCTTTTACAACTTTCCAGAAATCATTTAATGCCATCGATAAAGTACATGTATTTATTTGCAAAGCAAAAGAAAATATAGATGCAGTGGTTGCAGAAGGTAAAGTACTTGAAGTCTTAAAGAAAAACCACAAAATTGCTCCTGATGATAAAGTTGCCATCGGTCATTGGAATGCAGGTAAAGAATTTCAAAAGCTAACGGGTTTGTTTTTGGGAATTGAAGTTTTGATATGGATAGTAGGAATTGGCACTTTGCTTGCGGGAGTTATTGGAATAAGTAATATAATGCTGATAGTAATAAAGGAGCGCACCAAAGAAATAGGAGTGAAACGTGCTTTGGGAGCAACACCTATAGTAATTATTATGCAAATATTATTGGAAGCGACGTTTCTTACAACCCTTGCCGGTTATACCGGATTAACCATTGGTATTTATTCGCTGGAAGGAATAAATGTTTTAATTGGAGATAACTCGGGTTCTATGTTTACTAATCCAACAGTAAATATTAGCATTGCGTTAAAAGCATTAGCAGTTATTATTATTGGCGGATTAATTGCGGGTTTTATCCCCGCCAAAAGAGCAGTATCAATTCATCCGGTAGAAGCGTTACGAACAGAATAGAAAAAAAATAATTTATGATAAAAAGAATAATTAAAAACCTGATTTTTGTACTTGTCTTGGGAATTTTTGTATGGACGATCTATTTTCTATACAGCAAATCGCAAAAACCTGAGGAAGAGTTTAAAACAAAAAATCCTTTTGATACAAATATTGTAAAGAAAGCCGTGGCAACCGGTTCAATTATTCCTCGCAAGGAAGTGAATATGAAATCACGTGTGTCGGGTATTATAGAAAAATTTTATGTGGGGGCCGGACAAGAAATAAAAGAAGGCGATATTATCGCGCGTATTAAAATTATTCCGAACATGGCGAGTTTGCAGAATGCCGAAACAAGAATTAGTCAGGCAAAGATTAGTTTTGACAACGCAAAAATTGAATACGACAGAAATAAAGATTTATTTGAGAAAGGTGTTATTGCGAAAGCAGAATTTATGCCTTCAGATTTAAAATACAAGAGTGCAGAAGTGGAAGTAAATGCGGCAATAGATAATTTGCAGATTATTAAGGATGGAGTAAGCAAATCGATGGAGACAGCTTCAAATACTATTGTGAAATCTACGATAACCGGAATGGTACTTGATGTACCGATTAAAGAGGGAAGTTCGGTAATTGAGAGTAATACATTTAACGAAGGAACAACCATAGCTATTGTGGCCAACATGGGCGAAATGATTTTTGAAGGGAAAGTGGATGAGAGTGAAGTGGGAAAAATTAAATTAGGTATGCCACTTGTCTTAACTGTTGGCGCTATTGATAATGAAACTTTCAATGCAAATTTAGAATACATTGCTCCAAAGGGTGTTGCGGAAAATGGTGCGATTCAATTTATGATACGCGCATCGGTTGGAAAGCAAAAAAATGCTTTTTTACGCGCGGCTTATAGTGCCAGTGCTGATGTTATCTTAGATAAGAAAGATAAGGTGATGGTAATACCCGAAAGTGTAATGCTGTTTGATAAAGAAAAGCCCTATGTTGAAATTGAGAAGACGACCGGTGTTTTTGAAAAGCGATTTATTAAAACCGGAATTTCCGACGGTATTCATATAGAAGTAACAGAAGGATTAACGAAAGCCGATAAAATAAAAATCCCGCAGCTTAGTACTCCTGAGAAAAAGGATTAACTCATTTTAACAGGGAAAGAAGTAATAACCTGCTTGTATTTACCTTCTGATTTTATTTTGCGAATAAGTTTTTTTGCGACGGGTAATTCAAAAACTTCTTTTAAATTGCGTATTTTTGCAAATGGAACGCCAAGTTTAGTTGTTTCTTTTTGTAAATATGAGAGTGATTGTTTTTCCACTTCAGTTTCTAAAATTGTAAAAAGGTTTTTTCTGTTTTTTACACGTAATTGGTTAGTGAGATAATTTTCGTTAGTACTTAATTCAGAAATAGTTAGAAGCGAACAGAGTTTTGTAAATTGTGCATCGCTTCCGATGGCAAAAGTAACGACATGTTTATCTTTTGTTTTAAATATTTCCCCATAAGGAGCAATATTTGGATGCAAAGAGCCTGTACGTTGCGGCAAATGTTTTGCAATTAACCAATTTGTTGCCTGGTTTGCCAATGAAGAAACTGCAGCATCAAATAGGGAGACAGAAATAAAACTTCCTTTCTTGGTTTTTGCTCGTTTTAACAGAGCAAGTAATATTGCTTCTTTTGTAAGATGCGCCGCTATAATATCAATTAAAGCAACGGGCATTTTAAGCGGACCACTCTCCGGAGTTCCGTTCACACTCATAAAGCCGCTTTCAGCCTGCAAAATTAAATCGTATGCAACGCGTTCATCGGTATCAGAAAAACCGGTAATGGAAGCGTAAATGATGTTCTTGTTAATTCTTTTGAGCGTGGCGTAATCAAGTTTCAGTTTTTTGTCGTCACCCTTTTTGTAGTTTACAATTACTACATCTGCTTTTTTAATTTGAGCTATGCATTTTTTGTAATCAGTTTCCTGACTTAAATCTAAAAATAAATGTTTCTTTAAAAAGTTGACAGCTAAAAAATAAGCGGAAGTTTTAGAATTTCTATTTTCCTCTGGTAATTTCCAGCTTCGGGTTACATCTCCTCCTATTTTTTTGTTTTCAATTTTAATTACTTCAGCTCCAAGCTCTGCAAAAAATAATCCAACAGAAGGACCTGCTAATACGCTGGCAAGCTCAATAACTTTTAGGTTCTTGAAAATTTTTTCTTTGCCCATGCTCAATTCATTAATTTATTCTCAATTATATTCAGTAAGAGCAAAAATTAATAGATAAATATGCCTGCTTTATTGGCTACGGAATAGGTAGAAAATAAAATCTTTTTTGTACCAATAGTTTGAGGATTATATTTTATAAAGTCTAAGGAATAACTTCCACTACTACATGGAGTTAATTTTGTAAGAGAATCTTTTACAATTGTAGCAGATGTAGCGCTACCCGATATTAAAACAAAGGTTGATTTACCCACAGTATCGTTAAGGGAAACTCGAATTTGATCGCAGCCGGACAATCCGTTTATAGGAATTACTAAATTCTGAGTTTTATCAATTGTTACCGGCAAGGAAGACGTTCCGGTAAAAGTTGGTATTGCATCGTTATTGGTGTAGGTAAAAGAAGGGATAATGCCGGCACCGGTCACATTCCATGTAGCCGGAGGAAAGGTTAAGGCAGAGGTGGAATCAAAATAACTCATACCCGAACTATTATAGGGGAATTGAGTACCATTCATAAAAACAGAAGTAACTGATGCTGTTGCTACAAGTGGTGTGCCCAGATTTATTGCAATCGCAGTATTAAAAAATTCTGCAAATCCTGTATTAACAGTCACAGTACCACTGGTAAAAGAAAGAGCAAGTAAAATCCCATTAAATGTACCTGTCGGACTTCCATTACCTGTGGTTGTGCCACCCGTGGTAGTGCCACCTGTAGTAGTACCGCCTGTGGTGGTGCCGGCTGTTGTAGTAGCACTACCGGTAGAACTTGAACCTGAAGTAACCTTATCTGTTTTCTTACAACTAAGGGATATTAAAGTAATGGTGCCTATCAGAATAATTGAAGTAAAAATTGTTTTTTTCATAAAGTAGTTTTAATGTACATTGTAAATGTAGGTAAAATCTATTATTTAAATTCAAATAGTAGTTATAATACCTACAAATGAGTACTAAACTTTTTCTCCCCGATTTTCTTCTTCAAATATTTTCCGGTAAAAGATTCCTTGCACTTTGGTAATTCATCCGGCGTTCCCTCAAAAACTATTTCACCGCCTTTTTCTCCACCTTCAGGACCCAAATCAATTAACCAATCGGCACATTTTATAACATCTAAATTATGTTCGATAACAATTACCGAGTTGCCTTTATCAATTAGCATTTGCAATGATTTTAATAATTTTTCAATATCATGAAAATGCAAACCGGTTGTAGGCTCATCAAAAATAAAAAGTGTGTTGTTAGAACTATTTCCCGCACCTAAAAAGGAAGCCAATTTTATTCGTTGCGCTTCTCCACCGCTTAATGTGCTTGATGATTGTCCCAGCTGTACATAGCCCAAGCCTACATCCTGAAGCAATTTTAGTTTATCAATAATTTTTAAGCAGGTTTTATTATTTGACTGAGCAAAAAATAGTGCGGCGTCATCAACAGTCATATTCAACACATCAGAAATATTTTTTCCTTGAAAATTTACTTCCAGCGTTTCGCTTTTAAAACGTTTTCCACCGCAATCTTCGCAAAGTAATTTTACATCGGCCATAAATTGCATCTCTACTGTAATCTGCCCTTCGCCCATACAATGTTCGCATCTTCCGCCTTCCACATTAAACGAAAAGAAAGATGGTTTAAAGTTTTTTTGTTTGGCGAGTTGTTGATCAGCAAATAAGTTTCGTATCTCGTCGTATGCTTTTATATAAGTAACCGGATTTGAACGCGATGATTTACCAATGGGATTTTGGTCAACAAATTCAATCTGAGAAACTTTTGTAATGCTTCCCGAAATTTTATCGTCGTCTGTAGCATTTGCACCATCTAGGACTCTTTGCAAATTAGGGACCAACACATTTTTTATGAGTGTAGATTTTCCTGAACCCGAAACACCGGTTACCGCGCAAAAAATTCCTAACGGAATTTTAACCGTAAGATTTTTTAAATTATTATCGTTTGCGCTTTTGACTTCAATATACTCTTTCCATTTTCTTCTTGCAAAAGGCATTTCAATTTGCTTAATACCATTAAGGTACTGCGTGGTAAGACTTTTTGCAGCCTTCATCAATTCTTTGTGGTTTCCCTGAAAAACAACTTCTCCTCCCAATGATCCGGCAAGTGGACCCATATCAATAATTTCGTCGGCACACTGCATAACTTCCTCATCGTGTTCTACAACAATAACAGTATTACCTTGCTGTTGCAGCATTTTTAAAACGCTGATTAATCTTTCTGTATCGCGGGGATGCAAGCCAATACTTGGTTCATCTAAAATATACATACTTCCAACTAATGTGCTGCCTAATGAAGTTGCTAAATTAATTCTTTGCGATTCTCCTCCGCTCAATGTATTTGCTCCACGGTTTAAAGTTAAGTACACCAATCCAACATCACATAAATACTGTAAGCGATTGGTTATTTCAATTAATAAACGTTTTGCAATAAGTGTATCCTGCGCATTTAGTTTTATACTTTTGAAAAAAGAATGCAAATTCTCAACAGGCATTAACATTAATTCCGAAATATGTTTGTCGGCAATTTTTACGTAGTGTGTGTCTTGGCGTATGCGTGTGCCATTACAATCCGGACAAATGGTTTTTCCTCTGTATCGGGCAAGCATTACGCGATACTGAATTTTATAGGTTTCTTTTGCTAGAAATTGAAAGAAACTGTCGAGGCCTTCAAAATATTTATTGCCTTTCCAGAGTAAATCATATTGTGCTTTACTTAATTCTGCAATGGGTTTATGAACCGGGAAATTAAATTTGTGTGCGCTTTTTACAAATTGATTTTTGTATAATCCCATGGTCTCGCCATTCCAGCAGGCAATAGCATTATCGTAAACCGATTTATTTTTATTGGGAATTACCAAGTTTGGGTCAACCCCAATAATACTTCCAAATCCTTCACAGGTTTTGCAGGCACCGATGGGATTATTAAAAGAGAAAAAATTTACATCCGGTTGGTCAAACTCCATTCCATCTGCCTCAAAGCGATTGGTAAATGAGGTTTGTTTTTTTGTATCAGAATCGTGAATAATACATTCTCCATGTCCTTCGTAAAAAGCTGTCTGTACAGAATCTGCCACGCGAGATGCGGTTTCTTCTTTGTCGCTCAAAGCATCAATGACAATTCTATCTGTAATTAAAAAAATAGTGGAAGCATTTTTTATTTTCTTCGGGAGTTCATCTATTTTTTTTATTTCTCCATCAAACAAAACGCGGGAAAAGCCTTGCTGATTTAGAATTTCTAAATGTTTATTTATGTCTCTTCCTTCCGGAATAAAAAGTTTAGAGAGAATTAAAAATATTTTTTCACCTTTATGGTTAGTAACAAAATCTACTACATCGCTGATTGTATCCCGTTTTACTTCTTTGCCCGAAATAGGAGAAAAAGTTTTTCCTACTCTGGCGTAAAGCAATTTTAAATAATCGTAAATTTCTGTCACAGTACCAACCGTTGAGCGAGGATTACGTGAAATAACTTTTTGCTCAATGGCAATAGCCGGAGAAATACCTTTAATATAATCCACCTGTGGTTTTTCTAATCGCCCTAAAAATTGTCGTGCATAAGCTGATAAACTTTCTACGTAGCGCCTTTGTCCTTCTGCATAAAGTGTATCAAAAGCCAAAGAAGATTTACCGGAACCTGAAACACCTGTAATAACCACAAATTTATTACGAGGTATAGCAACATCCACATTTTTTAAATTGTGTTGGCGCGCACCTTTAATAATGATAAAGTGTTTTGGGTTTTTATCTAGGGGGGAAGTAGCGCTCAAGACTTTTTAGCGTTTTGTAGAATGTTTCTTCTTTGGGTTTTGTCTTGTATCAAAAAAAGTAATTAGCTCAATATGTTTGGGTTTTACTCTATATAAAAGTAAATTATGAGGGGTAATTAATGCTTCGTGTACATGTTTTTTATCTGACTTACGAAACAATACTGGATTTTCGGAAATAAAAGAGAGAACTCTTTCGGTTTGTAAAATAAAATATGCTATTTCTTTTTCAGTCCATTTTGCATCTAAGTACTCAATAATACCGCCGTAAGTTTCTTCTGCTTCTTCAGTCCACTTTATTTCCTTAACCATTTCTTGTACTTTTTCATTACTTCTGCATGTGGTTTTAATTCCCCTCTGTCTGCTTGTGCAATACCGCGTTCAGCTGATTTTTTAACTGCGTCAGGTAATTCGTCCCACAAATCAACATCCTGGGTTTCAAAAAGTGTTTTAATATAATTGATTAGGTTTTTATTATTGGTATTAAAAACCTGCTTGGCAATTTCTATTTTTGTAGCTGCAATATTCATTGTAAATAGTTTATACAAATATAAGTAAAATATCTCTGATAGTTTTGGAGTATTACTATGGGTGTTAGTAATTGTTTGATTTTACCGAAATGAAGCTAAAAGCAATTATAACCGGAGTAACAGGAATGGTAGGAGAGGGCGTTTTGCACGAATGTCTCCTTAGCAGCGAAGTGGAAAAGGTTTTAGTAATTAATCGAAGGCCATGCGGAGTATCACACCCAAAATTAAAAGAAATAATTCATGCCGATTTTTCTGATTTCAATGCGATTGAAAATGAATTAGTAGGATATAATACTGCTTTTTTATGCATGGGTATTACTTCTATAAGAGCAAGCGAAGAAGCCTACAGAAAAGTTACTTATACCTATACGCTGGCATTAGCAAGTACATTAGCAAGTACATTAGCAAAATTAAACCCTCAAATAGTAATTTGTTATGTATCGGGTGCTGGGACAAAGCAAGATGAAAATGTAAAAAGCATGTGGATGAGGGTGAAAGGAAAAACAGAAAGAGATTGGCAAGAATTAAATTGTAAAGCAACCTATATGTTTCGTCCTGCATATATACGACCAACCAAAGGTTTAAAGAATACGTATACCATGTATAAAATTTTAGATCCTGTTATGTACCCATTTATGAAGTTAGTGGCTTCAAAATTTGCCTGTACACTAAAAGAAATAGGATTGGCTATGATACATTGTGCTTCAAAAGGCTACGAAAAAAATATTTTGGAGGTGAAGGATATTTAGATTGCGGCGAAAAATTAATCTATTTTACATCTGGTTCCTGCCAACTGCCACCGCCAATTTTTTTTACTCCCATTCTATCGTAGCCGGTGGTTTAGAACTTATATCGTAAACAACCCGATTAACGCCTTTTACTTTATTGATAATCTCATTCGAAATTTTTGCTAAAAACTCATAAGGTAAATGACACCAGTCGGCAGTCATGCCATCCGTAGAACTTACAGCGCGTAAAGCAATAACTTTTTCGTAAGTACGTTCATCACCCATTACTCCAACCGATTGTATGGGTAAAAGAATGGCGCCTGCCTGCCAGACTTCATTATATAAATTAGCTGTTTTCAATCCTTCAATAAAGATAGCGTCTACATCTTGCAAAAGTTTTACTTTTTCTTCGGTAATATCTCCCAGAATGCGAATGGCTAAACCCGGACCCGGGAAAGGATGCCTTCCTAAAATAATATCATCAATATGTAAAGCTTTGCCAACTCTGCGTACTTCATCTTTAAATAAAGCTCGCAAGGGCTCTACAATTTGCAGTTTCATATAATCAGGCAAGCCACCAACATTGTGATGTGATTTGATAGTTGCCGATGGACCTCCTGCGGAAATACTTTCTATCACATCCGGATAAATAGTTCCCTGCGCTAACCATTTTACATTTTCTATTTTGTGTGATTCTTCATCAAATACATCAATAAAAACTTTTCCGATTGCTTTCCTTTTTTTCTCCGGGTCAGAAATGTCTGCGAGTGTGTCATAAAATTTTTTCTTTGCATCAACGCCTTTTACATTTAGCCCCATGTGTTTGTAGGAAGTCAATACGCTTTCAAATTCATTTTTACGAAGCAATCCGTTATCAACAAAAATGCAATACAAATTTTTTCCAATGGCTTTGTGTAATAAAACAGCAGCTACACTTGAGTCAACCCCGCCTGATAATCCTAAAACAACTTTATCATCGCCAATTTTATTTTTTAATTCAGCAACGGTTGTGTCAATAAAAGATTCGGATGTCCAGTTACCGGAGCAACCGCAAATATCGTAGACAAAGTTTTTTAATAACTGATGTCCTTCTGTAGTATGATAAACTTCAGGATGAAATTGTATACCCCATGTTTTTTCGTCCTTCACTTTAAAGCCTGCATATTTTACATCCTGGGTACTGGCAATTACTTCGTAGTTATCAGGTACTTTTTTAATGCTGTCAGCGTGACTCATCCACACTTGTGAATTTTGCCCGATAGATTTAAATAATTCATTCTTTTGATCAACAAAACTCAAATTTGCTCTACCGTATTCACGTGTATTGCTTTGCGCAACTTCACCCCCAAAAAAATGTGCGAGATATTGTGCACCATAACATACACCAAGCAACGGAAGTTTTCCTTTACTATTTTTTAAATCGGGCTGTGGGGCATTTGTTTCGCGCACTGAGTGTGGACTACCCGAAAGAATTACTCCTTTAATATCCGGAGTTATAGCGGGAACTTTATTGTAGGGGTGAATTTCGCAGTATACATTTAATTCGCGAAGTCGACGTGCAATGAGTTGTGTAAATTGAGAGCCAAAATCGAGAATTAGGATACTTTCCTGCATGTGCAAAGATATGATTTTATGTATCTAATAATCACCTTTATTTACGAAAAAAAGCAGCACTATTAATGGCGAAGCTTTTTTTATTATATTTACTCACTCTGTAAACAATACTTATGAAAAAAACTGGTATTACCCTTGTAATTTTATGTGCCATACTAATTACATCCTGTTATAAAAATAAGTGGGAAACATTACATCCAAACGGGCAAGGTACATGCGATACCGCAGGTGTTATTTCGTATTCTGTAACAATTAAACCCATTATTGCCACTAATTGCGCAAGTACCATTAGTTGCCACAATTCTACTCTTGGTTTGGGATCTTTTGCCTACGCATATGACACATATAGTATTATAAGTGCCGATGGTTTAAACGGCACATTAATGCAAGGTATAGCAGCCGGTTCCGGTAATACAACGCATCAACCTCAAAGCAAGAATTATCTTGCCCCTTGCGATACGCTTAAAGTAAGAAAATGGATTTTATCCGGATGTTTGAACAACTAATGATTAAAACAGTTTAATTAAAATATATTTATTTATGAAAAAAAATAGTTTACTTTTTATCGCTTTGCTTTTTACTTCAAAATTTTATTCTCAAGAAGTAGATTTACTAAATATGGTAAGCGATTCAGTTGTTAAAAAGGAAAAAGAATATGTGAGTTCAGCTTTCAAATCAACTCGAAATATTAATTTTCATACAACCGAAGTGTTGCCGCAACGTAGTCTTGATTTCCGCATTTCTCACCGTTTTTCTACTCTTGATGGAAAAGGATATAATGCTTGGGGAATTGACGGACCGGCAAATCTTATGCTTAGTTTAGAATACAGTTACAACGGTAAATGTATGATTGGTATTCAGCGAAGTTTTCTCGAAAAAATGGGCGCACTTTTTTTTAAGACTAAAATATTTCGTCAGGCAAAAGGCGGTGGTTCGCCTGTTTCTGTAACATTTTTTACAGGTGCTTATAATACATTTGAGAAGGATCCTTTTCTTGGGCTTCCTCATAAATTTTATAATTTAAATACAGACAGGATATCCTATGTGAACCAGTTAATGGTAACCCGTAAATGGAATTCATGGTTATCTACTCAGGTTGGTTTCGCCTACGTGCATTATAATTTGGTAGGGGCTGCAAATGGTCTCGCAATTAATGATTGTATGGTGGGTACAGGTCTTGTAAGACTCAAGTATACCAGCAGGCAAGCTCTAATTGTTGAATACGGCTATCGTTTAAGTACAGATTATGGTTCAATAAATCCTGTTACTAATAAACCTGTTACTTACTATAATACTTTTGGCGCAGGATGGGAAATGGAGACTGGCGGACACGTTTTCCAGGTATTCGTTACTAATTCATTCGGAATCTTAGAAAACCAATTTCTTACCAGAACTACTTCTGATATAGCAACTGACGGTCTTCGTATCGGGTTTAATATTATGCGCGTATTTTCAGTGGGTGGGAAAAGAGGAAGCTGGTAGGCTTAATTGAATTTACCTGCAATATCTGTTTCGGGAGCGCGCTCAAGCGGTTTAAATTCTGATGAATAGTTAAGTTTGTATACCAGATTATTATTCTTCAAATAATAATTTTCATTCAATTTAATTATTGAAACATCAGGATTTTCAGCATATCCATAAATAAGTAAGCGACTACGTGTCATCTTATAACCTTTAGAATTAAGCGGGGTTTTCCAAAATTCAATCATAAAAAATTCTTTTTCATCGGGTGTGGTTATTCCGGCTAAAGAAGCAATTAAAGAATCGGAAGAACTTGTTTTTTCTTTGGGAGATAAAACTTTAACGTAAATATTTTTTACGCTTATCAACTCTTCCTTTAAAACTTTGTAAGTTTCACTTTCCTGATAAGAAGAATCATTTACATTATTAAAAGAAATAAAAGATTCGTTTGTTTTATTTTTAGTAACCGGCTTTTTACTTTCATCTTTTTTCGGATCACTGTTTTCCTTCTCTATTTTAGCAGGAACTATCTCTTCGGTATTGTTTTTTTTCTGGTTTAATGCCGAAAAATCAATCTTACGGAAATAACTATCCAGTTTAAATATGAAAAAAAGGCAGGCAACTAATAGTCCGACTGATAAGCCGAAAACAAAAATCTGTAATTTATCCCGAAATTTTGGCATGAATAATAAGTGCAAAGGTATGTTTTTTCGGATAAAAAGTTAAGCAATGTTAAAACGATATATCCTAAGTAACATTTGGCAAACATATTGCGTTATACAAGCAAATAACGCCATTACTTAAAATAAATTAGACCATATTTCCCTCTCTTGCGGAGAGGGTGGGGTGAGGTCAAAAAAAGACTAATTTATATTAAGTAATAGTATAAACCTAAAATTATGAAAAAGTTATTGTCAACACTGTTAGTAGCTGCCATTGGTGGAACTGCTGCTATTTATGTAAATCAAAAGTTTTTTGGCAGCGAAGCACATGCTTCAAATGCTGTTACAAATATACCTGTAAGATTTGTTTCCTCAGGAGGAATGTCAATGAACGCACCTGATTTTGTTCAGGCAGCTGAAGCTTCTGTAAATTCGGTAGTGCATATAACAACCAAAATGGAAGAGAAGTACGACCAGTTAAATTATGACCCTTTCCATCAGCTTTTCTATGGTCAACCTCAACAACGAATTCAACAGGGAAGCGGCTCCGGAGTTATTATTGATAAAAATGGTTTTATAGTTACAAATAACCACGTTATTGCCGGTGCCAATGAAATTATGGTAATCCTAAATGATAAACGTACCTATACGGCTGAACTTATTGGAACTGATCCGCAGACGGATTTAGCACTGCTTAGAATTAAAGAAAAGGATTTGCCTTTTATGCCTTATGGAAATTCCGACAATGTAAAAATAGGTGATTGGTGTTTGGCCGTAGGAAATCCTTTTAATTTAAACTCTACTGTTACCGCAGGAATTAT
Organism: uncultured Flavobacteriaceae bacterium; assembly: GCA_964653165.1. GTDB lineage: Bacteria > Bacteroidota > Bacteroidia > B-17B0 > Aurantibacillaceae > PALSA-968. Next base: position 18,909 of record CAZZEI010000001.1, on the reverse strand, counting down.
TTCTGCTAAAGGAAGAAATATAAATATTTTAGAAAATGATCCGGCACACGGAATGTTCCCTGTAGAATCGTTTATACAAACAGATGCTGCTGTTAATCCCGGAAATAGCGGTGGAGCATTAGTGAGCACGACAGCAGAATTAATTGGTATCAATTCTGCAATTGCCAGTCAGAATGGTGCTTACATTGGATATTCATTTGCTATACCTGTAAACATTGTAAAAAAAGTGGTGGCAGATTTAGCAGAACTCGGTATTGTACAGCGCGCTTTTATAGGTGTAAGCATTCGTGATATCGACGCAAAATTTGCAAAGGAAAAAGGATTGAAAAATTTAAGCGGAGTTTTTGTTAGTGGGTTATCTGAAAACGGTTCTGCTGAGCAAGCGGGTATTCAGTTAGGCGACGTAATTACAAAAATTGAAGAAATAGGCGTTAAAAATGTTTCTGAATTACAGGAACAAGTCAGCAAATACCGACCTGCCGATAAAATAAAAGTAAGCCTAGTTCGCGATGGAAAAGAAATGACTTTAACATTAGTATTAAAAAACAAAGAGGGTAATATTGGAATTGTAAAAAAAGAAAAACCTGCAGATAAACCTGAATTTACTTTTGGTGCTGCATTTGAGCCTTTAAGCAAAGAAGAAATGAACAAATTAAAAATTACCAACGGAGTTCGTGTAGCCAAATTGCAAAACGGCAAACTTGCAGCAGCCGGTATAAGTGAAGGTTTAATTATTACTTCAATCGATAAAAAGAAAGTAAACACCATCGAAGATATTGAGAATATGCTGAAAAATAAACATGGCGGCGTACTTATAGAAGGTGTTTATCCCAATGGCACGCGTGTTTACTATGGGTTTGGGTTGTAATCCTGTATTGGCTCTCCCCCTTTTTTCAAGGGGGAGAACCGCGAGAGTAAAAACATTCATGATGGCGAATTACAAATCCTCGCGGGGAGGGGTCAAGGGGGATGTTTGAAGTTTGTAAATCAAAACCTGGCCCGCCTTGGCGAGGTCGGATTTTTTATTCTCTTATCCCCAAAGTATCCTTAAATTAGTCCCGTGAATTTCGAACTTACTTCAGAGTATCAACCCACCGGAGATCAACCCGAAGCAATCAGACAATTAGTTGCGGGACTCAATCAAAGCATAAAAAACCAGGTTTTATTGGGTGTTACAGGCTCAGGTAAAACTTTTACCATTGCCAATGTGGTTAATCAGGTTAATCGTCCCACTTTAGTTTTATGCCATAATAAAACATTAGCGGCGCAATTATACGGCGAGTTAAAATTATTTTTCCCTACTAACGCGGTCGAGTATTTTGTTTCGTATTACGATTATTACCAGCCCGAAGCTTATCTTCCAACAACAGGAACGTACATAGAAAAAGATTTAGCTATCAATGACGAAATTGAAAAATTGCGTCTCAGCACAACTTCTTCTTTAATGTCGGGCAGGAGGGATGTCATTGTTGTTTCTTCGGTATCTTGTATCTACGGTATTGGTAATCCCATAGAATTTAAAAAGAGTGTAATTGAAATAAAAGTCGGACAAAGAATCAGCCGCAATAAATTTTTGCATCAGTTAGTGCAGGCTTTATATTCCCGTACAACGGCAGAGTTCGCACGAGGTAGTTTTCGTGTAGTTGGAGACACCGTGGATATTAATCTTTCTTATTCTGATTATTCTTTGCGCATTTTATTTTTTGGAGACGAAATAGAAGGCATAGAAATTTTTTATACAGATACCGGAAAAAGCATAGAAAAATTTAAAGAATATATTATTTATCCGGCAAATATATTTGTTACCGCTCCTGATACTTTAAATAATGCCATGCATCAAATACAAGATGATATGGTGGCGCAGGTACAATATTTCAACGATAATAATCGGCCGGTAGAAGCGAAACGATTAGAAGAACGTGTTAATCATGATTTAGAAATGATGCGCGAACTTGGTTATTGCAGCGGAATTGAAAATTATTCTCGCTATCTCGATGGAAGATTACCGGGTATGCGGCCATTCTGTTTGCTTGATTATTTTCCGAAGGATTTTTTATTTGTCATTGATGAAAGTCACGTTACCCTTCCTCAAGTCCGCGCCATGTACGGAGGAGATTTTTCACGCAAACTGAATTTAGTTGAATATGGTTTTCGTTTGCCTGCTGCCATGGATAATCGTCCTTTAAAATTTGAAGAGTTTGAAGCTGCACTCGGACAAACAATATTTGTAAGCGCAACTCCTGCAGAATTCGAATTACAAAAATCGGAAGGTGTTATTGCAGAACAATTAATTCGTCCTACCGGAATTATAGATCCGCAAATTGAAGTTCGCCCGTGTCAAAATCAAGTAGATGATTTATTAGATGAAATAAATAAAGTAGTTGAGTGCGATGAGCGGGTACTTGTTACCACATTAACAAAGCGCATGGCCGAAGAACTTACAAAGTACATGGCTAAACTTAATATTCGTGTCAGATATATACATTCAGATGTTGATACTCTTGAGCGCGTTGAGATATTGCGTCAGTTACGTATTGGAATGTTCGATGTTTTAGTTGGGATAAATTTATTGCGTGAAGGATTAGATTTACCCGAAGTTTCATTAGTTGCAATTTTAGATGCGGATAAGGAAGGATTTTTACGCAACGTTACTTCTTTAATACAAACAGTTGGTCGCGCAGCACGTAATGTAAACGGAAGAGTAATTATGTATGCTGATAAAGTTACAGAAAGTATGAGACGCACAATTGATGAAACACAACGTCGCCGATTAAAGCAAATAGAATATAATTTTAAGAATAATATCACGCCTGTTCAGGCCGGAAGAAAAATGCAGGCATCAGCTTTTTCAGATATGCAAGTAAACGTTAATGGGAAATTAGTTAAAGCGTATGTAGAAAACAACGACATGAGTTTGGCCGCCGACCCAGTTGTTCAATACATGGACGAAGCCGAATTGAAAAAACAAATCGGACTTGTAAAATCCGCAATGCTTAGAGCAGCTAAACAAATGGATTTTATAGAAGCAGCACGTTTACGCGATGAATTGTACGGACTTGAAAAAGTTTTGAAAGAGAAAGAATAGAAAATTATGTCACTTCGAGCGCAGTCGAGAAGCGGAAAAGCATAAAAATTATAGTTTTAAATGCAAATCACATCCAATACAATCCAATCTGTAATTGCTTTTTATAAAAAAGAACTGGTTGACATTTATACGGAAAGTGAATTACAAAATATTATCCGTTGGATATTTGAAAAGCTAAAAATTAATTCAAGTGAAATAATTTCCAATCCCGATACACGTATTAATGAATCGGATTTAATAAAACTTGAACAAATGTGTTTCGATTTAAAAAAACATAAGCCTATACAATACGTATTGGGTGAATCGGAATTTTATGGATTAAAGTTTAAAGTTGATGAAAATGTATTAATTCCCCGTCCGGAAACGGAAGAATTGGTAGAAAGAATAAAGAAGGATTTAGAACGTAGGGTTTCTGATTCCGCCATTTTAGATATCGGCACAGGAAGTGGATGTATTTCAATTTCTATTAAAAAAAATATTCCTTCAGCAACAGTTTACGCATTAGATATAAGCCAAGATGCTCTTGATGTAGCTAAGTTCAACGCAAAACAAAATAATGTAGCTGTAAATTTTTTTAGTGCAGATATTCTTGCAGAAAAAGTGGCAGAAATTATTCTCATTCAAACGGGTGGAAATAAATGGGATGTTATTATCAGTAATCCACCCTATGTTTTAAATTCAGAAAAGCAATCGCTACACAAACGCGTTATTGAGTTTGAACCACACCTTGCTTTGTTTGTTGAAGATACAGATCCAATACTTTTTTATCGTAAAATTACCGACCTATCATTAAAAATATTGAAAAAAAGCGGCAAAATTTATTTTGAATGTCATACCAACTACACACAATCAGTACAACAAATGCTTGTAACAGCTGGTTTTAAAGACGTGTATATACATGCTGATATGTCAGGATTGGCGCGCTTTGTAGAGGCAACAGCACATTAATTATTTTACTTTTTCGGTATTAACAAAGCACTGTTTGCAAAATCAGTAGTTCAAGAATATTTGTTCAATCTATCAGATATAAATTTGCTCATGTAATAAATGGAGTTTATTTTTATCAATCAAATAAACCCCAATTTTATGACAGCAATTAAAAACATGAAGAGATTTTTAACAGTTTTATTTTTCTTTTTAACAGCAACGTTGGCATTTGCTCAAGCACCGCCCGTGCAAGAAACTGATGATAAACACAGCCCATCTGTAATGTTAGGTGTTAGCGCACTTAAATTTAAAGGTTATGTAGGTAGTAATTCAGATTTGAATCCGCTATTGGATACACGACTGGGTTATTTTTTGGCAGTTGAGCAACGATTCGGAAAGGTGTTTGGTGTTGAGCTCACCGGTTTATATGGCAAGCTTGCCGGAACTGATAATGCAACGATTTCACATTTAAATTTCGAATCAAAAATCATTCAAGGTCATCTGATGATTACTGCAAATTTCGACAAATTGTTTAAAGAAGACCCTGCTGTATCTCCCTTTTTAAATGTTGGAATTGGGTATATGATGTTTTCGTCATTCGGTGATATAAAGACCGGAACCGATACACTTCATTATTGGTCTGATGGTTCCATAAGAGATTTAAATGAAAATGCTTCTAACTCGGGGGCAGCAACTATTATTAAGAGAGATTATAAATACGAAACACAATTAACAACTAATAGTACAACAGGAACTTTGGTTTTACCAATGGGTGGCGGACTAAATTTCCATTTCGGAAAAAAATGGACGGCTTCTATAGGTGCTAATTATACCATGTGTTTTACTCAGTGGATTGATAATACAGGAAAGAATGGCAATAGCTACCTGAGTGGTAATGTCGGGCTCCAGTATGAATTTAAAAAGAAAGGTGCAGCAGGAAGTTCAGAAGCAAGATACGAAAATGTTGACTTTACTGCTGTTGATCATTTAGATGCTGATAAAGATGGAGTAGGAGATGATGTTGATGATTGCCATGGAACACCTGCGGGAGTTAAAGTGGATAAAAGAGGTTGCCCTCTTGATACAGATAATGATGGTATAGCTGATTATACCGATAAAGAACCAAATTCTGTTAAAGGAGCAAAAGTAGATGGGTTTGGTGTGACCATTAATGAAGAGGAAATTGCAAAGCATCAGCTTGAGTGGGATTCTGAGGCACCGGAGCGTAGCAAAGAGTTTAATGTTGCCCCAAGCAAAGCATATTTAGATAAAATTGAAACGGAAGCGAAAAAAGTTCGTGGAAAAAATAATACGGCAAGTAAAATACCTGCTGACTTAAAATCTGCTGATTTTAATAGCGATGGCTATATATCAGCCGATGAAATTACCAAAACAATTGATGCTTTTTTTGACGGAAGCAACGATTTTAACGTAGATAAAATTAATACGCTCATAGATTATTTCTTTGAGCAGTAACTAAAATCTAAATATGAGATATATAGTATTGTTCATTCATGCACTCACAGTTACTATATATCATCTCTTCTTCGGCGACCCTGTAACAATAAATACTAAATTTCCTGAAAGCGTTAAACCGGGGACTCAATTTACAGCAGAAATAATTGTTAAAAAGGGTGCACTTGCAGGTTTTGCCAAATTGCAGATAGAACTTCCTCAGGGTTTTACAGCTCAGGAATCGGATAGCAAAAGCGGAACATTTTCTATGTCAGGGCAAACCGCTAAAATTATCTGGACGTCCGTTCCCTCAGGTGATGAGGTAGTTATTAAGATGATAATAACGGTTGATGCATCTGTATCGGGTGATAAAACAATACAGGGAAAATATTCGTATATAGAAAATAACGTAAAACAACAGGTGGAAATTGTACCCATAATTGTAAAAGTAGATGGAGGAGATGTAGTTGCAAATACTATTCCAACTCCAACCCAAACTGCTGTAAAAACGGATGAAAATATTGCCCCGATTTCGGTTACAAGAAATATAATGCCCGGTAAAACAGCTGATGTATTTGAAGTAGAGTTGAAAATTAAAAAAGATGCTGTTAATGGTTTCGCAAAAATTCATGAAATACTTCCTAATGGATATATGGCTGTTGGGCAAAAAACAGAAGGCAGTACTTTTAGTTTCAGTTCGGCAGATCATATGGCAAAATTTATTTGGACATCTTTACCTTCACAAGAAGAATTGGTAATTTCATATAAAATAATGCTAAAACAAGGTGTAATACCAGAAAAACCTGCTTTCGTAGAAGGGGAGTTTTCTTATCTGGAAAATCAGCAATCAAAAAATTATACTATTTCTAAGCAAGAGCTTGGCACAGGTGCCTCGGTTGAACCTATTGTAATAAATACAGCAACAGTAACTCCAACAAATACGGTTGAGCCGGTTGTTACAAACACTGTTGAACCTGTTGTAACAAATACAGTTGAACCGATTGTAACCAAAACTGTTGAACCTGTTGTAACAAATACAGTTGAACCAATTGCAACAAATACTGTTGAGCCTGTAAATACAGTAACTCCTCCTAAAAATGCAGCTATTATGTATGTTGTTCAGGTTGGGGCATTTAAAATGGGTGTAAATGTCAGTGCCTTGTCCAAAAGATATGGTTTAACAGGTGTTCGTACCGAAATGCAGAACGGCTATACAAAATGTATTTTTGGTAAACATGGAGAGTATAAATCAGCTCGTGATTCACGCGAAACAGCTAAATCAAAGGGTGTTACAGACGCTTTTGTAGCGGCTTATAACTCCGGAAGTAGGATAACTGTTCAGGAAGCCCTAATGATTACCAGCCAAAAGTGGTTCAGATAACATTTGAATTTTTCATTTTTTGTTTTTATCTTTGATAAGTATGCTCAGATATACGCGTACCCATATTTTTACTTTTTTAGCATTAGTGCTGATTGGTTATGCCATTCAAGCTCAATCAACTGTGTCGGGTAGTGATAGTTCTGCTTCAAAAACAAAAGAACCGGAAACTTCAACAGAAAATAATCCCCCTCTACTGGGTACCATTTTTAAACCTACACTTGGTCTTGGCGTTGGTAATTTGTCTTTTTATGGGGATTTGTATATCAAAAATTTTCAACCTCCAATGGTCTCTCGTTTTGCTTACGAATTAAATCTATCGCAACCACTTACTAATTGTTTACACCTTAATTTTTATGTCATGTTCGGCAAGCTTGGTGCTAATGAACGTACAGCTAATCGTAATGAAAATTTTGAATCAACCATTCGTTTAGGTGGTGTGCAATTGTTATACGATTTTTCTAATTTCATTAAAAAGCAAAAACTTATCAGACCATATATTTTAACAGGTTTTGAAGGCTTTGAATTTTTGACTAAAACAGATTTGAAAGATAGATTTGGTAACACCTATTATTATTGGAACGATGGTTCAATAAAAAACATGGCAGAGGGCTCTGCTAATTCTGCCACCGCAGTTAACTTGGTTCGCGATTATACGTATGATTCAGATGTACGCGAGTTAAACCGTGATGGCTTTGGGAAATATCAGGAACGTTCTTGGGCTATTCCAGTGGGTGCAGGTTTTATTATGAATATAGGTGACCGTGTTAATTTCCGATTTGGCGCTACTATGCATTTTGCCTTTACTGATTATATTGATGGAGTTACCTCAAAAAGTGTTGGCACTAGAAAGGGAAACAGCGCCAACGATAACTTTATGATGATGTCCGCATCACTTCATTATGATTTAGTGGTTGAGAAAAAGGATAAAGAATTTGAAAATATACAATCCGATCATTTTGATAATGTTGACTGGATGGCAATTGATAAAGGCGATGAAGACGCAGATGGTGTGTTAGATTTTGACGATTTCTGTCACGGTACACCTGCAGGGGTAAAAGTAGATGCAAAAGGTTGCGGACTTGATGGCGATATGGATTGGATACCTGACCACCGCGATGATGAATTACCAACACCTACCGGTAAGCTTGCAAATACACGCGGAGTTGGTATTACAGACCCAATGGCTCAAGAATGGTATGATCTTTTTTACGATACCACAGGAGGCATGCGATTTGCCAAAATTATTAATTTGGATACGGTTGGTAAAAACAAAATCGATCCTCTACGCCAAGGCAAAATATTTACTGTTGAATTAGCGCGTTACAAAAATGGTGTTCCAAGCGATGAAATGGCTTATCTCTTAAGTATTGGAGATGTAAAGTCCTTTATATTAGGAGATGAAACAGTTATTTATGCAGCAGGAGAATATAAAGATGTAAGGGTAGCGGTGCAACGAAAAAACGAATTTGTGGAAGAAGGATTAAAAGGGGCACGAGTGGGTTATTTTAAGGGAGAAAACTATTTTTCTTTATCTGATGATGATTTGAAACAAGAAATCGCTGCAGCTGAGAAAAAATTTGGTACAGGATCTATTTCAACAAATACACATAAAGATCAGGTTATTTACCGTGTTCAACTTGGAGCATATAAAAATAAACTCTCACCTGGTTTATTCAAAAATGTGGGTGAGATAATTGAAGTGAAAACCGACGATGGTTATTATAGATACGCAACAGGCATACTCTTGACTTTTGATGCCGCAGCTTTCCATAAAGCAGAACTTGTTATTGAAGGTTATGGCGATGCGTTTATTACAGCCTATAAAAATGGTAAACGAATTACACTAAAAGAGGCCGGAACTACCTTTGAAAATAAAGATGATAAGGAAGATATTAATGCAAAAAATAATGCAGGGGGTGCAATTGATAAATCCTTACTAAGCTTTAAAATACAAATTAGTGGGCTTAAAAAAGCAAACGATGCTGCTTTTGAAGAGCAGATAAAAACATTAAAGGATGTATCAAAACGCGCAGCAGGCAAAGACTTAATACTCTATACGGTTGGCGATTATAAAGATTATAACGATGCGGTTAAATTTAAAGCTACCTTGATTCAACAAGGTTTTGCCGGAGCTTTTGTAATTGCAATGTTTAAAGGAGAAGTAATCTCTATACCGGAAGCCCTGGAAATCCTCTTTCAATAACAATTTATCTTTCTTTTACACTTCTTGTTAAATTTTTCTGTTTTCAGAAGAAAAATCGCTTATTTTTGATGGGTATAATTTAAAAGCAATATCATGAACTTTCAGTTAAGCGAAGAGCATTTAATGATTCAAAAAGCCGCACGTGATTTTGCGCAAAACGAATTGAAACCCGGAGTTATTGAACGCGATGAAAATCAAAAGTTCCCTAAAGAACAAATAAAAATGATGGGCGAACTTGGGTTCCTGGGTATGATGGTTGATCCAAAATACGGGGGTGGGGGAATGGATACTATTTCTTATGTTTTGGCTATGGAAGAAATTTCTAAAGTGGATGCCTCCTGCTCGGTTGTTATGAGTGTAAATAATTCGCTCGTTTGTTGGGGGCTTGAACACTACGGCACAGAAGAACAAAAGCAAAAATATTTAGTTCCGTTGGCAAAAGGAGAAATAATCGGTGCTTTTTGTTTATCAGAACCCGAAGCCGGCAGCGATGCAACTTCACAAAAAACTTCAGCAATTGATAAGGGTGATTATTATTTGTTAAACGGAACAAAAAACTGGATTACTAACGGAAGCACTGCTTCAGTGTATTTAGTAATGGCGCAAACTAATGCAGCAGCAGGACATAAGGGAATTAACTGCCTGATAGTAGAAAAGGGTCAGGAAGGTTTTGTAGTTGGTCCAAAAGAGAATAAACTAGGCATACGTGGAAGCGATACACATTCATTAATGTTTAATGATGTAAAAGTTCCAAAAGCAAACCGCATTGGAGAAGATGGTTTTGGCTTTAAATTTGCCATGAAAACTTTAGCCGGTGGTCGCATCGGAATTGCTTCTCAGGCATTGGGTATTGCAAGTGGAGCCTACGAGTTGGCTCTTGCTTATTCAAAAGAACGTAAAGCGTTTGGTAAAGAAATTTCTAAGCATCAGATAATACAATTTAAATTGGCCGATATGGCAACACGCATTGATGCCGCACGTTTAATGTGTTTAAAAGCAGCTTGGCAAAAAGATATGCATCTCGATTACGGACAATCAGGAGCCATGGCAAAAGTGTTCTCATCCGAAACTGCTATGTGGACTACCACGGAAGCAGTACAGATACATGGCGGTTATGGTTTTGTAAAGGAATATCACGTAGAACGCCTTATGCGCGATGCAAAAATTACACAAATTTACGAAGGTACTTCAGAGGTTCAGCGGATCGTAATTTCAAGAAGTGTTCTCGCGTAAGGCCAAACATTTTATTAGATTTGTAAATACAAATACAATGGAAAGCAGATAACGCAGATGAGTATGATAAACGCGAATAATTATAAAAAATTAACAATTACTAAAACACGTTATAAAGAATCTTATTCAATCATAATAATCAGCGTCATCAGCGTTCTATTTTTGGCTGTTGAATAATAATTGTAATTTATGTATTTGTCAGACCGAGTAAAGAATTTAGCTGAGTCGCAAACAATTGCTATGGCCCGCAAGAGCCGGGAATTGAAAGCACAAGGCATAGATATTATCAGCTTAAGCTTAGGAGAGCCCGATTTTAATACGCCCGATGTAATTAAACTGGCTGCAAAAAAAGCAATCGACGATAATTTTAGTTTTTATACGCACGTTACGGGATATCTTGAATTACGGCAAGCTATTTGCAAAAAATTTGAGCGCGATAACGGGTTAATTTATACGCCTGATGAAATTGTTGTTTCAACAGGGGCAAAACAAAGTATTTCTAATGCAGTACTTTGTTTGTTAAATCCGGGCGATGAGGTTATTGTTCCTTCACCGTATTGGGTTAGTTATTTAGAATTGGTAAAACTTGCAGAAGCAAAATCTGTTGTTGTAAACACTTCTATAAAAACTAATTTCAAAATTACGGCTGAGCAGTTGCAAAAAAGTATAACGCCTAAAACACGTATGCTAATTTTCAGCTCGCCATGCAATCCAACAGGTTCTGTTTATAGCGAATCCGAATTATCGGCTCTTGCCGATGTAATCAAAAAATATCCTGATCTGTATGTAATCAGTGATGAAATTTACGAGCACATAAATTTTATCGGCAAACATATTAGTATTGCTCACATTGCCGGAATGAAAGAACGAACTGTTATTATTAATGGAGTATCAAAAGGCTTTGCAATGACGGGTTGGCGCGGCGGAATTTCTGCCTCTCCAAAATGGATTGCCGAGGCGTGCGACAAAATGCAGGGGCAATTTACTTCAGCAACTTGCAGTATAACTCAAAAAGCAATATTTGCAGCTATGCAATTACCTGTAGAAACTACACACCCAATGCGTGATGCTTTTAAACGCCGGAGGGATTTAGTTGTAAAAGGATTAAGCGAAATAAAAGGATTTGTGTGTAATAATCCCGATGGAGCATTCTATGTTTTTCCTGAAGTAAGTTATTTCTTCGGAAAATCTGGGGGTGGCAAGAAAATAAATAATGCAACCGATTTGTGTATGTATTTGTTGGAAGAAGCAAAAGTAGCCATGGTTCCCGGCTCAGCTTTTGGCGATGATAATTATTTGCGTATTAGTTATGCAACGGCCGATGAGAAATTAATTGAGGCAGTAAAACGAATTAAAGAAGCAGTTTCAAAACTTAGTTAAATACAAATAGAACCCAGATAACCCAGATGAGTATCATTAACACGGATAGTAATATTAAGAATAGTGAATGTTTCTTAATGCAAAACAAAAAATCATACTTTATCCTATAAATCTGCGTTATTAGCGTTCTATAAACAAATTAATTAATGAAAAAATACTCAGTAAAAAAAGAGCACATCCGCGAACTATTTAAATCGTTTAACAACCTTACTGCGCTAGTTATTGGTGATGTAATGGTTGATTCTTATTTGTGGGGAAGCGTAAACCGAATTTCTCCCGAAGCACCGGTCCCAATTGTAACAGTAAAGCAAAAGGAAAAGCGTTTGGGAGGCGCAGCTAACGTTGCATTGAATTTACAGGCCTTGGGTGCATTGCCAATTTTATGTAGCGTCATTGGTGTTGATAGCGACGGACAAGCCTTCCTTGATTTATTAAGACAACAACGTCTTAGTCAGAAGGGAATTTTGAAATCGCGCGAGCGTCATACAACTGTAAAAACCCGTGTAATTGGCAATAACCACCAAATGATACGTGTGGATGAAGAAAACGAGGAGGATATTGCTTCTTTTGAAACCGATCAACTTTTGCATCTTATTACTTTTATTTTAGAGCACGATAAAATTGATGTAATTATTTTTGAGGATTATAATAAGGGATTAATAACAGCACGTCTTATCCAAAAAGTGGTTGAGTCGGCACGAAAGCGCGGTATACCCGTGGCGGTCGATCCTAAAAAGAAAAACTTTTTAAATTACAAAGGTGTTACACTTTTTAAGCCAAATTTAAAAGAACTGCGCGAAGGTTTAAAACTGGATATAGATATTGATAACGAAGCAGAGATGCAAAAAATATTAAGTAGTTTCAGACATAAGCAAAAAATAGAAACACTTTTACTCACACTTTCCGAAAAAGGAATTTGCACTAATTCGCGTTCGGTAAAAGAAATTATCCCGGCGCATATTCGCTCTATTGCTGATGTCTCAGGTGCCGGCGATACTGTAATTAGTGTGGCAGCTTTATGCCTGGCACTTGAAACAAATCCCATTTTAACAGCTGCACTGGCAAATTTGGCAGGTGGTTTGGTTTGTGAGCAAGTAGGGGTAATACCGCTTGATAAAGAGCAACTTTTAAAAGAAGCATTTGATTTAGATTTTGTTAGGTAGGTTTATGTCGCGCAGAGACGCAAAGCATGCAGAGAAAATCTTATGACCTAAAAACCAGTACTTAAATTTTAAACTAAATTGCGTCCTTAGCGCCTTTGCGAGACAAAAATGAATATGCCAACCGTAACCCCTTACAACCAAACCCAAACAAAAAAGGAGCAGGTAGCCGAAATGTTTAATAACATTGCGTTTCGCTACGATTTTTTAAATTCACTTTTATCATTGGGTATCCATAAAGGCTGGCGAAGAAAAGCAGTAAACATTTTTAAAAATAAAAACCCGCAGTTTATTTTAGATGTCGCCACCGGTACCGGTGATTTTGCTATTGCGTGTTTAGATGCGGTTCCCAAAAAAGTTACAGGCATTGATATTTCTGCCGGAATGCTGGAAATTGGCAGACAAAAAATAAAAAAATTAAACCTCGAAAATAAAATCGAACTTCTATTGGGAGATGCAGAGCATTTATCTTTCTCTGATAATTATTTTGATGCAATTACGGTTGGTTTTGGGGTACGTAATTTTGAAAACCTGGAAGCCGGACTAAAAGATATGTTACGTGTACTAAAACCCGGTGGAGATTTAGTAATTATAGAATTTTCAAAACCAAAAGGGTTCTTCAGTTATTTCTATAAATTTTATTTCCGCTTCGTAACTCCTGCTATAGGTAAATTATTTTCAAAAGACCACCGTGCCTATTCCTATTTGCCCGAATCGGTAGAGGCTTTTCCATACGGACAAACCTTTTGCGATATTTTAACGAAATGCGGTTACCATAAATCTGCCTTTAAACCGCTTACCTTTGGCGTGGCTTCAATTTACACAGCGACAAAATAATCTTCTATTTGTATACGTTTGTTAACCACATAGATCATAGAAACAATAAAGCGTGAAGAAGGCATAGGAAAATAAATTTTCTGACACATAGCCCTATTTGCTAAACAACATCAAAGCCTTTCTAATAAAAAAGTAAATCTGTGCGTACAAATCTGTGAAAATCCGCGTAATCAGTGGCAGGGCTTAGAACTTAGCCATCGATTTAAAAACCGGAACACCTTTTTTACCGGTAACTGAAAGTGTTAATTCAAAACCGCCCCTGCCACTTGAATATTTGGTAAGGTAAGAAGTATTGAAATCGTAACTCATGCGAAAAATAACATTATCTTTTTTAACACCCATCTGTATTATTACAGCATCTTTTACTCTGTAATTTAACCCAACAATCAAATCGTAATGAACATCTTTATGATCATTAAGTCTGTAATAAGCTAAGCTGCCAATATTTAATTCCCATGCACGAGCCTGGTTCATAAATAAAATCATGGGTACTATTTTTATTTTTTCATCAATGATAATATCACAACCTGCCTGCACATTCCAATGTATTGGCAACCTGTTCTTAAACCCCATAAACGATTCTTTTGGTTTGTTTACGTGATACAACGATAAACCAACAAAAGGCCAGTACTTTTTATCTTTCTCTTTATACTTGTAGTACACACCCATGTTTGCATCAAAGTTTGTGCGGCTCAATTGCTGAAAGTTTTCACCGCTGCCAATAGCGGGGTTAAGAGAATTTGAGCTTGCGTCATACTGGCTCTCGTACAAAAGTTTAGCCGGATTGTAGGTTTTATAAAATAATCCCATCTGCAAACCCGTACTCAGCAAATGCGGAGATTTTTCCGGGTCAGTTATCTGGTAAGAAGCTGCTAACTGAAAATTGAGTGTGTTAAAATTTCCGACCCCCGAACGATTATTAAGAATAAATCCTCCCAAACCAAAGTTCTTCTCCCACTTTTTAAAGGGCATATCATACGACACTCCGTAAGTAGCAAAAGGTTTTGGACTTAACGCGCGCCACTGTGTACGATAAACGCTGTTTACCCTGTAATCTCCTTCTTCACCTAAATAATTTCCTGTAAGCGCCGGATTAATATAAAGGGGGAAAGCGTCGTATTGCGCCAAATGAAAATCCTGCGCCTTTACCTGCATTGCTAAAACGCAGATAAGAAAAACGGGTATAAATATTTTTGTCTTCATAATCTTATCGTATTACGTTTATTTGACCCTGTAATTTTATTGCCTCGCCGTCAGAAATTTTTCCATTGAAAACATATATGTATGTACCTGCCGGCTGTAGAACACCATTGTATGAGCCATCCCATTTATATCCCTGGTCGTTCGACATGAATATTTGCTGTCCCCACTCATTAAATACTCTTAAATCGTACTGACTGAATGGTCCTCCCAAAATATAGAAGTAATCATTTAATCCATCTCCGTTAGGTGAGAATCCGGTGGCTACATTATAACCAACTGGGTTTATTGTAAATACATGTTCAGTGGTATCACTGCAACCCTGACTGTTAGTTGCAATTAATACAACTGTGTACGTACCGGAAGCACTAAACGCATGACTTGGATCTGTTACGGTTGATGATGTATTATCGCCAAATGTCCACGTATAAGTTAATGCTCCTACCGATTGATTTGTAAAGTTAATTCCCTGGTTAGCATTATATGTTCCTCCTGCAGGAATATAATCAGCTGTAACTGGTGTTCCGGTTGTAATAACTTTTGTAGCTGTATCTGTACATCCATTGTTTGATTGCACTTGTAATAACACAGTGTATGTTCCACTCGCGCCGTACGAATAAACAGGATTTGCATTGGTAGAAGTTCCTCCATCTCCAAATGTCCAGTTGTAAGATGTAATCGAATCTGGAGGAGCTATGGATGATGTATCAGTAAAATTAACCAGCGATCCGCAACTTGTCTGCGCTGTAAATCCTGCAAGAGGAGAAGGATTTATATTTACAGTTTGAGTAGAGGTTGCTGAACATCCCGAATCTGATAACACGGTAAGTGTTACAGTGAATGTAGCTATACTATCGTATAAGTGATTTGGATTTTGTGCTGTTGAAGAATTTCCATCTCCAAAAGTCCAGTTCCATCCTGTAATAACTCCAGGCGTAACACTCGAATTATCGGTGAACTTAACGCTATCACTTAAACAATTTGCAGTAAAGCTAAACGAAGATGCAGGTGCTGAATTTATAGTAACCGTTTTTACTATGGTATCAGTACAGCTTGTTCCCGACGAAACTATTAAACTCACTGTGTAAGTTCCGCTAACCGTATATGTGTAACTTGGATTTTGAACGATGGATGTATCACCGTTTCCAAAACTCCAGTACCATGAAGTAATAGTTGCACCGTTTGAACTGTCGGCAAAGTTTGTAATTAAACCAAGACAGGAATTAGAAGCGAAGAAGGACGCATTAGGTTGTCCGCCTGTGTAAACAACTACTGTATCACTTGCGCTACCGCAAGCACTGCTTCCTGATGTTGTAAGAACAAAAGTCAGGGTATCGTTATCTGTAACGCTAGGAGTGTATGTCGCATTTAATGTGCTATCATTTGGAGTGAAAGTTCCGGTACCAACAGTTGTCCAATGTCCAACTGTAGCTGCGGTAATAGAACCGTTAAGTGTAATAATACTTCCACTGCAAATTGTTTGGTCTGTTCCGGCTGTTGCAATTGAAGTTGAATCAAAAGTTATTTTCAACGTGTCAGTTGTATTTACACAATTGTAAGTAGAAGTTAAAACAAGTGTAACGCTTCCTGCTGTAACATCCGCTAAGCTTTGTTGATAGGTAGCATTTAATGTACTATCGTTTGGTGTAAATGTTCCAGTACCCAATGTTGACCATTGCCCGGTTGGTGAACCTCCGGTAACGGTTCCGTTTAATGGTATGTTGGCAATTGACTGACAAACCGAAGTATCATTTCCGGCTACAGTAACCGCATTTGAATTAAGATTAATTAAAACTGTATCTGTTACAGCAGAACAACTTCCGTTGTTTGTTGATGTAAGAATTAATGTAACACTTCCTGCAGTTGAATCGGCAACGCTTAAATTATAGGTGCCATTAAGCGTACTGTCGTTTGGTGTAAATGTTCCAGTGCCTAAAGTGGACCATTGACCGGTTGTTGTTCCACCGCTTACTGTACCGTTAAGTGGTGTTGACATATTTCCATTACATATAGAAATATTAGCTCCTCCAATAACAAGAGGTGTTGGAGTAATATTTAATATCATAGAATCTACCGATTGCGGACAGTTTCCATTAGCTATTGAACTTAGTGTGAATGTTACTGTACCTGAAATCAAATCAGCTAAACTTAGTGTGTATGTTGCATTAAGTGTGCTGTCATTCGGAGTAAAAGTTCCTGTTCCGCTGCTAGTCCATTGTCCTGCTCCTGAACCGCCGGTTACTGAACCATTAAGTTGTATGCTTGCTACGCTTGCACATATAGTTGTGTCATTTCCTGCAAATGTTACCGAGACAGAATTCATTAAGATAATAACTGTATCAGTTGTTGACGGACAATTACCATTGTTAGTTGAAGTAAGAATAAGCGTAACACTTCCTGCGGTAGTATCGGCATTGCTTAAATTATAAGTTGCATTAAGTGCACTATCGTTAGGTGTAAATGTTCCTGTTCCTAACGTTGTCCATATTCCAGTAGTTGTACTACCCGTAACACTTCCGTTAAGTTGCGCAGTTATCACGCCACCGCATATCGGAATATTTGTTCCTGCATTCACAATAGGCGATGGAATCAAAGTAATTACTAAACTGTCTTTTGCGGCCGGACATTGTCCGTTTGGATTAGTAGTTAAAGTAATTGTAACAGAGCCAACACTTAAATCAGTTGAGCCAGGTGTATAAGTTCCATTCAATGTGCTATCGTTCGGTGCAAATACTCCATTTCCACTGGTAGTCCAATGTCCAACAGTAACACCCGAAATACTTCCATTTAATTGTAATGCGCCAGCGCCACCGCAAACCGTTGTATCGTTACTGGCAAAAGCGAATGGAGGAATAGTAAGATTTATAATAACTGTATCAGTAACAGTTAAGCAACTACCATTGTTTGTTGAAGTAAGAACAAGTGTTACGGTTCCGGCGGTAGAATCGGCAGTGCTTAAATTGTAGGTTGCATTTAAAGTACTGTCGTTAGGTGCAAACGTTCCGCTTCCTAATGTTGTCCATTGTCCGGTTGTTGATCCACCACTTACACTTCCGCTCAAAGAAGCTGATGTAGAAGTATTACAGATAGAAATATCACTGCCTGCATTTACAACAGGTTGCGGAGTATAAATAATAATCATTGTATCTGTTGTAAGCAGACATAAACCGTTTCCTGTTGATGTAAGAATTAATGTGTCGGAACCTGCTAAAATATCAGCAGCACTTGGCGTATATGTTGCATTTAATGTGCTGTCGTTAGGAGTGAATGTTCCGGTGCCTGATGTACTCCATTGACCACCTGTAGCAAAAGAAATAGTTCCGTTAAGATTTACGGTTGCATTATTAGAACAAATTGTTTGATCAACACCTGCATTTACAACAGGACCCGGACTAACAGTTATAAGAACAGTATCAGAAGAAGCTAAGCAACCACTGTTATTTGTAGTAGTAAGAATTAGTATGACATTACTAAGGGCAGTGTCTGCCGAAACTGAATTATAGAAACCAGTAAGAGAAGTGTTGTTTGGTGTAAATATTCCACTTCCATTAGGTGTAGTCCAAATTCCTGTACCTATTCCTCCAAAAACTACTCCGCCAAGTACAGTTGAATTATTTGCGCAAATGGTTACATCATTTCCGGCAAAAGCTATAGGCGGTTTTGTATAAGTGATGATTATTGTATCGGAAGCAGCATTACAAATTCCGTTTCCGGTTGAAGAAAGTATAATTGTAACGCTTCCTGCTGCCGTATCTGCACTGCTTGGAGTATAAGTTGCATTCAAAGTAATATTATCAGGAGTAAAAGTTCCTGTTCCAACAGTCGACCATATTCCGCCCGTTGCTGCCCCTGTAACATTTCCGTTCAAAGTAACGTTTGAGTTATTAGAACAAACTGTTTGATCGACACCCGCGTTTACTCCCGGTCCATCAATAATTGTAATAGTTATGGTTTGTGAAACAGCCACGCAACCTCCGGTTGTAGTTAAGGTAAGTGATACACTTCCTGCAGTTGTATCAGCATTACTCGGTAAGTATGTTCCATTAAG